>DASSPJ010000119.1:0-5329 GCA_035699665.1 Candidatus Limnocylindria bacterium
CCCGTCGTGGAGCGGGAGGCGCTCGCGGTCTATCGCGTGTGCCTGCGCATCCTCGGCCGGTCAGCCGACGCTGAGGATGTCGCGCAGGAGTCGATGGTGATCGGGTACCGATCCCTGCGCACGTACCGCGGTGACGGGCCGCTCGGCGCCTGGCTGGTGCGCATCGCCACCCGGCAGGCATACCGGCGCCTTGCACAGCGCCGCGAGGCGGTCGACCTGGCTGCCGTGGGAGAGCGCGCCAGCACTGCCGCCGAGCCGCTCGGAGCGCTCGTGGCGGCCGAGCGCGCAGCCGAGCTGCGGCAGGGCGTCGCCGCCCTTCCCGAGCCCTACCGGGAGACGGTCGCGCTGCGCTTCTTCGGGGAGCTCTCGCTCGCCGAGATTGCCGGCGCCACCGGCCGCCCACTGAACACCGTCAAGACGCACCTGCGGCGGGGCCTTGAACGGCTGCGGCGCGCGGCCGAGCCGAACCGATGACCCGCCGCCCGTTCACCAGCGCTGAGATCGGCCTCGACGATTCTGCGCTCGACGAGATCGCCGGCGAGCTCGAACAGCTGGGCGGCGCCGATGCGATCCCGTCGCCTGGATTCCACGACCGAGTGCTTGCCGCGATTGCGAACGAGGCGCCAGACCGCGGTACGTGGCTCGCCGGCCTTCTCGCGCCTCGCCGGACGCGTGCCTGGCAGGGCGCCGTCATGGCTGCCGTCGCCGTCGCCGGCATCACGGTGACGCTGCTGGCCGGAGGACTCCTCGATCAGATGCGGCAGCTTCCCGGCAGCAGCCCCTCGCTGGTTCCATCGCCCACCGCCCCGCCGGCGACGCCGAGCCCCACCCCGACGCCGAGCCCCACCCCGACGCCCGCCGCCATGACCACTCCCGCTGCCACAGCCAGTCCTCGACCGAGCGATGTCGTGCCGACCGCCGATCCCACGCACGATGGGGACGATGCTTCGGAAACTCCGGAGCCGTCCGGCTCCGACAGCTCGGGGCCGGGGGGCAGCGACGACGACGACGTGGAGAGCCTGCGCCCGTCCGAGTCGGACAGCCCCAGCTCCGGAGGCTGACCGCGCCGACGGATCAGAGCTGCGCGAAGGGCGCCGGGTAGCTGACGGTTCCGGCCGGCAGCGCGGCGCCGCCGAGCGGGAGCACCTGGAAGACGCCGGGCGGCGCCGGCCAGGGTCCCACGATCTCCAGGTCGTCGGCCGGCACGAACCCGAAGCGGCCGTAGAACTCGGGCGACCCGAGGACGGCGATCCCGATCTCCTCCGCTCGCGTACCGGCGAGCGCCACGCCGGCACGCATGAGGAGCGTTCCCACGCCGCGCGCCTGGTGCATCGGCGACACGGCGACCGGCGCGAGGGCCAGGAACGGGATCGCCCCGCTCTCACCGCGCGGGACCAGCTCCACGCGGGACAGGAGCAGGTGCCCGACCACCTGGCCGTTCAGCTCGGCGACGAGCGACAGGTCGGGGATGAAGTGCGCCGAGCGGCGCACGGCGTCGACGAGCTCCGCCTCCGCGGTGCCGCCGAAGGCTGCGCGATGCAGCTCCGCGATGGCGTCGATGTCGTCAGGGGTCTCCGGACGGATGGTGGGGAGCGCGGCCTCCTCGGCGCGCTCGAGCGCCGTCCCGTCGGGCGCGTCGTCGAGGCGTGTCGTCATGGCCACGTGCGCAGCAGGAACCGCGCCAGCTCGTCATCGGGTCGAACAAGAGGCTGCCCGTCGACCAGCCAAGCCAGCGGCGTCGACGGATCAACGCCCGGGGAATGGAGCGGGAGACGGGGATCGAACCCGCGACATCCACCTTGGGAAGGTGGCGCTCTGCCAGCTGAGCTACTCCCGCGCGCCGGATGCCGATGATAGCGCGGGGCCAGGCTTCGGTCCACGCCCGGCGCCCGGGCTGTCACCTCGCGCCCACGGCGGCCCAGGCGGAGCCATCGGTACGTCCCGGCCGCGGTCAGGTGCAGTCGTAGTCCGCATCGTCGGCGGAGGGGTGCAGCATCACCTGGCATCCAGCCTTCACGCTGGCGAGGTGCGCCGCATCGGTGGCCAGGTCCATCGACCAGGCGCCGATGGCGAGCGAGCCGGCGACCGTCGCGCCGACCAGGGTGTCGTTGTCGTGGGAGTTGACGACCGCCTCGCCGGGGAAGCGGACGTGGGAGTGCGTCGGGTCCGGGGTGGCACGCTCGGTGGCCGTCCACGTCGCGGTGAGGTGCGCCACGTCGGAGGCGCCGGACACGTCGTCGGTGACCGGGATCCAGGCGTCGACGGACGCGGTGGTCAGCCGCGCGTCGCTCTCGAGGCCGACCATTGCCTGGCCCTGCCACAGGGCGACGAGCGGAAAGCCCTTGCCCACCGGCTCGCCGCACAGGTCGGAGATGACGACCAGCACATCGGTCGGACCGGCCTGCTTGTTGATCTCGCCAGGCCGGCCGCCGTAGACCGCCGCGTTGCTTCCGAAGTACACCTCGGTGCCGAGGCACCCGTCGACGGCGACGACACCCCCGTCGGCATGGCGAGAGCTGATAACGCGGTAGCCGTCCGGCGGCGCCGCACTGGCGCTGGCGGGTGCGAGGAGCGCGAGCGCGGTCGCGACGACGATGAGGGTGCTGCGCGTGGCCATGTCGGTCGTTGCTCCGATGCGATCCGCGCCGGACGTTCGAGCGGTCTACGTCGGCGGCACGGGAGTGCGCTGGGGACGCCCCGATCGCGCCGCCCGTTACAGGCGGGTCACTCGTCGCCCTCGACCAGCCGCCGATACGACTCGTAGCGCGCCTCGCTGACATCGCCGCGCAGCACGGCGGCGCGCACCGCGCAGCGCGGCTCGTGGAGGTGGCTGCAGTCGCGGAAGGCGCACGCGCCGAGGAACGGCCGCATCTCGGGGAACGACATCGCCATCTCGTCGGGCGGGATCTGGAAGAGGCCGAGCTCGCGGAGACCCGGGGTGTCGGCCACCCAGCCACCGGCGACGCCCGCCACCGGGATCAGCTCGGCGGAGACGGTCGTGTGGCGGCCCTTGTGCAGCACCTCGCTCACCTCGCCGGTGGCGAGCTGCAGGCCGGGCTGGATGGCGTTGAGGAGCGTGGACTTGCCGACCCCCGACGGGCCGGTGACCACGCTGACGCGGCCGGAAAGTCGTCGCCGCAGCCGGTCGATGCCGATCGCGGCGCGTGCCGAGACGTACTCGACCGGGTACCCGATCCGCTCGTACTCACCGAAGAGCGCACGCGCCCCCGCCTCGCCGACCAGGTCGACCTTGTTGGCCACGAGCACCGCCTCGACCTCGTTGGCCTCCGCCACCACCAGGAAGCGGTCGACCAGGCGCAGGTGCGGTGGGGGATCGGCACAGGCGAACACGATGAGGACCTGGTCGACGTTGGCGACCAGCAGGTCCTCCTTCCAGGCGCCCCGCGGACCGGGCTGGCGGCGGCTGAACTTGCTCCGTCGCGGCTCGACCTGCTCGATCATGCCGCTGCCGTCGGGCAGGGTGGCGACGGCCACGCGATCGCCGATCACCGCCAGCTCGGTGGTCTGGCGCTCTCTCTTGATGCGGCCGCGCATCCGCGACTCGATGGTCGCGCCGTCGTCGGCCAGGACGGTGTAGAAGCCGCTGCGCGCGCGCAGCACGGTGCCGGTCTGCACGGGTGGGTGCTCTCCTCGTGGACCGATGCGGCGCGGGGCGCCGTCATCGGCAGGGCTCGAAGGTGGGCGGGAGGGCGTCCGCCGCGCGCGCGGTTCCGGGGGGCGCGAGGAGTCGCTCAGCGGTGAGCGGCTCGCCTGCAGGCGGACGCGGTCGCCGATCGGGTGGTCATCGGTCTCGCTCCTTTCGCCTGCGGATGACTGCGGTCCCCGCGACGGTAGTCGTGCCGCGTCGATGCTGTCAATGCGGATCGGCCGCGCCACCGAGGCGCCGATCCGGTTCCGCCGGTGTCGCACGCCGAGCCCTCCGCCGGGTGGCCGCTAGACTCGGGCGTCGTGGACGACCTGGCGCGGCGCAATCTCCTCCTCGGGCGGCGGCTCGACCGGCTCGAGCAGCTCTCGCTGGCCGTTCTCGCCCACCACCTGGTCGCCGCCGATGCCGTCCGCCACCCGCGCTGACCTGCTGATCGTGGGCGCCGGCGTCGCCGGCGCCCGCTGTGCCCGCGCCCTGCGCCGGCGCGGGTTCGACGGCACGATCGTGCTCGTCGGCGACGAGCCGACGCCGCCCTACAACCGTCCGCCGCTCTCCAAGGAGCTGCTCCTGCTGGACGCCCCGCCGTCCGAGGATCTGCTGCTGGCCGAGCCGGCGAGCTGGTACGAGCGCCGCGGCGTGGAGCTGCGCTCCGGCGTGGCAGTGCGCTCGATCGACCCGGCGGCGCGCGTGGCGTCCCTCGACGACGGCACCGAGATCGGGTTCGGCGGCTGCCTCCTCGCCACCGGCGCCGCACCCCGTCCGCTGGCCGTCCCCGGAGGCGAACGGGCGCTCCTGCTGCGGACGCTCACCGATGCCCGCGCCCTGCGGGCCGCCGCCGACCGGCTCCGCGGGGCGCCGGCGGTGGTCGTGGGCGGCGGGTTCATCGGGGTCGAAGTGGCGTCGGCGCTGGCGCGACGCGGCATGCGGCCGACGCTCGTCGAGATGGGCGGGCAGCTGTGGGGCGGCCAGCTGGGCGCGCTGCTCGCCGGCTGGGCCGCGGAGCGGCTCGCCGCCGCCGGGGTGGAGGTGCGCCTCGGCGTGACGGTGAGCCGGATCGACGACCGGGGCGCCTGGGTGGGCGACCGGCACCTGGCCGCTGAGATCATCGTCGCCGGCGTCGGCGTGCGGCCGCGCGACGAGCTGGCGCGCGCCGCCGGCCTGGCCGCCTCCGATGGGATCGACACCGATGCCGCCGGCCGGACCTCGGCCGGCGGGGTATGGGCGGCCGGCGACGTCGCGCGGGTCGCCGGTCGGCGCGTCGAGCATTGGCACGCGGCCCGCGAGGCCGGCGAGCGCGTCGCCGGCTCGATCCTCGGCGAGCCCACCCCCGTCGTGCCGGTGCCATGGGTCTTCTCCGAGGTCGGTGGCACGCCGCTGGACGTGATCGGTGACCCGGCGGCCGCCGACGCGGAACGATGGATCGGAGACCGGGTCGTGGTGGCGACGGCCGACGGGCGCGTCGTGGGCCTGGGCGTGCTGGGCGGTGCGATCCGGCCCGTCCGGGCGCGCGAGCTGGTCGCGCGCGGCGCCTCGATCGAGGAGGTCGGCTCGGCGCTTCGCTGAGATCGCAGGTTCCGGGACGGCGCCTTTGCTACGCTCCGCGCCTGCCCGCAGCTGGATATGGGTCGTGATGCAGCCCCGCCGGATCGGCCTCCCCTTCGC
>DASSPJ010000120.1:0-16489 GCA_035699665.1 Candidatus Limnocylindria bacterium
GGCTCGAGGGACGGCGTGAGGAACACGTTGAGCGGCCAGCCGCCGCTGCCGGTCATCGCCTGCACGGCGGCCATGTACAGCTCGTCGATGTCGGGCCGCTCCTCGCGGTCGACCTTGATCGGCACGAAGTGCTGGTTGAGCAGCGCGGCGATGCGCTCGTCCTCGAACGACTCGCGCTCCATGACGTGGCACCAGTGGCACGCCGAATAGCCGATCGACAGGAAGATGGGACGGTCCAGCTGCCGCGCCCGCTCGAGCGCCTCGTCGCCCCACGGGTACCAGTCGACGGGGTTGTGCGCGTGCTGCAGCAGGTACGGGCTCGTCTCGGCGGCGAGGCGGTTGGTGTGGCGGGGTGCGGGTGCGGGTGCGTCGGTCATGCCGGGGGGAGTGTTGCACGCCCTTGGCACCGTCGCGCGTCGCCGCTCCTCCGCGCCCCGTGGGGCCCGTTGCGTCCCACGCACGAACCGTCGAACGTGGGGCCCGTCCTCCCTCGAACGGTGCGCCGGACGCACGAAACCGCCCCATTGGGGCCGATATCGGGCCCCAGGTCGGTCAATCTCCGTCCGTTCGTGCGCTCCACGCACGGGGCCGCGCCCCGTGGGGGCCATTGCGTCCCACGCACGAACCGTCGAACGTGGGGCCCGTCCTCCGTCGAACGGTGCGCCGGACGCACAAGACCGCCCCTATCGGGCTGATATCGGGCCCCAGGTCGGTCAATCTCCGTCCGTTCGTGCGCCCCACGCACGGAGCCGCGCGGCGCCGCTCCGCCCTGCCGCGTGGTCAGAGCCCCGGCGACTCGCCGATGGCGGCGCTGAACTGCTCCGCGGAGAGCTTGGCGTACAGGCCCTCGTGGCGGATCAGTTCGTCGTGGGTGCCGCGCTCGACGATCCGGCCGCGCTCCATGACCAGGATCAGGTCGGCGCGCAGGATCGTGGAGAGGCGGTGCGCGATGGCGATGGTGGTGCGTCCCTCCATCAGCCCGGCCAGCGCCCCCTGGATGAGCCGCTCGCTCACCGTGTCGAGCGCCGAGGTGGCCTCGTCGAGGATCAGCACCCGGGGGTCCTTGAGCAGCACCCGGGCGATGGCGATGCGCTGCTTCTCTCCGCCGGACAGCTTGTAGCCGCGCTCGCCCACGATCGTGTCGTAGCCGTCCGGCAGCTCCGTGATCCGGTCGTGGATCGCCGCCGCGCGCGCCGCGCGCTCGATCTCCTCCTGGGTCGCCTCCGGCTTCGCGTACTGCAGGTTGGCGAGCACCGTGTCGTGGAACAGGTACGTCTCCTGGGTGACGACACCGATCTCGCGGCCCAGCGAGGCGAGCGTCAGCTGCCGCACGTCGATGCCGTCGATCGTCACCGACCCGGCATCCACGTCGTAGAGCCGCGGGATGAGGTACGTGGTGGTGGTCTTGCCACTCCCCGAGGGACCGACCAGCGCGACCAGCTGTCCCGGGGCGGCGCGGAAGCTGATGTCATGCAGCGCGAAGGGCCGTACCGCGGTGGGCATCGCGCGCCCCTCGGCCTCGGCCTCGGCCGCCTCGTCGGCGACCTCGACCTGCGCGGGCGCCACCGGGTAGCGGAACGAGACGCCCTCGAAGGCCACCTCGCCGCGCATCGTCGCAGGGTCCAGGGCCACCGCATCGGGCGCGTCGACGATCTCGTGCTCCATCTCGAGGTACTCGAAGATGCGGTCGAACAGCGCCAGCGCGCCCTGGATCTCGACCTGCACGTTGAGCAGCTGTCCCAGCGGGAAGAAAAGCCGGCTCTGGAGCGTGGTGAAGGCAACGATGGTGCCGATGCTGACGCTCGTGTCGCCGCCGATGATCAGCGACCCGGCGAGCAGGTACACGAAGGCCGGCATGATGCTGAAGAACGTGCCGATCAGCGCAAAGAACCAGCGTCCGATCATCTGGCCGCGCACCTGGAGGTCGCCGAGCCGCTGCGACTCGGCGCGGAAGCGCTCGATGCTCGCCTCCTGCTGGCCGAACGTCTTGGACAGCAGGATCCCGCTCACCGAGAGCGACTCCTCGGTGATGGCGCTCATCTCGGCCATCGAGCGCTGGGTCAGGGTGCTCACCTCGCGCCGCACCTTGCCGACCCGGTAGGTGATGTAGGCGAAGACCGGCAGCAGCCCCAGGGAGAGCAGCGTCAGGCGCCAGTCGAGGATCCACATCGCGACGATGGTGGTGGCCACCGTGGCGAAGTTGGCCAGCAGGCTGGAGGCGGTATCGGTGACCACCGACTGCACCCCGCCCACGTCGTTCGCGATGCGGCTCTGGATCTCGCCGGTGCGGGTCTCGGTGAAGAAGCGCAGGGGCATCCATTGCAGGTGCCGGTACAGCGCCAGCCGGAGGTCGTTCATGACCCGCTGCCCCACCACGTTGGAGAGGTACGCCTGCCATACGCCGATGGCACTGGTGAGGATCGGGAGCACGATCATCAGGCCGGCCTGCACATAGAGGAGCCCCAGGTCCTGCGCCCCGCCCGGCAGCAGGTTGTCGATGATCAGCTTGAGCAGGATCGGGTTGACCACACCGATGCTGACGCTGACCAGGATCAGGCCGGCGATGAACCACAGCCGCCCGCGGTACGGGCGGAAGAAGCCGGCGATGCGCCGCAGCGTGCGCCCCTCGCTCCCCGGCCGGCGCGTCAGGTCGGGCTCCGGCCCGCCGAAGGCGCCCCAGCCGCCGCGCGGACCACCGCCGCCGCCCCGCCGCGTCATGCCAGCACGATCGACAGGAACGCCTGCGCCAGCTCGATGCCGTGCGGCTCACCGGCGGCCCGGGCGCGCTCGCGCACGCGCTCGCCGACCGTGCCCGCGTCGACCTGGCTGGCGTGGGCGAGGATCGACCGCAGGCCGAGCTCGAACGTCGCGGCCACGTCGAGCCACAGGTTCGGCTGCTCGACCCCCATCAGCAGGACCTGCCGCACCCGCCACGGCTCGAGCCCCTCGTCGGCCAGCAGCTCCGGGAAGTTCAGGCGATCGCGGGCCGCGGGGTACACCGCCGCGAGCGTCGCCTCGCCGGTGGCGAGGTGATCGGGGTGACCGATGGACGGATTGCCGTCGAGCCGCCGCTGCGGGCTCCAGGTGATCACCAGGTCGGGCCGGAGGCGCCGGATGTGGCGCGTCACGTCGCGGCGCAGCTCGAGCGTGGGCAGCAGGTAACCGTCGGGGTGGCCGAGGTGGACGATCTCACCGACCCCGAGCAGGTCCGCCGCGGCGCGCTGCTCCGCCTCGCGCGTGGCGGTGAGCATGGCGGGGGTCACCGCGGGGTCATCGGTCCCCTTTCCGCCGTCGGTGGTGACCACGTAGTCGACCGCCACGCCGTCGCGGGTGAGCTGGGCGATGGTCGCCGCGGCGCCGAACTCGGCATCGTCGGGGTGGGCGACCACCACCAGCGCGCGCTGGATGCCATCCACCAGGGCATGGCGGTCGAGGGGGCTCATCGGCCCATGCTACGACGGATCCGGCGGACCGATGATTGACGGCTCGAACGACCCTCGCCGATACTCACCCACAGTATGTCGAACGAGCACTTCCGGCACGCCTACACGCAGGACAAGGGTGAGCTGCTCACCCGCCTGGCGCGCATCGAGGGCCAGGTGCGCGGCATTCGCCGCCTGGTGGACGAGGAGGCGTACTGCCTCGACGTCCTCCAGCAGGTGGACGCCATGACCGCGGCGACCGACCAGGTGGCGCTGCTGCTCGTCGAGGATCACATCAAGGGCTGCCTGGCGCACGCCATCGAGACCGGTGAGGGGGAGGCGTACACCGACGAGGTGATGACTGTCGTGCGGCGCATGCTGGGGAAGCGCGCCAGGCGCTGAGCAACGCGAAGATGGGAGTGCCGCAGGGGGGAACCACGACACTCCCAGGAGCGAGCGTACACCGTCGGTCAATTGCTCGCTCGCCGGGCGAGCAGGCGCCTGGCTACTCCCCGAACATGGTGAGCTGCTCGCCGCCCCGTTCGATGAGCGGGTCGAGCCCGAGGATCGGCTCCAGCCACTCCAGGCGGATGGCATCGCGGCCGGCCAGCGTGTCGAGGTGCTGCCACTTCAGGACGTGCCAGTTCTGGCGCGACAGCTCGGCGCGCAGCCACGGCGAGCGGTCGAGCTTGGTGCGCAGCAGCTCGGTGCGCTCGGCGGGCAGGATGAGGAGGCGCACCTGGTCGTCGGCCGGCGGAACCCCGCGACCGCGCCGCAGGACCGGCTCGCCGAGCATGGCCGTCCATTCGACCTCGACGAGGAAGGCGAACTTGCCGCGCAGGTACCAGATGGCGTCGATGTCGGCCAGCGCCTCGGCGGGGGCGTGGACGATGAGCGGCAGGTAGGCGCGTCGCTCGTCGTCGTGGAGCAGGGTCCCCAGCGTCGCCGCGCCCCACGGCCGCGCCTGCTCGCGCTTGCTGAGCCACACTCGCAGCCCGAGCCGATGCCCCACGTCGACGACCGTGGCGAGCGTTCGCGCATGGTCCGCGATGCGCCCGGCGAGCTCCTCCTCGGTCCGCAGCACCCCGTTCTCGCCGACGTGCGCATACGCCTCGAGACAGGCACGCACCAGCTCCTCGTCGGGCGCGTGCAGGCCCGGGAAGAGGCCGTAGATGCGGTCGAGGAAGGCGGCCTCGTCCAGGCGCCCGGCGGTCGTCAGCACGTTGAAGGCGGCCCACTCGACGCGGTCGGCCAGCGGCGACTCGGTGAGCGACGGCTCGCGCAGCCACCACGTCGGCCGCGCCTCGTCGCCGAGCCGCACCAGCGACGGATGGTCGTCGCGCCACAGCTCCTCGCGGAGCAGCTGGGCGAGGATCGCGTGACCGCTCCCGTCGAGGCGCTCCTCGGTCTCGTCGCCATCCCGATCGCCGGCCCGCAGCGCTCCCAGGCGCCGGAGCAGGCCCGCCCGCTCGAGCTCGACGAGCACCGCGGCGGTGATGCGCGTCAGGCCGGCCGGCTCGCCGCGGTCCCGCAGGAGCGCGACGACCGCCCGCTCCATCGCCTCGGCAAGCTCGGGATAGGTCAGCGCGCTGCCGCTCGTGCCGAGGCGCAGCGGACGCTGCCCGACCGCCTCCCGCAGCCGATCCTCGCCGCCGGGCTTGCGGAAGTGCAGCGTCACCGCGTCGCCGTTGCGCCGCGACTCGCGGTGGATGACGTCGACCAGGTCCAGGCCGGCGGCGGAGCCGGCCACCACGACGGCCAGCAGGCGCTCGGCGTCGTCGCCGTCGAGCAGGACGCTGAACCAGCCGTCCGGCTTGAGGGCCGCGGCGGCGGAGGTCATGGCACGCCGCAGCGCGGTGGGCTCCACCCCGTCGCCGCGCAGCGCCGCGGGCCCGAAGAGCGGCTCCAGGCGCAGCGTGCCGGCTGCCTCGCGGCCCATCAGCCAGGCGGTGGCGAGATACTCGAAGCTCAGCTCGTCGATGCTCGGCGGCGCCCCGGCCGAGCCGAGCACCATGTCGACCGCGTCGGGGGGGAGGTACTGCCCCACCACCGCCGGCCGGCAGCGGATCCAGAGGACGTTCGCCGCCCCGACCCCGCCCAGCTCGTCGAGGTCGGCGGCAAAGCGCGCTGGCCGCCGTTCGTGCCCGAGCGCCGCCACCGCGGTGCGCACATCGGCCACGGCATCCACGAACAGGCGCCAGACGTTCACCTCCCGCTGGTGGCGCGAGGCGGGCTGCCGGACGTGGCCGCCCGCGATGCGCAGCGACGCGACCCGCCCCGGATAGCCGTTGAGGCGCGAGGCCGGCAGGAGGCACGCCGCGAGGGCGAGGCGGAAGAGCGCCGCGAGGGCGTCGTTGCGCAGCTCGGCGTCGATCTTGGCCGCGATCGCCTCGAGGGCGTAGAGGTTGCGCGGCGTGTACAGCCCGATCAGCTCGTCGACCAGCTCCTCGCGCCCGTCCAGGACCGGGAAGCGGTCGCGCAGGGACTGGACATGATGCGCATCGGCCGGATCGCCGACGGGCGCGGTCGGTGCCGCGGGATGCACCGTCGAGGCCCAGCGCGGGTCGTTCGCCGGGGCGCGCAGCGGCGGGTCGGGCGCGAGGGCGGGCGGCGGAGGTGGACCGCCGGCCTCGCCGAGCGGCGCGTCGGCCGGGTCCGCATCGGTCAGCCCGACCGGTGCCGGGGGCAGGTCGTCCTCAGCCTCCACGTCGGGCGGCTCGGGCGCTGGCTCCTCCACGCCATGCTCGATCCCGAGCTTGGCAAGGTCGACCTCGTCGACTGCGGCGCTGCGCTCCGGTGGGCCGCCGACGCTGATGTCGCAGCCGTCGCAGCGGTACACCTTCCGTGCCGGCGCATCGCTGCCCCGGGGCCACACGAACTGCTCGGCCACCACCGGGCGGCGGCATGCGGCGCACCGCGTGGCATAGAGCTCCTCGAGGTGCTGTGCCAGCGGGACGTCGACGCGCCGCGAACCGGCGAGCTGGGTGAGGGCCGCGTCGATGGCCGAGGCGTCAGGCGCCTGGAGCAGGGCGCGGGCGGCGAGCTGGGCGAATGGGCTGGGATCGGCCGATACCGAGCGCATGCCCAGGGCGATCGCGCGCCGCGCCGTCCAGCCGGTACCCGCCCAGGGGTCGAGGATGGTGTCGCCCGGTCGCGCGAAGGCGGCGAGCTCCGCGTCGAGCAGGTTCGGCGCGGGTGACGGGAAGTAGCGTTCGAGAAGGGCCAGCCCGGGGACGCGACGTGGGAGGACGACGTGATCGAGTCGCCTGCCTTGGTCCCCGCTCATCGGACCCTACGATTCCTCGAGCAGCTCTTCCTCCAGCTCGGGCTCGGCGCTGTACTCGGGGAGGCTGGTGTCGAGCTCCTCGACCTCCTCCGACTCCTCGTCGAGCTCCTCGCTCTCCTCCTCGTCATCGTAGCGGAGCGCGGAGCCCTTCATGTACGGTCTGACGTCACCGGCGCGCGCCGCGGCACTGCCCGGGAACGAGACCTTCCCGAAGTTGGCCGGGTGGGCGAACACCTCGCGGATGATGATCCGCACCTCGTCCTCGTGGAGGACGGTGATCGCCGCCTCGTAGCGGTTGCCGGTCGCCATCAGCTTCAGCAGGCGGGTACCGACGCGCGGCTCCACCAGGCCCACCTCCAGCTCCCCGGCACGGGCGGCGAGCTGCTCGCCGTCGGCGACGAGCTCCACGGCGTCGCCCGGCGAGAGCGGCGCCAGGCTCCGCGGCGGGGCGAGGCCGACGAGGCGGGCGTGCCCCGTCTTGCCCATCTCCTCGATGAAGTGAGCCGCGGCGGCCTTCTCCGGCCGGCCGTTCTTCTTGGCGCGTGTGGCGTGCTTGCCGTCACCCCCCGCGGCGAGGAGCACCCGCAGCCGGTCCACGTTGCGCTCGGCGATGCGGTTGGTGGCGTCGCGCGCGAGTGCCTGCTCGTAGGCCTCGAGCGCCTCCTGGTGTCGTCCCAGCTCGGCGAGCGCCTTGCCGAGCCGGTTGTAGGTGTCGGTGTCCGGGCCGAGCTCGAGGAGCTGGCGGTTGGCGTCGACCGCCTCCTCCCACTCCCCGCGCGTGGCATGGCTGATGGCCGCGTCGCCGAGCTGGCGTCGCTGCCGGTTGTTGGTGTCGGTATCGCCGAGCGTCATCGTCGGTCGAGCGTCTCCGCTGCGCAGAATGGTCGAAATGGCGGCAGTTTCGGGCCCGGTCACGGCCCGGGGGGCCGGAGGGCGCCTTGTTGTAGCACCGAGGGTGGGGGGTGTCAACGCGACGCGGCGGCCGGCCGTCAGGTGGCGTGCAGCAGGACCGCCACCACGATGCCCAGCACTGCCAGCGAGCCGAACTCGAGGAGGACGGCACGCCCGCTGGCACCCTCCTCGAGCGCCTCGGCGGCGCCGCTCCAGGCGTGGAACGCGAGCGCGCCGAGGGCCGGCGCCACGACCCCCGGCAGGTCGAGCAGCACGGCGGCCAGCCCCACCTGGCCGACCGCCAGCGTGTGGAGCAGGCCCTGGCCGATGCCGGCCACCCCGATCCGCCCGCGCGCCTCCGCGGCGCGCACGGCGAGGATGAACGCGATCGGCAGGGCGAGGGTGATCGGAGGCGGCCAGCCGCTGCGCCCGAGGATGACCACGATCCCCGCGGCCGACGAGAAGAGGATGGCGACCAGCGCGAGGTCGAGCAGGGTGCGGGCCGGGACGCCGCGCGAGGCGCGCATCTCCAGCCACAGCACCGACCAGATGAGGATCGCGGCCAGCGGCGCGAAGAGGAGCACGACGCCGCCGGGAAGGATGCGGCCGAAGAGCGACAGGGCCACCGCGCCGAGCGTCGGGATCGCGTAGCGCGCGTAGCCGAGATCCGGCTGCGCCGGTCCGAGCAGGCGCACCGTGCCCAGGCCGCCGATGAGGAGCTGCGCACCGATGGCGATGGCCGTGGGCAGCGGGTCGGCCAGCCAGGCGGTGGTGGCGAGGGCCCCGAGCACGACGGCCAGCGCGACGACGCCGGGGCGGTCGATGCGGCGCAGGACGGCGGCCCGCCGCCGGTCGGAGAAGAGGCGCGCGATCATCGGAGCATCGCCAGGAGGTCGTCGGCGCTGCGCGTCGACGCGACCTCCGCGGGGCCAACCCACGCGCGGCGCGCCACGTCGACCCCGTAGCGGACCTGCTCCAGCTCCTCGGTGCGGTGCGCGTCCGAGGCGATCGTCAGGCGCGCGCCCGCGGTGACCGCGGCCCGCGCCAGGCTGTCGGAGAGATCGAGGCGCGGGCTGCCGTTGACCTCGAGCAGCGTGCCGGTCCGTGCCGCCGCCGCGAAGACGCGCGGCCAGTCGAGCGGCAGCGGGTCCCTGCGGCCGACGATGCGGCCGGATGGGTGGGCAAGCACGTCGACGTGCGGGTGCTCGATCGCGGCCAGCGCTCGCCGCGTCAGCTGCTCGGTGGATTGCCCCCGCCCGGTGTGGATGCTGGCGATGACGACGTCGAAGGTGGCGAGGAGCGGATCGTCGTAGTCGAGCGTCGCGTCGGCGCGGATCTCCATCTCGGTGCCGTGGAGGATCCTGAACGGCGCCAGGTCCCGGTTCAGCCGCCCGATCTCGGCGCGCTGCTCGGCGACCCGCTCCGGCAGCAGGCCGCGGGTGATCCCCAGCGACGGCGAGTGATCGGTCAGCACCATCCACTCCCGGCCGATGGCGCGCGCGGCGCGCGCCATGGCCTCGATCGAGTCGACCCCGTCGGTCCAGTCGGAGTGCACGTGCGTGTCGCCGCGGATGTCGTCGACGCCCACCAGCGGCGGCAGTGACCCCGCGGCGGCGGCCTCGACCTCGCCGGCGTCCTCCCGCAGCTCCGGTGGCACCCACGCCAGGTCGAGACGCTCGTAGACCTCCTCCTCGCCGGCGGCGGTGAGCAGCTCGCCGGACTCGACCACCTTGAACCCCTTCTCCGACAGGGAGAGGCCACGATCGAGCGCCCGGCCGCGCAGCTTGACGTTGTGCTCCTTGCTGCCGGTGAAGTGGACGAGATGGGTCCCCCACGACGCCGGCGGGCAGACCATCAGGTCGACCTGCGGGCCGTCGGCGAGGACGATGCTGCTCTTGTCGGTCCCCGCCGCGACCACGTGGCGGACCTCCCGCAGAGCGTCGAGGGCGCGGATGAGGTCCGCCGGTTCATCGGTGGCCGCGAGCAGGTCGAGGTCGCCGATCGTCTCGCGGCGACGGCGAAGCGACCCCGCCGCCTCGATGCGGACGACGCCGCGGACCTCGGCGAGCCGGGCGATCAGCGCGCCCACCAGCTCGTCGGCGTCGTGAAGCAGGAGGCGCCGGCTCTTCTGCTCGATGCGCGTGATCGCCTCCAGCACGTTCTGCTCGGTGCGCGCCGAGAGGCCCTTCACCTCGCGCAGGCGTCCCTCCTCGGCGGCGGCGCGCAGTGCGTCCACCGAGTCGATGCCGAGCTCGCCGTGCAGCAGCTTCACCGTGCGCGGTCCCACGCCGGGGATGCGCAGCATCTCGAGGAGCCCGGCCGGGACCTGCGCGCGGAGCCGCTCGTGGTAGTCCAGCGCCCCGGTGTCGGAGAGCTCGGCGAGCTTCGCGGAGAGGGCCGCGCCGGCGCCCGGCAGCTTCGGCGGCGTCCCGCGCCGGTAGAGCGCCGCCACGTCATCGGGATAGCGCTCGATCGCGTCGGCGACGCGGCGGTAGGCGACCGCCTTGTACACCACCTCGCCGAGGATCTCGAGCATGTCGCCGATCTCGTTGAAGATCCGCGCCAGCTCGCTGTTGGAGATCACCGCCTCCCCGGACCGGGTGGCGGCGCGTGGCCGAGGCATGAGTGACGATTCTAGGGAACGCAACGACCCGGGGCGCTGGACGCGGCCCCGGGTCGGGTGCTGGTGGGGCGGGGCGTCAGCTGCGGCGGCGGCGCAGTCGCAGGACGCGACCCAGCAGGCGCTGGCGCCCGCGGCGGCGGGCGTTGCTCACCAGCCGGTCGCGCCGTGCCTCCTCCAGGAGCTCCTCCTGGCGCAGCAGGGCATGCATGCCCCACGTGCTGATGGCTCGGTTCATGCGTGTCTCCTCGGCGTGCTACAGGGCACGATGCTCAGTGGCGTCGATGCCCGGTCGCGAGTCCGCTCCCCACCGGACGGCGACCAGGTCGAGCGTGATCAGCAGCGCGGTGATGATCAGCAACTCCATCGGTCCATTTCCTCCATGCCGGCCTGTTCGCCGTAACTAATGATGTGGCTGTAACTGGTTACACGCACATGGTAGGTTGCGCGATGTAACTTGTCAAGGGATATATACTGGTTACGTCATGCCAACCGCCGCCGACGTCATCCCCGAGCCGCCGCCAGTCGACGAGCTGTTCGTCGACTTCGCCAACACCCTCGAATGGGATCGCGGACAGCCGACCGACGAGATCCCCGACGCCGAGGCCCTGCTCTCCTGGCTCCGTCGACGCGGGGTGATCTCCGAGCGCGGCCGCGCCGCGGAGAGCGCACGCCTGCGACGCGACCCGGTCGAGGCCGAGCGTCGCCTCGATCGCTTCCGGCACCTGCGCGGGTTGCTGCACGCGGTGGCGGCACGGACCAGCGCCGGGCAGGCGCCGACCGTGGTGCAGCTGCGTGAGCTCAACCACATCCTGCGCCACGGTCTGCACTATCACCAGCTGCGCGTCGACCGGGATCGGGCGCGCTACACGCTGGCCCAGGTCGGCGACCGGCTCGACCAGGCGCGCGCCACCATCGCCAGCGGGCTGGCCCAGTTCCTCGCCGACGAATCGCCCGACCGCCTCCGCACGTGCGCGAACGAGGGCTGCCGCTACGTGTTCGTCGACCGATCCCCCGCCGGCCGGCGCCGATGGTGCGACATGCGAACCTGCGGCAACCAGGCGAAGGTGGCGCGGCACCGCGCCAGGGCGCGCGACGGCAACGGCTCCTGAAGGTCGCGCCGCGGGACTAGAATGTGCGGCGCCGGTGGCGGCAGCCACCGCGCGTGGAACACGAAGCAACGAGCGGAGACCAGGCACCGAGATGGACGCCGGCCCCAGTAGACGCACGCGCGCCAGCCTGATCGGCGGCGTCGTGACGGCGAGCCGCCCCGCCTGACCGCACGGCCGGGCGACGAGCGACCCGTCCGGCCCGATCGACCACGCAGACGCGCGATCCACCGATCGCGAGGTGGTCACCATGGACGACATCGACATCCGCTCGCTCTCGCGAGCGCCCGAGACCCCGGCCGACGACGCCCCGGCACGCCCCGCCGCGGCGCCTCAGCTGCGCTACCCTCGCGCCATGCGCAGCCTTCCGCGGCTCCTGCGTTCGCGCGGCGGTGACGTGGCGCCCGCCGAGGACGAGCCGCGCGGCGAGCCGCGCGTCCAGGAGGTGCACGGTCCCGCCGTGCGCTGGATCAACATCGACGAGCCGCGCCTCGTCGACCGGCAGTGGCTGGCCGACACGTTCGGGTTCCACGAGCTCGATCTCGAGGACGTCGCCAGCCACAACCAGCGGCCCAAGCTCGACGAGTACGACGAGTACATGTTCCTGGTGATGCACTTCCCGCGCTACGACAAGGAGCTCGGGCGGCTCCACTCCGCCGAGCTCGACGTGTTCATCGGTCCGGACTATGTCATCACGCTCCCGAACGAGTCGATCGTCCCGCTGCCGTCGCTCTTCGAGCGCCTCCAGGCGCGTGAGGACGTCAGGGAGCAGCTCATGAGCTCCGGCTCGGGCTTCCTGCTGTATCACATCCTCGATCGCTGCGTGGACGCCGGCTTCCCGATGCTCGGCCAGCTGGGCCGCAAGCTGCGCCGCCTGGAGGACGACATCTTCCAGGGCGGGCGCTCCTCCGAGATCGTCCGCGACATCAGCAACGTCAAGCAGGAGATCATCAACTTCCGGGCCGTCATCCGCCCGCAGCGCGCCGTGTTCCGCTCCCTGGAACGGGCCAAGCAGCGCTACCTGAGCGACGAGCTCGACATCTACTTCGACGACCTGACCGATGCCAGCGAGCGCATCTGGGACGTGCTCGAGAACTTCAAGGAGATCGCCGAGGGGCTGGAGAGCACCAACGAGTCGGTCATCAGCCACCGCCTCAACGACGTGCTGCGGGTGCTCACCGCGTTCAGCGTCATCCTGCTGCCGCTGACGCTGCTGGCGAGCATCTTCGGCATGAACGTGCACTTCCCCGGCTACGACACTCCCGCGGGGTTCTGGATCGTGATCGCCACCATGGTCGTGATCCTGGTCGGCATGGTCGCCTTCTTCCGCCGCCGCGGCTGGCTGTGAGGCGCGACGCTTCGAGCCGTTGCACCGATGAATCGGGGGTTTGACGCCTGCAGCTGCCTGTAGGCGACGCCTCTTCGATTCATCGGTACGTGTGTAGCCTGGGAGGGCATCTGGCGCCTCCTCAGGCGTCAGATGGACCGATGAATCGGCGAGACGTGGCCCAAGCGCCGACTTCAGGCGTCAGATGGACCGATGAATCGGCGGCACGTGACCCGCGCCGAGTCCGAGGCATCCCCACGCTAAGCGGGGACTAAGGCTGCCGTAACGTGTCGGCGCGCATGCTGCGCGCATGAGCACTCATCGACCGGCGGCGGGAGCGCGACGGGCGGCGAGCCTGATCGCGAGCCGCATCGGTTCCGATATCGAAACGGCGCGGGCGGGGCTTGCCAGCTCGATCGAGGAGGTGGCACGACGGGCGCAGGTGGCGCCGTCCACCGTCGGACGTGTCATCCACGGCGACGGCGGCGTGCACCTCGACACATTGTGCGCAGTTGCCGCCGCGGTCGGGCTTCGGGTCAGTGTGAAGGCATACCCAGGCGACCAGCTGGCGCTGCGCGACAGCGGCCAGCTGCGGATCGCCCACTACCTCATCGATCAGGCCCATCCGTCGTTCAGGTCGGCGCTCGAGGTTCCAGTGGGTGATCCGTTCGGTCGTGCCGCCGATCTCGTGTTCTTCGGGCCGACCGAGATCGTCATCCATGAGATCGAGCGCAGCCTCTCGGACCTCCAGGCAACCACCCGCGCGGCAATGCTCAAGCGGGATGCCCTCCAGGCCAGGCATGAGCGGCCGGTCAGGCTGGTGCTCGTCGTGGAGGACACGCGCCGCAATCGGGAGCTCGTCGCTCCACACGCTGCGCTGATCCGGGTCGCTCTGCCGGCGACATCGGCGCAGATCTTGCGCGCCTTGCGTGATGGGACCGAGCTTGGTGGTGACGGCCTGCTGTGGGTGCGGCCGTGGCGGCGCGATGCCGTTGGCGGCGCGACCACCGGCGCCACCGATTCATCTCCGACATGACGCCTGCGACTGGGGAGTGGGCGACGCATGTTCGATTCATCGGTGCGTGGGTAGCCTGGGAGGACAGCCAGCGCGCCTTCAGGCGTCAGATGGACCGATGAATCGGCGAGACGTGGCCCGAGAACCGGCGCGGGGCGTCAAACCCGCGATGTATGAAGGGGGGCGCTGTCGTGAGGCGCGTCAGGCGCCGATGGGGTGCCAGACCGTCTTGATCTCGGTGAACTCGCCGATCAGGTAGGGCGACTGCGCGTCCGCGCGCAGCCAGTCGTACGCGTCGAGGCCGCCGCGGGGCGGCCGGACCAGGCGCTTCACGTTCTCCACCGCGGCGGTCTCGATGGCGACCGCCTCGTCGGGATCGGCGCCGAAGGCATCGAGGCCGTTGACGTCCATGTGCGAGGCGATGGTGGGCACCAGCTCGCGGCGCAGGCCGGTGACCAGGTTGACGACACCGCCCGGCACGTCGGAGGTGGCCAGCACCTCGGTGAGGGTGACCGCCGGCAGCGGGCGCGTCTCGGAGGCGATCACCACCGCGGCGTTGCCGGACACGATCACCGGCGCCAGGCGGCTGACCAGGCCGAGCAGGCTCGAGCCCTCCGGCGCGATGACGCCGACCACTCCGGTCGGCTCGGGGATGCTGAAGTTGAAGTAGCTGCCCGCCACCGGGTTCACCGCGCCGACCACCTGGCTGAACTTGTCGGCCCAGCCGGCGTACCAGACCCAGCGGTCGATCGCGGCGTCGACGATGCGGGCAGCGCGCGGGCGGCTCACGCCCTCGGCGGCGATCACCTCGGCGATGAACTGGTCGCGCCGCCCCTCCATCAGCTCGGCGATGCGGTAGAGGATCTGCGCGCGGTTGAAGGCGGTCCTGGTCGCCCACTCCGCCTGCACCTTGCGGGCCGCGCGGACCGCGTCCCGGATGTCCTTGCGCGTCCCGCGGCACGCGTTGGCGAGCGGTCGACCCTTCGCGTCGAGCACCTCGTAGGCGCGCCCCGACTCGGTGCGCGGGAAGGCACCGCCAATGTAGAGCTTGTACGTCTTGCGCACACCGATGCGACCGGCGCCGTCCGCGCCGGCCGTCGCGAGCGGCTGCGCCGCCCGGGCATCCAGGACCGATGGCGTGGCGCCGCGGCGGCGGCGCGTGGCGGTCGGACGTCGCTGCGCCATCAGTCGCGCCGCTCCGGGGTGACGCTCATCGGCCGGTCGTCCCGTTGCCGCCCGACAGGTCGAGGTACGCCCCCAGGCCGTGGATCCCGCCCTCGCGTCCGTAGCCGGACTCCTTGTAGCCGCCGAACGGGCTGGTCGGGTCGAAGCGGTTGAACGTGTTGGCCCACACTACCCCGGCGCGCATGGCGTTGACCATCTTGAAGATCCGGCTCCCCTTCTCGGTCCACACGCCGGCGCTCAGGCCGTAGGGCGTGTTGTTCGCCTTCTCGATCGCCTCCTCGGGCGTGCGGAAGGTCAGGACCGACAGCACCGGCCCGAAGATCTCCTCCTGCGCGATGCGGTGGGACTGGCTCACGCCGGTGAACAGGGTGGGGCGGAAGAAGAAGCCACGGTCCGGCAGCTCGCAGTCCGGCTGGAAGATCTCCGCCCCCTCGTCGATCCCCGACTGCACGAGCTCGGCCACCTTGGCCAGCTGCCCCGCCGAGTTGATGGCGCCGACATCGGTGTTCTTGTCGAGCGGGTCGCCGACGCGCAGCGTCGAGAGGCGCGCCTTGAGCTTGTCGAGCAGAGGCTCGTACACGCTCTCCTGCACGAAGAGGCGCGACCCGGCGCAGCACACCTCGCCCTGGTTGAAGTAGATGCCGTTGATGATTCCCTCGATCGCCTGGTCCAGCGGCGCGTCGTCGAAGACGATGTTCGCCGCCTTGCCGCCGAGCTCGAGGGTCAGCTTCTTGTGGCTCCCCGCCACGGCCCGCGCGATCATCTTGCCCACCGCGGTCGAGCCGGTGAAGGCGACCTTGCTCACCTCCGGATGCGTGACCAGCTCCATGCCGATCTCGCCCGGCCCGGTGATGATGTTGACCACGCCGGGCGGCAGCTCCGCCTGGCGCACCACGTCGGCGAACAGGTAGGCCGTCAGCGGCGTGGTCGAGGCCGGCTTGAGGACGACCGTGTTGCCGGCCGCCAGGGCGGGGGCGATCTTCCAGGCCAGCATGAGCATCGGGAAGTTCCAGGGGATGACCTGAGCCGCCACGCCCAGCGAGCGGGGGCTGCGCCCGGGGAACGCGTAGTCGAGCTTGTCGGCCCAGCCGGCGTAATAGAAGAAGTGGGCCGCGGCGAGCGGCACGTCGACGTCGCGCGACTCCTTGATCGGCTTGCCCGAGTTCATCGACTCCACGACCGCGAACTCGCGGGAGCGCTCCTGGAGGATCCGCGCGATACGGTAGAGGTACTTGGCGCGCTCGCTGCCGGGGAGGCGCGACCAGACCGTGTCGTAGGCGCGGCGGGCGGCCGTGACCGCGCGGTGGACATCGGCCCTGGACGCGTGGGCGACCTTGCTGAGCGGCTCCTCGGTGGCCGGGTTGATGACCGAGAACGTCTTGCGCGGCTTCGACGCGGCGAACTCGTTGCCGATGAAGAGGCCGTACTCGCGCTCGATGCGGATGTGATCGGTCGACTCGGGCGCCGGCGCGTACTCCCACGGGATGTCGCGCGCCCCGAGGCCCCAGCTGGCCGGTGCCGGGCGCGTCTCGCCCTTCTTGGTGAGCGTCATGAGGCGCCGATTATCGCATGGCGCCCCGCCCGCTCAGGTGACCGTCACCGTGCCGAGCAGCTGCACCTCGCCGTCGGACCAG
>DASSPJ010000121.1:0-2953 GCA_035699665.1 Candidatus Limnocylindria bacterium
GGGACGTTGGCCTCGGCAAGGAGGACGTTCATGTGCCCCGGCATGCGTCCGGCGACCGGATGGATCGCGAACTGCACGTCGACGCCCTTGGCGACCAGCAGATCCATGAGCTCGCGCACCGGGCCCTGCGCCTGCGCGACCGCCATCCCGTAGCCGGGGACGATGATCACGCGCTTGCCGTAGGCCATCAGCACGGCGGCATCCTCGGCGCCGATCTCCTTCAGCTGCTCCTCGCCCTCGGCGCCGGCGGCGACCGCGTCGCCACCGGTCCCGAAGCCCGCGAACAGGACGTTGAACAGCGAGCGGTTCATGGCCCGGCACATGAGCTGGGTCAGGATGGCGCCGGAGGCGCCGACCAGCGTGCCGGCGATGAGCAGCGCGTAGTTGTTGAGGACGAAGCCGGTGGCCGCCACCGCGATGCCGGTGTAGCTGTTCAGCAGCGAGACGACCACGGGCATGTCGGCGCCGCCGATCGGCATCGTCAGCTGCACGCCCAGCACCAGCGCCAGCACGACGAAGAGCAGGAACAGCGGGACGCTGGGCTGGATGGCCGCCAGGTACACCCCGATCCCCAGCACCGCCAGGAACAGGACGGCCGTGACCAGCTGCGACCCGGGGTACTTGACCGGTCGCGCGGCGACGATCCCCTGGAGCTTGCCGAAGGCGACGATCGAGCCGGTCAGGCTCACCGAGCCGATGATCGCGCCCAGGAGCGTCGCGACGATGAAGGCGAGCGGCATCAGCTCGCCCGGGTGCAGGTCGGAGTCGCGGAGGAACTCGACGACCGCCACGAGTGCCGCCGCGCCGCCGCCGGCGCCGTTGAAGATGGCGACCATCTGCGGCATGGCGGTCATCGCCACGCGCTTTGCGCCGAGCCAGCCGGCGACCGCGCCGATGGCGCCGCCGACCACCACGATCCACCAGTTGGCAAGCAGGTTCGGCGTGGTGAAGAAGGTCCAGGCCACCACCAGGGCCATGCCGGCCGCGCCGAGCAGGTTGCCGGTGCGCGCCGTCCGGGGGCTGGCCAGGAACTTGAGGGCCAGGATGAAGGTGACGCCGGCGGCGAGCCAGACGAGGTAGGTCAGGATCTGCAGGGTGTCCATCTAGCGATCACCCGGCCGCTTGCGGAACATCTCGAGCATGCGGTCGGTGACGACGAAGCCGCCGACGACGTTGATCGTGCCGAGGATCACGGCGAGCAGTGCCAGGACGATGGCCACCGGGCCGGCGGCGGTCGCGGCGACCAGCATCGCCCCCACCACGATGACGCCGTGGACCGCGTTCGCACCGCTCATCAGCGGGGTGTGGAGCATGGTCGGGACTTTCGACACGACCTCGTAGCCGACGAACGCGGCCAGCACGAGGATGAAGAGCGCCGAGAGCAGCTCGAAGGCGGAGAGCTCCACCTAGGCCTCCTTGGAATCGCTGGCGGTCGCCGCGGGGGCGGCCGTATCGGTCTGGGCCGGCGGGTTGGCAGGCGTGGCCGGCTCGATGCCGAGCGCTTTCGCCGTCGCCTCGTGCACCACCTTGCCGCCATGGGTGATGGTCGCGCCGCGGGTGATCTCGTCGGCGAAGTCGAGGTTGAGGCTGCCGCCGGGCACGAGGTGCTTCACCAGGGTCTGGATGTTCTTGGCGTACATCTGGGTGGCGCTGCCGGGCATGGTGGCCGGCAGGTTCGTGAGACCGATGATCCGGACGCCGTGCTTCACGACCTCCTTGCCCGCCTCGGTGCCCTCCACGTTGCCGCCCATCTCGGCGGCCATGTCGACGATGACGCTGCCCGGCTTCATGCTCGCCACCATCTCATCGGTGACGAGCTTCGGGGCGGGGCGGCCGGGGATGAGGGCGGTGGTGATGATGAAGTCCGCCTCCTTGACGCGCTCGGCGATGAGCGCCGCCTGGCGGCGCTTGTAGTCGTCGCTCATCTCGGTCGCGTAGCCGCCGGCGGTCTCGGCCTTCGCCTTCTCCTCCTCGGTCATCTCGACCTCGATGAAGGTGGCACCCAGGCTCTCGACCTGCTCCTTGACGACCGGCCGCACGTCGGTGGCCTCGACCACGGCGCCCAGCCGCCGGGCGGTCCCGATGGCCATCAGGCCGGCCACGCCGGCGCCCATGACGATCCCCTTCGCCGGGCGGACGGTGCCGGCCGCGGTGGTCAGGAGCGGCATGAACTTCGGCAGCCGTTCGGCCGCGATGAGCACGGCCTTGTAGCCGCCGACCGTGGCCTGCGAGCTCAGCGTGTCCATGCTCTGGGCGCGGGTGATGCGCGGGATGGCATCCATGCTGATGGCGGTCACGCCGGCGGTCGCCAGGCGCTCCGCGAGCTGCGGGTTGGCGAGCGTGCCGAGCGTGCCGATGAGCACCGACCCGGAGCGCAGCATCTGCGCCTCCTCGTCCGAGGGGCGACCGACGCGCAGCACCATCTCGGCCTGGGAGTAGAGGCTGGCGGCATCGGGAACGATCTCGGCGCCCGCCTCCCGGAACGCTGCGTCGGGGATCGAGGACGCCTCCCCGGCACCGGCCTGGACCAGCACCTGGTTGCCGTCGTCGACCATCGCCTTGACCGTCTGCGGCGTGGCCGCGACCCGTGTCTCGCCCTCGGCCGTCTCGCGGGGAACAGCGATCTTCATTGCGTGGCGGTTCTTTCGTGAGCAGGGGATGCACAGCATCGAACCGCCGCGGATCGTGATGACCGGCGCGGGCGGTTCGGGGGTCGAGTGTAGCAGAGCCGGCAGGTGCTTCGGCCGCGGGTCGCCAGGCGGACCATCGTCATGTCGCCCAGCGGGCGAGCGTTCCCACGTGGCCATGACGACCGCTCGAACTGATGGCACCTCGACTGCATCCGACGGTCTCCGACTCGGCGCCAGAAGGTGTCGGCTGGCACAAGTGGAGACACGATCCCATGAACACCAAGAAGATCCTTCCGTTCATTCTCGGCGGCGCGCTCAGCATC
>DASSPJ010000122.1:0-4103 GCA_035699665.1 Candidatus Limnocylindria bacterium
GTTGACCACGACGAAGGCGACGCCCAGCAGCACCACCAGCACGGCCGACAGCACGAGGATGTTGCGAAGGTCGGCAGCGACGTAGTGGTACTCGGCGGCGGCCCGCTCCGAGAGGCGCGAGCCACCGTAGAGCTGGGTGGCCACCGCGGCGGCACGCGGGCGAGGCGGCGTCGATCCTGCTGAGCGGCGCGGCTCGGGTTCCGGTCGCGCGGCGGGCATGGTGGTGCTGGTCGTCGCGGCGGTCTCCGGCTCGTCGGCGTCGACGCGCGGCGGCGGCGCCGCGGCGGGCCGCAGGGGCGGCCGGGCGGCGGATCGCTGTCGTTGCCGTCGGCTGTTCGCCTTGCCGGATCGCTTGGCCATCGGTCCCTTTCGCATGCGCATCGGTGTCCCCCAGGCGAGCCCGAGGGGCGCGCCGCCACGGCCGGGATGGCCGATCGGGGACGGTATGATACCGCGCCGATGGCCGATCTCAACCGCCTCGTCTCGGACAACCTGGCGCTCGCCGTCGGGGCGCTGGGGCTGCTCGTCCTCCTGCTGGTCGCCTGGGTCGCGGCGCTCTCGCTGCGGCTGGGACGCGCCACGCGCGCCTATCGGTCCCTGGTGCGCGACACCGATGGCGGCAGCCTCCGCGACGTGCTGGCGACGCACCTGGAGCGGGTGGACGCGGTCGGGCGGCGGCTCGAGGAGGTCGACGAGCTCCAGCGCTATCTCGAGCAGCGCACCCGTGGCGCCCTCCAGCACATCGGCCTGGTGCGCTTCAACCCGTTCGAGGACACCGGTGGCGACCAGAGCTTCGCGATCGCGGTGCTCGACGATCGCCGCGATGGGATCGTCCTCTCCAGCCTGCACGGGCGCGCGTACACGCGGGTCTTCGCCAAGCCGGTCGAGAATGGCGCCAGCCGCCACAACCTCTCCGACGAGGAGTCGCAGGCGATCCGCATCGCGGTCGAGGGGACGGCCCCGATCCCCGGCGGGGGATAGCGCGTGGCCGACCCAGCCGGGGCGCGCGACGCCATGCAGCGCCTGGGGCGTCGCCGCATCCTGGCCGCCGTGCAGCGCCTGCACCGGCGCGAGCCGCTGCGGGCCGACCTGCGGGTGGACGCGGTCATCGCCGAGGTGCGCGCCGACAGCTCGGAACGGCGCCCGCCGACACATCGCGGGGGCGGCCACCTGGCGCTCGACGATGCTGCGCTGCGCGGACTGGTGGCGCAGATGCTGGCCGACGGCGAGCTGGCCGGCCAGGGGCGGCGGGTGCGGCTCCCGGACCACGCGCCCGGGCTCGACCCGGCCATGCGCGAGCGGGTCGACCAGCTGCTCGACGGGCTGCGCGCGGCGGGCGCCGAGCCACCGCGCATCGACGGCCCGGCATCGCGGCTGGGCATCCCGCCGGCGGTCCTCGACCAGCTCCGCGGATCCGGCGAGCTGGTCACCGTCGGGCCGGGGATCGACTACCCGCGCGACCGGTGGATCGCGCTGCGCGAGCGCCTCGACGCCATGGCGCGCGCCGGCCGGATGAACGTGTCCCGCGTCCGCGACGAGCTGCGCACCTCGCGCCGCCACGCTGAGGCGCTCATCGCGCATCGTGCCGCCGAGCGGAGGCGCCACCGCTCCTGACCGATGCGACAGCCGAGCTGTCGCGACCACCGCCGACCCTGACGCCATGCCCCGCCCAGCCGCTACCATCGAGGACGTGCCGTCGGTCGTGCCGTCCCCGAACCAGCTCCCCATCTTCGAGGAGCTGGTCGCCCCACCGCCGCGCCCGCGTCGTCCTCATCTCCGCCTCCAGCCGCCCCTGCTCGCCGATCTCACCCCGCGCCAGCGCAGGGCGGTCACGCACGGCGAAGGCCCGCTGCTGATCGTCGCGGGGGCCGGCACCGGCAAGACGACGGTGATCACCCGCCGCATCGCATGGCTGATCGCCGAGAAGCGCGCGGCCCCCTCGGAGATCCTGGCCCTGACCTTCACCGACCGCGCCGCAGCCGAGATGACCGAGCGCGTCGACCAGCTCGTTCCCTACGGCTACACCGATGCGGGCATCTCCACCTTCCATGCGTTCGGGGACCGGCTCCTGCGGGAGCACGCGCTGGAGGCCGGCCTGTCGGATCGCTCCACGGTCCTGTCGCGCAGCGAGCAGGTGATCTTCCTGCGCGAGCACCTGTTCGAGCTGCCACTGGACCGATACCGCCCGCTGGGCGACCCGACGCGATTCCTGTCGGCCCTCGTCACCCTCTTCAGCCGTGCCCGCGACGAGGACGTGACCCCGGCGGCCTACCGCGCCGCCGCCGACGCGCTGGCCGCCGCCGCGGCGACGGCGCCGGACGACGCGGCCCTCGCCGAGCGCGCGGCGCGCCAGACGGAGCTCGCCGACTGCTATGCCGCCTACGAGCGCCTCATGCGCGCCGGGGATCGGCTCGACTTCGGCGACCAGGTGACGATGGCGCTGCGGCTGCTGCGCGACCATCCGGCGATCCTCGAGGAGGAGCGGGCGCGCTATCGGTACATCCTGGTCGACGAGTTCCAGGACACCAACCATGCCCAGTTCGAGCTGGTCCAGCTCCTCGCCGGGTCGCCGCGCGCCAATGTCACGGTGGTCGGTGACGACGACCAGAGCATCTACCGCTTCCGCGGGGCGGCGCTCGGCAACATCCTGAGCTTCCGCGAGGCCTACCCGGCGGCGCGCTCGATCGTGCTGGTCGACAACTTCCGCAGCCGCCAGGAGATCCTCGACGCGTCACATCGGCTCATCCGCCACAACGACCCGCATCGCCTGGAGGCCCGCGAGGGGCTCGACAAGTCGCTCCGCGCGCGGGCCGCGTTCCGCCGGCCGGCGCCACCGGCCGGCGCCATCGAGCTCGTCGGCCACGCCACCGGCAGCGACGAGGCGGATGCGGTCGCGGGCCTGATCGCGGCATCCGTCCAGGCCGGTCGGCGGGCGGGCGACCACGCCATCCTGGTGCGTGGCAACCGAGATGCGGATCCGTACCTGCGGGCGCTCAACATGGCGCGGCTGCCGTGGCGCTTCAGCGGCACCGCCGGCCTGTATCAGCAGCCCGAGGTCCGCGTCCTCGTGTCGTTCCTGCGGGCCGTCAACGATCCCGAGGATTCGGTCAGCTGCTACGACCTGGCCACCAGCGAGATCTTCGGGCTCGCTTCCGAGGACGTGACCACGGCTCTCAACCGCGCCTCGCGCCGACGGACGCCGCTGGAGCGCGCCCTGCGGGAGGCGGTGGAGCATCCGGCTGGCTCGCCGTTCGGGCGCGGGGCTCGGGAGGTTGTCGAGCGGCTGCTGGCCGCCATCGACCAGCACCGCTCTCTCGCCACGGAGCGCACCTGCGGGGAACTGCTGTACCACTTCATCGCTGGCTCGGGGTGGCTGGGACGGCTTGCCACCGAGGCGCGGGAGACGGGCGACGAGCGGCTGCAGAACGTGGCCCGCTTCTTCGAGATCGTCCGCCGGCAGGCGTCGCTGCTCCGGGACGACCGGCTGCCGTTCCTGGTCGCGCAGCTCGACACGCTCATCGAGGCGGGTGACGACCCGGCGACCGCGGACGCCGGTCCGGACGAGGGGGACGCCGTGCACGTCCTCACGTACCACAAGGCCAAGGGGCTCGAGTTCCCGGTCGTGCACATGGTCGGCCTGGTCGAGGACCGCTTCCCGACGCGATCGCGCGGCGACGCCCTGGAGCTGCCCGACGCCCTGGTCCACGATGCGGCGCCCGGAGACGATCACCACCTGGCCGAGGAGCGGCGCCTGTTCTACGTGGGCATGACGCGCGCAAGGGAGGAGCTGAAGCTCAGCTGGGCCGCCGACTATGGCGGCCGCCGCACGCGGCGCATGAGCCCGTTCGTGCTCGAGGCGCTCGACCTTGCGCCTGCCACGCCGCTGGAGGCGCTGCGCCCGGACCTGCTGGAACGGATCGGCCGTCATGAGCAGCCGGCGCGCGCTCCCGTCGCTCCGACCCCGCCGCGGCTCGACGAGCGGCCGCTGGTCCTCTCCTACGGCCAGGTCAACGACTACCTCGAATGCCCGGCGCGCTACCGCTACGGCCACGTGATCCGCATCCCGACCCCGCCGAGCCACCAGCTGGTCTACGGGCGCGCCC
>DASSPJ010000123.1:0-4687 GCA_035699665.1 Candidatus Limnocylindria bacterium
GTCGCCGCGCCGATGCCGGAGACGACCATCTGCGCCGTCGGAGCATGAATGAACAGCGGCGTGCACCGGGCGACCATGTACACGCCGGCGGTGACCATCGTCGCCGCATGGATCAGGGCGCTGACCGGCGTCGGGCCCTCCATCGCGTCCGGCAGCCACACGTGGAGCGGGAACTGGGCGCTCTTGCCGACCGCGCCGGCGAAGAGGAGGAGCGCGATCAGGGTGACGAGCCCGGGGTCGAGGGTGCCGATCCGCTCGAAGACCTCGTCGAACTGGAGGGTCCCCAGGGCGGTCCAGATGGCCATGATCCCCAGCCCGAAGCCGAAGTCGCCGATGCGGTTGACGACGAACGCCTTCTTGGCCGCGCCCGCGGCGGAGGGCTTCTTGTACCAGAAGCCGATGAGCGCGTAGCTGCACAGGCCCACCGCCTCCCAGCCCACGTAGAGCATCAGGAAGTTGTCGCCCAGGATGAGGAGCAGCATGCTGAACATGAACAGGTTCAGGTAGGCGAAGAAGCGCCAGAACCCCCGGTCGCCGTGCATGTAGCCGATGCTGTACACGTGGACCAGCAGGCCCACCGTGCTCACCACCAGCAGCAACATGGCGGTCAGCTGATCGACGAGGAAGGCGATCTCGATCCGGAAGTCGCCCGAGCCGATCCACTCGTACAGCGAGACGTGGTACTCGTGCCTGCCGAAGATCACGTTCGCGAAGACGACCATGCTGATGACCCAGCTGATGCCCACCAGCAGGGTCGGGATCATCCAGGACCGATAGCGTGGCTGCTCCGCCCCGGGCGCCACGTGCCCGGCCTGGCCGATGCCGTCGTTCAGCTCGGCGGGAATGACGCCCGCCGCGCCCTCGGCGTTGGCGAGGTCGTCGGCATGGCCGGCGTGCGGCGAGGTGGCGCGCTGCTCCTCCTCGGACGGGACCGAGCGGAACGCGGCGTCGTCGACATCGTGCGCATCGTGGGTCGCCGCGTGCGCATCGGTCTGGTGGTCGGCGTCGCCATGGTGGCCGTGCAGCGGCACCCGATCCAGGCGCGGTCCGGCCAGGACGGCGAACAGGAACCCGGCGAGGGGCAGCGCCGGGATGAGGGCGATCAGCAGCTCGATGCTCATCGGTCCGTCATTCCTTCAGGTCGTCGTACTCGTCGACCTCGGCGGTCTGACGGGTGCGGATGATGGCGATGACGAGCGCCAGGCCGACCGTCGCCTCGGCGGCGGCGATGGCCATCACCATCAGGCTGAAGACGGCGCCGTTGAGCGAGCCGCCGGGCTGGAAGGCGTTGAAGGCGACCAGGCTCAGGTTGACCGCGTTGAGCATCAGCTCGATGCAGATGAGCATCAGGATCGCGTTGCGGCGCGCGAGGAACCCGAACGCCCCGATGGCGAACAGCAGGGTGGAGACGACCAGGTAGGCGCCGATCCCCATCAGTTGGCCCGCTCGTCCTCTTCGGGGCGCCGGGCGAGGAAGATGGCACCGATGATGGCCGCCAGCAGCAGCAGGCTGATGATCTCGAACGGCAGCGCGTACTCGTCGAAGAGGGCGGTCGCCAGCGCCTCCAGGTTGACCGCCACGGCCTCCGCGGCGAGGCGCCAGTCGGTGCTCAGCGCCGCCCAGCCGACGAGCGCGGAGATGACGATCGCGATCCCGAGCGCGAACGGCCCCTGCTGGTGGAACGGCGCGGGCAGGTTGGCGTCACCGGCCTGGGTGAGCATGATCGCGAACAGGATCAGGACGCTGATCGCGCCGAGGTAGATGAGCACCTGGGCGGCCGCCACGATCGGGGCGCCGAGCAGCACGTACATCCCGGCGAGCGAGCCGAAGCAGACCATCATCGCCACGGCGCTGTGGATGATGTTGCGCAGCGTGACGACCGCGATGCCCCCCCCGAGCACGCCGATCGCGAGCACGACGAAGAGGACGCCAGTGATATCCAGGGTCGGAGGCTCCCGTTGCAACGAGTGGTTCGAGCGCTCTGTGCAGCCCGACCGTGCCGGGCCACGCGCCCGATTCTAGCGTAGCGAGCGCGTCGGAGCGGTCGCCGCCCACGACTGCCCCCGCTGGTCGGCTCGGTACGGTTGGGTGTCCCGCTCGTCTGCCGGCAGGTCCCCGCCGCGGCGTGGCCGACGCGTTCAGTCTGGTGAGGCTGAATGGCGGGAGAACGTGGCGGCGCCCGGGGGCTCCTCCTGCCCGTCAGCCTGGTGAGGCTGAACCAGCGGAGGAGCGGCGTCTGGCACCGGCTCCTCCTCCCCGTCAGCCTGGTGAGACTGAGCGACGGCGCCGGAGTGGGCGATGCCACGGCACCGATGGTACTGCCGGCATGGGACCTTGCTGGGAGTGCGGGAACCGCCACGTGACCCCAGACTGGGCGATCCCAGGGGCAGTTCGCGCGCGGCCTGCGTGCGGTGACCCCCTGCAGCCCAACGCACTGAGGGGAATGCGATGAGACCAGCCACCATCCTGCTGTCGGCGGCCCTGCTGCTGATGAGCGCAGCGCCAGCCGCCGCCGTAGACGGTACCTCCACCACCACCGTCGGCGTGGCCGCGTCGATCAGCCTGAGCGGCATCCCGGCGACGATCAGCTACGGGACGAACCGCGTCGCCGGAGACACGCCGACCGCCCCGTTCACGGCCACCGTCACCACCACCAACCTGCTCGGGTACAGCCTGACCGTGCTGACCTCCGACATGACGTCCGAGGCCGGAGGGACGATCGCGGCATCCGCCACCAGCTACGCGGTGAGCAGTGCTGCCACGGGCTTCGTCACCGCCTGCGCGGTGTCGTGCCCGGTCGTCGACGCCTCGACCCCGGTCGTCCTGGGCACCAAGCCCACATCGGCCATCGGCGGCGACGCCATCAGCGTCACCCCGAAGCTGACGGTCCCCTCGGTGGCGAGCGGCACCTACACCGGAACCGCCGTCTTCACCGCCTCGACCCTGTAGCCTCTGAGCGATGCGCCGGCCGCCCGCGCCAGGGCGGCGGCCGTCGACAGCGGAGCGCGTGATGGACGGGCCGATGGCGGGACGGTGGCGCATCGCAGCACGCTTCCTCGCCTTCAGCCTGCTCGTCCCGGTCATGGCTGCCGCCTCGCCGGCGCGTGCCGCCGATCCATCGCTGCGCCCGGTGCCGATCACCACCCCCGCCGGCGAGCTGGGTGCCCTGCTGGCCCCGGTGCCGGTCATCATCACCGACGCCGCGAACCCGCACGGAGTGATGCGCCTCGACAACATCTCGACCCTCGCCGAGCGCTTCACCATCTCCGTCGACGACTACCTGCTCGACGCGGAGGGGCGCGCCTCGCCCGCGCCGCCCGACTACGCGTTCGGCTCGGCAGCCTGGTATCGCTTCACGCCCACCACCTTCACCCTGCCGCCGGGGACCAGCCGTGACGTGACCTTCACCGTCGACGTGCCTCCCGGCGCTCCGGCCGGCGACCACCTCGCCGCCGTGTCGGTCACGGTCGAGGCGGCCGAGCCCGGCGCCACGGGAGACGTCCGTTCGGTGCTGGTGCTCGAGAACCGCCTCCAGCATCGCATCCCCGGCGCGCGGCCCGAGGCGCCGCAGCTGACGCTGGCCGCCGATCCGTCGACCGGCGCGGTCGACTTCACGGGGCGGATCGTCAACGACGGCAACACCGTGCTGGCCTACCAGACCGATCCGCGTGCCACCATCGAGCTGCGCAGCACGGTGCCGTGGGCCGGCAGCGACCCGGAGCGCACGCTGGTGCTGGCCAGCTTCTACGTGGGCCCCGCCGCCGAGCGGGTCGTGCGCCACACCTGGACCGATCCGCCGCTGATCGGCTTCTACCGTGCGACCCTGGTCCTGCCGGGCACCGGCAGCGTGCCGACCAGCTCGGCAGACACAGAGTTCGTGGTGGTCAACTGGCCCGTCCTGGCGGTGCTCGGGGCGGTGCTGGCGGCCGTGGGGCTGGTGGTGCTCACCCGACGGCGCCGGGCTCGCGCGTAGGCCGTGGCGGCCAGCCCCGTGGAGGTGTTCGCCGTACGCCTTTCCGTGGCGTCTTCAGCCTGGGGAGGCTGACCGATGGGAGGAGGAAGCGGTGCGGGGGACTGCTCCTTCCCGTCAGCCTGGTGATGCTGAACCAGCGGAGGAGCGGCGCTTCGCCGCGGCTCCTCCTTCCCGCCAGCCTGGTGAGGCTGAGCGCCGCCTCGTCCCGCGGATGCGGAGCTGCGTGACCCGCTGGCGCTCACATTCAGGCGCTAGCGGGTGGGGCGTTCCCGGTCGCTCATCTCGAGGATGTCGAGCATCGGCAGGTCCCGCTGGTACTCGCTGAACTCGAACTCGGGGCCGCAGCGCAGGGCGTCGTACGGACAGGCATCGGCACAGATGCCGCAGAAGATGCAGCGGCTCACGTCGAGCTGGTAGGTCTCCAGCACGCGCGGGCGGGGCATCAGGGCGCCGACCGGGCAGGTCTCGGCGCAGCGGCCGCAGGAGACGCACGGCGTCTCGTTGAGCGACACGAAGTCGGCGGTGGTGACCAGCGAGTCGAAGCCCTTGCCGATGAAGTCGTAGCAGCCGGCGCCCACCACCTCCTTGCACACCTGGGCGCAGCGCCCGCAGTCGATGCAGCGGGAGTAGTCGCGCAGGATGAAGGAGTGCGTCTCGTCGCGGCCGTAGCCGTGGTTGACGCCGACGTACGGGTTGTCCTGGATCGAGCGCTCG
>DASSPJ010000124.1:0-6310 GCA_035699665.1 Candidatus Limnocylindria bacterium
TCGCGACCGGCTTCCAGGCCGGCGCGAATGGCCCAGGCCACCTCGTCGATGTCGGAGATCTGGAGGATCGGCATGCCCTCGGTGGTCGAGACGTCGGCATCGGGGCCAAAGGGCCAGGCATCGTCGACGCTCACCAGGTTGGAGACGATGGCCAGCGCCCCGGCATCGGCCGCCAACGTGGCCTGCAGACCGATGGGACACAGGGGCTCTGCGTAGAACGGATCGATCGTATCGGCCAGTGCGATCTTGCCGGCCGCACCGACATAGTCGGCTGCCTCGCAGCCGTCGCCGGCGTCGTGGACCGATCCGCTGACGCTGCCACCGGGCAGGCTGTACAGCCAGGTCGGCGCCCAGGGCTCCTGGATGCCGGGGTACGCGGTGGTCGTCTCGCTGGTGGTCACCGAGATGGTCTCGGGGATGGGCGCGAAGTCCTCGTCGTTGGTCAGCAGGTAGCGCGTGCCACCGACGTCGTAGGGGGTCAGCGAATGGCCGTCACCGGCATCGGTCGTGGCGTAGAGCGTGCGACCGACGAAGGTGGGGGCGCCGGGATCGGTCGTGTCGAGCTTGATGAAGCCGGCATCCCAGTAGGAGGCATAGAGGGAGTCCCCGCCATCGGCCCAGCGCACGCTGTGGGCGAAGGTTGCCGCGAAGAAGCCCAGCCCCTGGAAGCTGCTGGTCACCTCGTCGTTGCCGCCCTGGATGAGCAGGTCGCTGTCACCGATGACGCCCCAGTCGGACGCGTGGGTCGGGTTGGCCGGATCGCTGATGTCGACGATCCAGACCTCGCCGCCGAAGTCCTCGTCGAAGAGCATCGGGAACTCGTTGAAGGGGAGCGCGAGCGCGGCGAAGGCCGAGCCGTCGCCCCTGGCCACGAGGTCCAGCTCGTGGACGCCGGTGGGCGTCTCGAAGAAGGCGAGCTCGCTCGGGTGCCGCGGGTCGGTCACGTCGTACAGCGCCAGGCCGGCCTGCCCGCGCCGTCCGCACGGCTGCACACCGATGCCCAGCACGTCGCGGTCACCGATGCGCACCACCACCACGTCCTCGTTCGACGAGCCGGCGCGCGCGCCGACGAAGCCGGTCCAGCGCGGGCGGGTCGGGTCGTTGACGTCGATGATCTTCGCGCCCTGGCCGGTGCACTGCCCGCTCCAGGTCCCGACGTACGCGAACTTGCCGACCGATCCACCGTGGTCGAAGAACCACACGTCGCCGTTGGGCACGCCGCCGCCCAGGTTGGCGTGGCCGAGCACCTCGAAGTTGTTGGCGACCAGCGCCGCCGGGGCGCTGCTCGTCTCGGTCCCGGGGACCCTGCGGTGGTTCCAGAAGTCCTCGACCCGGCCTGATTCCGGATCGCGGGCCGAGACCGGCTGAGCGGCCAGGCTGAGAATGGCCAGCAGGGTGAAGAGCTGGCTGAGTCGGCGGCGCATCTACGTCCTCCCCGTGTGCGCAGCGGGTCCGCACGGTTCTTGTCGCAGTGGGGGCAGCACCCGCTCCCGCGCCATCGGCCCGTTGCCTGAGGCCCGCAGTGTGCGCCGGTGCGCGTCAGATGTCCATGTTTCTTGAGCGCCCCAGGTGCGCCGCTCGGGTCTGCGTGGGACGCACGAGTCAGCGGAGGAAGGGGCGTTGCTCCGTCAGGTGGTGCGTCCGGCGCGCGGTCCGGCGGCGGAGGGGCCGATTTGGGGCGTGTGGGAGCCCTACTTCTCCCGTTCGTGCGTCGGACGCAACGGTGCGTGGGACGCACGAGTCGGCGGAGGAAGGGGCGTTGCTCCGTCAGGTGGTGCGTCCGGCGCACTGTCCGTCGGCGGAGGGGCCGATTGGGGGCCGATCAGAGCCAGAACTTCTCCCGTTCGTGCGCGTGACGCAGCCCGAGGCCCGCGGTGCGCAGTCACCCGGCAGGTCTTGCGCCGGGGCGCACGTAACCACGACGTTGGCGGTGAGTTCGGGCCGAACCTGCCCAGGGTGTGCGCCGGGGCGGACAGATCGGTCAGAGATCGGCGGAAGTTGGTAGATGCGTGCGCGGAGGCGCAAGCAAAGCCTTCGCGGGGTGTTGGCAGGTCAGCGATAGGATGCAGCGCATGCAACGCGTCGTCGGAACTCTGCTGCTGGGCGCCCTGTTGGGCGGCTGCTCGTCGCTCGTCGCCGGCCCATCGGCGAGCGCCCGCATCCCGGCCGACTTCGCCCTCGTCGTCGACCGCCACGGCATCCTCGAGGCCGATGCGGTGGCGCAGGCGAACCAGCAGCTCCGCCAGATCGCGGAGCGGACCGGCGTCTTCGGGCTGGTCGACACCGGCGCCGGTCCGTCATCGCCGAGCGGCGAGCGCATCGCATCGGTCACCGAGCTAGGCGGGTCGTGGCTGTGGGCACGCTGCACCGAGGCTCGCCAATGCGAGATCGAGGAGCCGTGGGCGTGGAGTGACGACCTCGACGAGATCATGGGCCGAGTCGCTCGCGTGCCGGAGCCGGTACCCGGGCAGGGAGTTCCGCCGGCGAGCACGGACCTCGTCGCGTGGGTCGAGTGGGTCGGCGCGGTCGGCAACCTCGCTCAGGAGGGTGCGCCGAGCCGCTGACCGGCTGATCGGCCGAGCCACTGCCGCGGCGGCCGGCTGGGGCGTTGCGTGGGACGCACGAGTCGGCGGGGGACGGGGCGTTGCTCTGTCAGGTGGTGCGTGCGGCGCACCGTGTGGCGGCGGAGGGGCCGATTGGGGCCGATGGGAGCCGGAACTTCTCCCGTTCGTGCGTCTGACGCAACGCGGGCAGCGGTGCCTTGTCGGCGGGGTCCGGGCGCCGGTAGACTCGCGCGGCGCACCCGCGGCCGTGCCCAGAGAGCCCGCCCTGCGCCCGCAGCCATCGGAGGGGACGATGACCGACCGGCCTCCCTCGCCCGATGAGGGACCGCGCGCCGAACCCGCGCCATCCGAGGCGCCTCGGACGGTGGTCGCCGATTTCCTGCGCAACGGGCACGGCTGGGTGGCGGCGCTCGCCTCGATGGCCGGCGTGCTGGTGACGGTGCTCATCGCGACCGGCGTGATCGGGCGGCCGGCGGCCGGGCCGTCGCCCTCACCGCTGGCCGGGCCGGGTTCATCGGCCGTCGCCGGAGCCACCGCGACCCCGACACAGAGCTCCGCCGCGTCCACGTCCTCGGCGAGCCGGACGCCGCGGCCGGCGACGGGCCGCGCGGAGGACGTCACGTCGCCGGACCAGCTCACCGCGGTCCTCGCCGAGATGGGCCTGCCGGACGCCGCGTCGTACACGTACGAGACCATCGTCGACGACGTGTCCGGCCTCACGATCGAGGTCCCGGTCGAGTGGGAGGAGGGAGACTTCAGCTCCTGGCTGGCGCGCGAGGACGACACGCGCCTCGGGCCGCTGATCGTGCGGACGACCGATCTGGGCAGCCTGTACGACGGATTCGACACGCCGGGGATCTTCTTCGGTGCCACGACCCACTACCTCGACCTTCCCGATGGCGAGACGATCCTCGACGAGGCCGGCGCCCAGCTGCACGGCTACTGCCCCTCGGGGGGATCGGCCGCCTACGAGGACGACGCCTACGAGCTCGGCTGGTACGAGGTGTTCATCGGCTGCGCGGACGAGGCGAGCGTGGTCCTTCAGCTGGCGGCGAGGGCGCGGGACGGCACGCATGACATCTACCTCCACCTGCGGATGACCTCGACCGCCGACATCGAGGCCGTGGTGCGGGCGCTGGGGACCTTCGCGCTCGACGACCCGACCGCGCGATCGGAGCCGGAGGCGTAGTGGGGTCGCACCTCGGCGCCATCGGTCTGCCCACCACGGAGAACGGATTCAACGAGTCCGTGACGGCCATCATGTCCCGCGCCGAGCGTCTGGGCGCCACCGCCGAGGGCCGGGTGGAGGTGTACGCCTACCAGGATCCGTCGGGGTCGCGCGCCACGGTGACGCTGGAGGAGCGGCGCGTGGCGTGCCTGACGCCGACCTTCGCGCCGGCGACCGCGCTGGCGGTGCGGATCGGCTCCCTGGCCGATGACGCGTGCCCCTACGAGCGGCCGCTGATGGTCGAGCTGCTGGACGAGGGCGGCGAGGAGCTCCTCCCGCTGGCGGTGGCGATCGAGGACCTCGGCGCGCTGGACCGGGTGCCGGAGGGCGAGGGGCGGCTCGAGGTGGTCGCCCTGGGGGAGCAGATCACGCTCTACGCCGACGAGGCGGCGTACCGCTCCTCCGGCACGCCGATGGCCGTCGCATCGCTCATCCCCTCGGGGCTGTTCGCGCCGGGCGTGGTCCAGCCGGACCGCGGTGAGCCGTCCCAGGTCGCGCCGCGGATCCTGATGAGTGGCACGGTCGAGGCGGCGGAGCTGCGCCGCCACTCGATCTTCGACCTGCCGTTCGTCGTGTGTCGCGTGGCGTCGTACGGTGCCGAATGGACTGCCTGCCTGGACCCCGCGGACCTCGGCGGGGCGGCCGATCCACGCGTGCCCGAGGTGGGGAGCATCATCAGCGGCCAGTTCTACGTCTCCGGTCGGCTCCTCCGAAATGCGCCAAGAGTTGCCCCGGAGCGGTCCTAACGGCGACGGAGGGGCCGCTGCCTGGCCGAAAGTTGCTCCCAGCCGGTCCGCGCGGTCATCCAGGGGGCGCCGGAGGGGCCAAGTTGGCCGTTAGGACCGCTGGGGAACAACCGGCGGGCGCGGCGGCCGAGTGGCGCGGCCCAAGTTGTCCTGGAGCGGTCCTAACGGCGAGGTTGGGGCCGCTGCCTGGCCGAAAGTTGCTCCCAGCCGGTCCGCGCGGCCATCCAGGGGGCGCCGCTGGGGCGAAGTTGGCCGTTAGGACCGCTGGGGAACAACTCGGGGCGGCCGTGCTCGATCCGCCCCTTGCGCGGGCACCGCGACGAGGCGCATGATCCGCGCGCCATACACGAGACACGCACAGGAGGAGCCGCGTTGACCACCATCACCGCCGATCCTCCCGGCCGCAGCGAGCCAGCCTGACGCCCCGCACCTGAGGCGAACCAGCGCGAGCGCTCCTGGTCGGTCGGGACGAGACCCCCCACGTCCCCACCCCATGACGGGAGCGCTTCTTCGTGTCATCCACGACGTCGCCGCGTCGGGCCGCGTTCGCGTGGCCCGAGGGTGAGCCCTACGAGGACCATCCGCGCGGCACCCTCAAGTCCGGCAAGGAGGCCGAGATCTTCCTGGTGGAGCGTCGCTTCGCCGGGAGCGGTCCGCGGCTCCTCGCCCACAAGCGGTACCGCCCGCGCTACCCGAGCAAGGGCGAGCTGCGCGAGCGCGGCTTCTCCAACTCGACCTCGTACCGCGGCGACGCGGTCTACAAGGCGGGCTGGTTCCTGCCGTCCCGCGACAAGAAGGCGGTGATGGGCGGCAGCCGCTACGGCCACCAGCTGGCGGCGCGCCTCTGGCCGGCCCAGGAATGGGCGATGCTGCGCCGCGCCTGGGAGGCGGGCGCATCGGTCCCCTACCCGGTCGAGCAGACCGATGAGGGGCTGCTGATGGAGTTCATCGGCAGCGACGTGCAGGCGGCACCCAAGCTGGCCGAGGCGCGGCTGACGGCGGGCGAGGTTGCATCGGCCTGGGAGCAGCTGGCGGCGAACCTGCGCGCGCTGACGTCGGCGGGCCTGGTGCACGCGGACCTGAGCGCCTACAACCTGCTGTGGTGGGAGGGGCGGCTGGTGGTCATCGACCTGCCCCAGGCAGTCGAGTTCACGACCAACACCGATGCCTTCGAGCTCCTCCACCGCGACGTCGCCAACGTCGGCGCCTGGTTCGGCCGGCGCGGGATGGCGGTGGACGTGGAGGGAACGTACGCTGAGCTGGTGGCGATGGCCTGGCTGGGGTGAGGAGTGGCGCGGCGCGGCCGAAGTTGCGCTGGAGCGGTCCTAACGGCGAGGTTGGGGCCGCTGCCTGGCCGAAAGTTGCTCCCCGCCGGTCCGCGCGGCCATCCAGGGGGCGCCGGAGGGGCGAAGTTGGCCGTTAGGACCGCTGGGGAACAACCCGGCGCGGCGGCGGCCGAGTGGGGCGGCCGAAGTTGCCCCGGAGCGGTCCTAACGGCGAGGTTGGGGCCGCTGCCTGGCCGAAAGTTGCTCCCAGGCGGTCCGCGCGGCCATCCAGGGGGCGCCGGAGGGGCGAAGTTGGCCGTTAGGACCGCTGGGGAACAACCGGCGGGCGCGGGGCGACGGCGGCGGATGCGTTGACCCTGCGGCGGCTGGAAGGTGATACTCGGCGTCCCGAGAGGAGTCGACGCGACCCGTGAACTGCGGAACCTGCGGCACGCCCAACGATCCTGGACGCAAGTTCTGCATCGAGTGCGGCACGCGCCTGACGGT
>DASSPJ010000125.1:0-5300 GCA_035699665.1 Candidatus Limnocylindria bacterium
GTCCGGGTTGGCGAGCAGCAGCCGGGCCAGCGCGACGCGCATCATCCAGCCCCCCGAGAACTCCTCGACCGGGCGCTCCATGTCGGCCTGCGCGAAGCCGAGCCCCGCCAGGATGCGGCGCGCCTCGGCATCCAGGCTGTAGCCGCCCAGCGTCTCGAACCGATGCTGGAGGCGGCCGTACTCGTCCATCAGCTCGACCAGCTCGTCCTCGTCGGTGGCGTCCTCCAGCTCGACCTCGATGTGGCGCATCCGGCGGCCGATGCCGGACAGCTCCCCGGCTCCGGCCAGCACCTCGGCCAGCACGGATCGGCCGCGGCTCTGCGCCACCTCCTGGCGGAGGTAGCCGATCACCGTGTCGCGGGCGCGGGTGATCGTCCCGGCGTCGGCCTCCTGGTCACCGGTGATGAGCTCGAGCAGCGTCGTCTTGCCGGCGCCGTTGGCGCCGACGATCGCAATTCGCCGCCCCGCCGCGATCTGGAGGTCGACGTCGCTGAAGAGGTGCTGCGCAGCGTGGCTCTTCGCCACCCCGGCGATGGTGATCAGGCTCATGGGCGCTGACGATGGTAGCGCTCGGCTGGTGAGGGCGCGCCCGCGCCCGATTCGCCGCGTGCCGATGGGGTCGGCAGGATCACCGCCCGTGCCGACCCCGTCGGTGAGTGGCGATTCGCCCGGGCGGGCGCGCGGCAGGTGCGGTCAGTCGCCGCCGATGAGGCGCGCCCCGGCCGTGTCGAAGCGCAGGCGCGTCGCCATGCCGCGGACCCCCGCCGCGTTCCAGCCCTTCTCGACGGCGTGCGCCGCGGCCGGCCCCTCGCAGATGGCCAGCACCGACGGCCCGGCGCCGGAGAGGCAGGCGCCGGCGGCGCCGCGCTCGTACGCCGTCTCGATCAGCTCCGCGCTGCCCGGCAGGAGCGGGAGGCGGTGTGGCTGGTGGAGCAGGTCGTCCATCGCGCTGCGCAGGAGCGGCCCGTCACCGGTCATGATCGCCGTCGCCAGCAGGGCGGCGCGACCCGCCTGCCGGGCGGCGTCGGCGTGCGGCACGTGGCCGGGCAGCGCGGCCCGCATCTCGGCGGTGCGGCTCTCCGCGGCCGGGATGAAGACGACCGGGATCCATGACTCGGGGACGTGGAAGCGGCGCAGGGTGATCGGCGCGTCCGGTGCGCCGACGGCGAGGGTGAAGCCGCCGTACAGCGCCGCGGCGACGTTGTCGGGATGCCCCTCGAGCCGGGTGGCGGCCGCCAGGATCTCGTCGGCGTCGGGAGAGCGGCGGCCGACCGCCGAGCCGAGCAGCAGCCCCGCCACGATCGCTGCCCCGCTGCTGCCGAGCCCGCGCGCGGCGGGGATCATGCTGCTCACCTCGATCCGCCAGGCGATGCCGCTCGCGCCGCCCGCCCCGAGGGACACGCGCAGGCCCTCGCGGAAGGCGCGGATGACGAGGTTCTCGTCCGGGTCGGCGTCGTCGGGCGGGACCCCCTCGCCGTGTGCGACCAGCTCGATCCCCGCGTGGTCGCCGGGGAGCAGCTCGGCCCGCAGCTTGAGGCTCAGCGCGACGGCGAAGGCGTCGAAGCCGCTGCCCAGGTTGGCGCTGCTGGCGGGAACGTCGACGGTGGCAATCGCGCGGGGCATCGTGCGCCCGAGTATGGCGACCCGGGTCGCGTCGCCGCTCGGCCGGGCCGCGGAATCACCTCATCGGTCGAGCGCCGCCACCTCCGCATGGCGAAAGCAGTCCACCAGGTGATCGTTGACCAGCCCGGCCGCCTGCATGAAGGCGTAGCTGATGGTCGGGCCGACGAAGGCGAAGCCGGCCCGTCGCAGCTCGGTGGACAGCTCACGCGAGACCGATGTCTGGGCCGGCACGTCCGCCATCTGTCGCCACGCGTTCCGGATCGGCACCCCGCCAACGAACCGCCACAGCCAGGCGTCGAAGGCGCCGGCGGCGCCATCGGTCAGGGACAGGAAGGCGCGCGCGTTGCCGACGAAGGCGTCGACCTTGGCCCTGTTGCGGACGATGCGGACATCGGACAGCAGGCGCGCGCGGTCGGCGTCGGTGCAGGCGGCCATGCGCGCGGGGTCGAAGCCGTCGAACGCGGCCCGGTAGCCGTCACGCCGGCGCAGGATGGCCAGCCACGACAGGCCGGCCTGCGCCCCCTCCAGGCACAGCAGCTCGAAGAGCCGACGGTCATCGTGGAGCGGCACGCCCCATTCGGTGTCGTGGTACGCGACGTACTCCGGGGTGGCGGTCCCCCACGGGCACCGCTGGCGGGTCACCGACTCAGATGTTCGAGGTGTCGCAGGCGTTCGGATCGCCGGAGTCGTAGCCGATGCGGAACCACTCCTGCCGCTGTGCCGACGAGCCGTGCGTCCAGGTGTCGGGCGTCACCTCGCCCTGTGTCCGCTCCTGGATCCGGTCGTCGCCGACCGCCGCCGCCGCGTCGAGGGCCTGGGCGATGTCGTCCTCGGTGAGCGGCTCCAGGATCCCCGTCTCGGCCGCGTTGGCCGCCCACACGCCGGCGAAGCAGTCGGCCATCAGCTCGATCTGGACCTGCGTGCCGTCGGGGCCGGTCGATCCGCCCCGTGTCTCGAGGAGGCCCAGCTGGTTCTGGACATGGTGCCCGTACTCGTGCGCGACCACGTAGGCCACCGCGAACGGCCCGCCCTCGGCACCGAAGTCCGTCTCCAGCTGGTCGAAGAAGGTCAGGTCCAGGAAGATCATGCCGTCCGGCGGGCAGTAGAACGGTCCGACCTGCGAGGTGGCGGTCCCACAGCCGGTCTGCGTGACCTCGCTGAAGATCACCGTGTCGGCCGGCTGGTAGTTGTCGAGCGCCGTCTCCCAGTACTCCTCGATGCTGGTGACGTACCCGACGATCCGGCAGTCATCGCGCTGGTTGGCGACCTCGCCGCTGGTGCAGGCCGCGTTCACGTCGCTGCTCGGGTTGGCGCCGGTGCCGCCTCCTCCGCCGGTCGGCGCGGGGAGCGCCACCTGGCCGTTGGTGAGCAGGTAGATGGCCAGCACGATGATGGTGCCCAGGCCGCCGCCGATGGCGACGCCACCCCCGCGGCCCATGCCGCGGCGGTCCTGGACTTTCCCCGGGTCGATTTCGGCGTCAGGTCTGAAGGTCATGGCACGCTCCCACTGAGCAGGAAGCGTGCCGGTGCTTGCTCGCTCTGGCGTCGAGCGCATGGTGGGGAGGTCAGGCCCCATGAGCGTACCGATGCATGTTCCGCTCGACCGCCGGGCGTCGCGTGCGGCACGACATGCGCTGCCGCTCCGCTATCCTGCCCACGGTGAGCGACCCCACGACCACGCCGATCCGGATCCTCCTGGTCGACGACCACGCCGTCGTACGACGCGGCCTGCGCGGCTTCCTCGAGCTGCAGGACGACATGGAGGTGGTCGGCGAGGCCGAGGACGGGACGCAGGCCGTGGCGCTGGCCCAGCAGCACCGCCCCGACGTGATCCTGATGGACCTGCTGATGCCGAAGATGGACGGTCTCACGGCGATTGCCACCATCAAGCAGGCGTCGCCCGACGTCGAGATCGTGGCCGTCACCTCGTTCATCGAGGAGGAGAAGGTCACCGCCGCGCTGGAGGCCGGGGCGTCCGGCTACCTGCTCAAGGACGCCGAGGCGGAGGAGGTCGCGGACGCGATCCGTGCCGCCTATGCCGGGGAGGTGCACCTCGATCCGGCCGTCGCGCGGCTGCTCGCGCAGCGCATGCGGTCACGCAAGGACGAGGAGCCGGTCGAGCCGCTCACCGCCCGCGAGAGGGAGGTACTCGCCCAGCTCGCCAGGGGCGCCTCCAACAAGGAGATCGCCTACGAGCTCGACATCACCGAGCGGACGGCGCGGACCCACGTCTCCAACATCCTGGGCAAGCTCGGGCTCGCCTCGCGAACCCAGGCCGCGTTGTGGGCGGTGGAGCACAAGCTCGCCTGAAGGGGACGTGCCCGAGCGGCCGACACGTCGAAATTCTCCTGGGGGGAGCGTCGCTCTCACCCGGTGAGCATGCGGCCCGTTCACGCGAGGGCCCGCGAGCCCGGGGCGAGGCGAGACCCCGACGGTGGGCCGGTCGGGGTCTCTGAGGTCACGTGGGGATGCCTCGGCTACTCGACGACGAGGGTCCCCGTCATCCCCGGGTGGAGCGAGCAGTCGAAGTAGTAGGTGCCGGGCGCCAGGGCGGGCACCTCGTAGATGACCGACCCCCGGTCGGTGACCTCGCCCTCGAAGAGCCGGGTCCCCTTCGACGCGTCGGTGTAGATGGCCACGTTGTGCGGCATCGAGTCGTCGTTGGTGAAGCCGATGGTGAAGGCCTCGCCGGCGGAGGCGGTGAGCTCGGGCTGATCGAACGCCATGTTCGAGGCGCCGAGCTGGACGTCGGCGGTCGACGGGTCCACCGAGGGCTGTCCCCCCGCCGCCCCCGAGCAGGCGGCCAGCAGGGCCGTCAGCAGGAGGGCGACGCCGGCGGGGGCGGTGCGGGTGCGCATCGGTCAGGCGGCCTGGCGGGCGCGGCCGCCGAAGACGGACGCCAGCGCGACGCGGACCATGGCGAGCGGGCTGCCGTAGACGCGCGTGGCGTCGACGGCGATCAGCGCGATCAGCACGACCTCGATGCCCTTGGCGAGGTAGGCGGTCGAGTAGTACGGGCCCTGGATCGCCCAGCCGGCGATGGTCATGGCGGCGTAGCCAGCCAGCGCGACGCGGGGGAACCAGCTGAAGCGCCGGACGACCGGCAGGGGAGCGGCGGCGGCGACGACGTACAGGCCGGCGAGGCCGGCGTAGCCGAGGGCGTTGAGGGTGAAGAGCAGGCCGCCCAGGGTCAGGTGGATGTACCCGGTCGACAGGGCGAGCGCGACGATGGCCGCGGTGAGGCCGACGCCGAGGGCGCGGCTGCCGGGGCGGGAAACGGTGGCTCCGAACATGGTGTGCGGGTCCTCACTCGGTGAACTGGTGGGAGGGAGTGGGTGGTGACGTGCCGACAGGTTCGCCGCCGCCGGCTGCTCCTCCATCCGGCGCATGACCCGGGGCCGCGCACGCACTCCGGCCGACGAGACGCTCGGCCGTATGACGTAGGGGCGCCGTCCGATCCGCCGGTCGAGGCCTCCGCGCGCGATGCCGTATCCTCGACCGACGATGACGGGGGCCACCGAGCAGACGACACCGATGACGCGCGAACCGCGCACCGGCGACGGCGACGCGCAGCTGCGCCGCAACGTCGAGGAGGCCGCGCGCCTGCTGGGCGCGGACGGCGCGATGGTCTACCTGCTCGACCCGGCGGACGGCCGGCTCCACTTCGCGCACGACGC
>DASSPJ010000126.1:0-3613 GCA_035699665.1 Candidatus Limnocylindria bacterium
CCCGGCTGGCGGTCGAAGTCGCTCATGGTCCTCGGTTCTCGCACGTGCGGTGCCACTCTGGCCCGGGTGGCACGCGTACATACCGTATATACGCAGACGCCACGGACGCAGGCGCCACATGCGCAGGCGCCACATGCGCAGGCGGGCTACAGGATGAACGGCGGGGCAAACCCGATGAACCGGTCGAACCGGCCGAACGGCCGGCTCGACATGAGGAACGTGAAGAAGGTGTCCATCCGGAATCCCCGACCCAGGAGATGGCGCATGGCCACCTCGTTGACCATCGGGACCTCGAGACCCAGCTCGGGCGCCTCGAGCGCGGCGGCACGCGCCTCGACGTGCAGGAGGATCGGCACCTGGTCGTCCGCGTCGAGCGCCGCCACCGGCCCGGAGCCGGTGCGACCGACGAACGCGAAGCCGATCGGTGCGCCCCCGCGCCGGTAGACGTATCCCTCCCGCTGCTCGAGCAGCCAGCGGAACTCGTCGCCACGGTCGAATTCGAGGACCGCGCTCTCGATCCGCCGCAGCGTGGCGATGTCCTCCTCGCCGGCAGGGGCGATCTGCACGTCCCGCGGCGGCTCGGAGGCGCGGGGCGGCCCCTCGAGCGCGACGATCGGGAAGCGAGCCGTGGTCCCGGCGCGGTAGTAGCGCGACTGGGCGCGCACGTCGGTGGTGGCGATGATGGCGCGCACCTCGCCGCGCCCGGCCGGAAAGGCCCGCTCCAGCAGTGCCGTCCCGACTCCCGCCGACTGGCTGCCGGGAAGGACGAAGAACTCGGCCAGCTCGAAGAGGCCACCGCGCTCCACCGAGCGCGCGTAACCGATGGGGCGGCCGGTGGCGGCGTCCTCGGCGATCCACCACTCGGCGGCGTGCGTCGCGAGGTGCTCGAGGAGCGGCTCGAGGCGGCTCCACATGCGGTCGAGGTCGGGCTCCCACGTGATGCCCTGGCGTGCGGTGAGGTCGCGGATCGCCGGCACGAAGAGGTCGAAGGCGGTGCGGACGTCGGCCGGGGTGCCGCGGCGCAATCGGTATGGCTCGGTCATCGGTCTCCAGGCTGGGGGGCCTCGTATATACCGTATGTACGGCGGCGACCTCAGTCGAAGACGCGCTCCAGGTGCCAGGTGCCCCGGATCTCGTCCCAGAAGACGACGCACAGCAGTCCCGAGCGGGTGACGACCTTGAAGTAGGCGCGCGACACCGGCTCGCGCCACCAGTCGTCGTCGACCCGCCAGCGATTGCAGATCCCGACCTCACCGTGGTCCGTGCCGTCCATGCGCAGGCGCAGCGGGGTGCCGTCGGGGTCCGTCTCCACCTGCACCAGGGGATGGTCGGCATGCAGGCGCGTCATGGCAGGCCGATCTCCACCAGGCTCGCCCGCTCCTCGTCGCGCACCGCCTGCGGCCGCGGCACCTCCGCCCGCCAGAGCCGATGCTCCCCGAAGCGCGCCGTCAGGCGCTCCAGCGACCAGCGCAGCTCCTCCCACTTCCCCGCCTGCGGCTCGAAGGCGGGCAGCTGCCTGCCCCGCGGGTCCGCCAGCCGATCGAGGGTGAGCGTGATGCCCGTGATCCGCGGCTCGTCACCGTTGGAGAGTTGCCCTCCGCGGCAACTCCGGGTGCGGGCCAGCGCCTCCAGGCGACCGATGAGCAGGCGCGCGATCCAGTCCGGCTCCCGCGCCGGCTCGGGGAAGGCCAGCTTCACGCGCAGCGGCGGCGCATCCTCGAGTGCCACCACCAGCGTCGCGCGGCCGGGCGCCAGGCCACGGGTGGCGAGCGCCTCGCACAGCTCGGCCGAGGCGGCGCGCAGGACGAGCGCGATGGCGCCGACGCTCTCGAGCGGCGTCTCGAAGGTGCGCTCCGCGGTGAGTCGCTCGGGACGGCGGCGCGGCACGATGGGTCGCGGGTCGAGGCCGCGGGCCAGCTGCTGGAGCCGCTCCCCGACGTGCCCGAACTGGGCGCCCACCGCGGCGCGCGGCAGGTCGGCGAGCTGGCCCATCGTGCTGAGCCCGAAGAGCGCCAGCCGGTCGCGCGTGGCGCGGTCGGCGGGGAGCAGGGCGATCGGCAGGTCGCGCAGCTCGGTGGCCTCCAGCGCGCGGAACGCGGCCGGCGCCCCGGCGCGCTCGGGACGCGCCAGCCGGGCGGCCAGCGACGCCAGCCAGCGGTTGTCGCCGATCCCGCAGCGGACGGCGAGCGGCGCCACGCCCCGTGCCAGCAGCACGGCCCGCGCCGCGACCCCGCGCTCCGGGCCGATGAGCGCTTCGAGGCCGGTCACGTCGACCAGCGCGACCCCCACGTCGACCGCCTCCACCCGCGGGGAGAGATCGTCGATCGCGTCGAGCATCGGCTCGAAGGCGGTGGCGTCCGCCCCGGGAACCCGCAGGTCGGGCCACACGAGGGCCAGCAGGCGCGTCACGACAGCCGCCGCCGATAGATCGGCGGAATCGCGCGCGAAAGCGCGTTGGGGCTGGATTCCGACGATAGATCGGCGGCCCGTGAGCGTGAGCCGTGCCTCTGGGCGCGCTTCACGCTATGGAAGCGCCGATAAACCGGCGAAATCGCGCCTAGCGACAGGTTACGGCGCAGGAGCGCCGAAATATCGGCAGGCCCAAGCGCACCCGGTGCGCTGCATCCACCATCGTGACCCGGAATGGACCGATGAGCCAGTCCACCGCGAGCTCCTCCACCTGCTCCTTGGTCCCGAGCTGGTGGCCGAAGTGCTGGATCGCCGCCTCGCTCATCGGTGAGCATCAACGGACCTTCTCTCAGGCACTGAGCGCGACGAGGTGGCGACGGCGCGTCGGAGCCACGGCCTCCACCGGGGCGGGCTCGGCGGCGGCGCGCAGCGGCGCGTCCACGCGGCGTCCCTCGGCGAACCACAGGTCGAGGGTGGCGGTGGCACCGGCGAGCGCCCAGCGGTGCCGCTCGACGGTGGCCACGACGCGCTGCCCGACCAGGTCGCGCCCCACTCCCAGCCAGGCGCGGCGACGGAGCGAGAGGCGGATCCCCGCCGCGGACTCGGCGGCACGGGCGCCACTCCCCAGGGTGAGGGCCACCGATTCGGTGCGCGGCAGCAGGGTCGCCAGGCGGTCCCACGCGGCACGCGGCACGGGACCCGCGGCCTCGGTGCCGGGGTCCAGGACCAGCGCGTCGAGGAGGCGGTCGCGGGCCAGCCAGGCGGCCAGCTCCACCGCTTCGGCGGCGCTCGCCGGCCGCACCACCAGCAGCCATTCCAGCCGCACGCCGAGGCGGGCCGCGGTCGCGGGATCGAAGACCCCCGGGGTGTCGAGCCAGGCCACGATCCCGCCCCGCTCCTGCACCGCGGCCAGGCTGCCGAGGGCCAGGGTGGTGGCGCCGCTCCCCGGAGTGGCGTCGAGGAGCGCCAGCGACCCGCGCGGCCAGCCGCCGGTGCGCAGCGCGGCGTCGAGCTCCGGCTGGCCGCTCGGCAGCGCCTCGACGACCCTCCCCGGCGCGGGCGCCTCGCTCCCCCGTCGCAGCCCCAGCCCGCGCGCGCGCAGCGCCTCCAGTGCGGCGTCGAGGGACGAGGTGGCGGCCACGACATCGGTCTGCATCGGACCTGCCATGGTAGAACATCCGTTCTATATCGGGAAGCCCCGAAA
>DASSPJ010000127.1:0-41015 GCA_035699665.1 Candidatus Limnocylindria bacterium
CCGGCGGGGGCCGTGAGGGACGCCTCTCGGCAACCGCTACCGGCGGCGGCGAACCGCCGCGAGGTTGACGGCCGCCAGGCCGCCGAGCGAGAGGAGCATCAGGGCCGCGAAGGCGATGGTCGGAAGCGAGCTCCCGATGCCCTGGCCGCTGATGGATCCGCTGCCCATGCTGGCCGCCGGCGAGCCGGTGCCACCCTGAACGCTCTGCTCGGGCGTCCCGGTGCCACCCTGGACGGACTGCTCGCCGCTCTGGCTCTGGCTCTGCGACTGGCTCTGGCTCTGCGACTGCGACTGCGAGCCGCTGCTGCCGGCTGCGCCGAGGCAGAAGCTGAAGTGGCTCAGCCCGGCCTGCTGTCCGCCGTCGTTCGTGGGCGTCGCGAGCCCTGTATCGGCGGTGACCGCGGGGCTGTAGGTGTAGACGTTCGCACCATCGCCGGCCTTGACGATGAGCGCCGCGATCGGTGGATTGGCGCCGGAGAACGAGAAGTTCTTCTTGTCGGCGTCCGAGGTGATGGTGATCGTCAGGCCGCCCTTGGTGTACACGCGGGTTTCCGAACTGATCTCCCCGGCGTCGAACTTGACCTCAGTGGTGTAGCCCAGATCGGCGCAGGTCGGGTTGCCGTCCATGAAGACCGGGGCGACGTGCGTGGCCAGCGCTGGGCTCGCAACGGCCACCAGCGAAGCCGCGAGGGCCGCCAAGGCGAGGGTGACGACGAGTGGGCGGATGAACCGCTGCCCTGCCGTCGAGGCTTGAGAATCCATCGATGTGTGCTCCTGTATCCCCTGGCTCGCGCGGCAGGCAGGCGCCGCCTCCGGCAAGGATCGGGAGCATACACGCAAGTACTACGCCGCGCCTAGTACCGATGGCCTACTCGGCGTATGCGCTTTGCCGTAGTCGGGTGCGGTTGAGGGGGGAAGCCGTTGACCGGCGTCAACGGCTGCTCAGCTCGTGCGGCCGCGCGCCTCGAGCAGGACGACCTGGGTCTCGTCCGGGAGCGACGACGGGGTGACCGATGCCTTCGGCTGCCGGATCGGCTCCACGGCCATCTCGTGGAGGAACGTGTCGGGGGGCAGCAGATCGGTCGACGCGCCGTCGACCTGGAAGTGCATCGGCACCACGATCTTGGGGCTCACCTGCGACACGACCTCGGCGGCCTCGGCGGGGGGCAGCGTGAACACGCCACCGGCCGGGACGAGCAGCACGTCGACCGGGCCGAGCTCGGAGAGCTGCTCCTCGGTGAGGAGGTGCCCGAGGTCTCCGAGGTGGGCGACATGGACGCCGTCGATCTCGATGCTGAAGACGATGTTCTCCCCGCGCTCCGCGCCGCGCTCCCCGTCGTGGAAGGTGCGCACGCCGTTGACCAGCACGTTGGCCGTCTCGTACTCGCCGGGCCTGGTCAGCGTCAGGCCGGCGGTGATCGAGCGGGTGTAGGTGTGGTCGGCGTGGGCGTGGCTGAGCGTCAGCAGCTGCACGTCGTGCTTGCCCGCCACGAAGCCGGTCGACGGCGGACAGGGGTCGGTGATGACGGTGGCCTCGCGCCCCTTGAGCCGGAAGCAGGCGCGTCCGTACCAGGTGATCTCCATCGGTCGACCGATGATACAGGGGAAACGCACGAGCGCCGGTGCCCGCCCAATGACACCGGCGCTCGAAGGAGGGAGGGTGGAGGCGAAGATCCGGATGGATCTCCATCTCGCACGACCGAATCTACCGAGCCGAGGTGAATCCCAAACACGGCGATCCGATAAGAAACCTGAACACTCCGGCGGTGCGAGCTCCCCGCGCTCGACGCGCGGGGCGGGGTGGGTGGCGTGCGGTCAGGGACGGGTGGCCCACGGGTGATCCCTCGCGCATACTGCGACCGATGTCACCGATCGCGCGACGGCTGGTCGCCCTCCTGGTGGTGGCGCTGCTCGTCGTCGGGGTGGCGTTCCTGACCCTGCGCGGGATGGGATGGGAGATCGGGCTCGGGCCGCGCAGCGCCGAGCCGTTGGCGACCGCCACGCCGCTGCCGAGCGTCTCGACGAGCGCCGCGCCGTCGGCGAGCGAGGACGCGCAGGCCACCTTCGCGCGGATCGAGGACGAGGTGATCGCCATCCGGCAGCTGCCGCAGGCGGAGATCGGGGCGCCCGAGGTGATCGACCGCGACCAGCTCGCCGCGGAGCTGGAGGCGATCTTCGAGGCCGACTACCCGCCCGAGCGCCGCGAGGCGGACAACGTCACCCTGCGCGCCCTCGGCCTGCTCGAGGCCGACCAGGACGTCGCCGAACTGCAGCTGGCGCTCCTCTCCGACCAGGTGATCGGCTTCTACGACGACACCGAGCGGCGGATGGTGGTGGTCAGCGAGGGCGGGGCCGACGCCACCGCGCGGATCACGTACGCCCACGAGTACACGCACGCGCTCCAGGACGCCGCCTTCGGACTCGACGCCCTCGACACCGATGCGATCGGCGAGGACGACCGCAACCTGGCGCGCATCAGCCTGGTCGAGGGCGACGCGTCGCTGGCGATGGTGCTGTGGGCCATCCAGCACGATCCGACCGGCCTGGCCGAAGTCACCGAGACGCCGGTGCCCGACATGTCGGGCATCCCGCCGTGGATGGTCGACCAGCTCTCCTTCCCGTACACCGCGGGCGCGAACTTCGTGGCCTGGCTCTACCAGAACGGCGGGCTGGATGCGGTCGACGCGGCCTACGACGACCCGCCCGCCTCCACCGAGCAGGTGCTGCATCCCGAGAAGTACGCCGCTGACGAGGAACCGCTGCAGGTCGAGGCGGTCGACGTCGCGGCGGCGCTGGGCGACGGCTGGGAGGCGGTTCCGACGACGACCCTCGGCGAGGGCCTGATCGCGATCTGGCTGGCCCACCTGGGCGCCGACCGGCCGGACGCGGACGACGCGGCCGGCGGGTGGGGCGGCGATCGCCTCGCGGCGGCCAGCGGCCCCGACGGTGCCGTGGCCATGGCGCTGCGCATCGCCTTCGACGCCCCCACCCAGGCCGACGACTTCGAGCGCGTCTACGGGGAGCTGATCGGCGGGTTGCCGTTCGCGGCCCGCCTGGAGCGCGCCGCCGCCGACGCGATCGTCGTCGTCCAGGCGTCGGATGCCGCCCTTCTCGACGACCTGGTGGCAGCCGCCGGGGAGTAGCCCTACATCGAGTCGGGCGCGCTGATCCCCATCAGCCCCAGGGCATTGGCGAGCACCTGGCGGGTGACGTCCACCAGGGCCAGCCGCGCGGCGCTCAGCGGGGCGTCGTCGCTCAGGACGCGGCAGTCGCGGTAGAACTGCGAGTAGAGGCTCGCCGCCTCGTGACAGAAGCGCGGCAGCTCGTGGGTCTCGCGACGCTCGGACGCGTCGGCGAGCACATCGGGCAGGGTGAGCAGATGCTTGATCAACGCCTGCTCGGCGGGGTGGTGGAGCAGGTCGGCGGCCGCGCCGGCGTCCGGGGTGACGGACCGCTCGGCGGCGTGGCGCAGGATCGATGCGCAGCGCGCGTGGGCGTACTGGACGTAGTAGACCGGGTTCTCGCTGCTCTCCGCGGTCGCCAGATCCATGTCGAAGTCGATCCCGGTGCTGGTGGCGCGGGCGCCGAAGAACCAGCGGGCGGCGTCGACCCCGATCTCCCCGAGCAGCTCGTCGAGGGTGATGAACTCGCCGGAACGCTTGCTGGCGCCGATCTCCTGGCCGTTCCTGATGAAGCGCACCCACGCGATGAGGATCATCTGCACCGCCTCGCGGTCGAAGCCCAGCGCCTGGGCCGCGTTCCGCAGCCGGGCCACCGTGCCGTGGTGGTCCTCTCCCCACAGGTAGATCAGCTCGTCGAAGCCGCGGCTGAACTTCTCCATCACGTAGCCGATGTCCTTGGCGAAGTAGGTCGGCCGGCCGTCGGAGCGGAGGACGACCCGGTCACGGTCGTCGCCGAAGGCGGTCGAGCGGAACCAGGTGGCGCCCTCCTCCTCGAAGAGGTGCCCGGCCTCGCGCAGCGCGGCGAGGCCACGGTCCATCCAGCCGTCGCGCTCGATGGTCACCTCGCTGGTCCACACGTCGAAACGGACCCCGAGATTGGCGAGGCTGCGCTCGATCGAGGCGCGGATCCGCTCCGCGGCCCACGCCCCGAGGACCGCCCCGGTATCGGTCCCGGGGGCGGTCGCGCCGGCGAGGACGTCCTCGGGCAGCTCGCGCGCGAGATCCGCGACGTACGCGCCCCGATAGCCGTCCTCGGGGATGTCCGAGCCCTCGCGTCGGGCGAGCACGCTCAGGCCGAGGTTGTCGACCTGCGTCCCGCCGTCGTTGAAGTAGTACTCGCGTGTCACCTCGTGGCCCACGGCCTCGAGCACGCGGGCCAGCAGGTCACCGACGAAGGCGCCCCGCGCGTTCCCGATGGTCAGCGGGCCGGTCGGGTTGGCGCTCACGAACTCCACGTTGATGCGCCGCGGGCGCGCGACCGGGTGGGCGCCGTACGCAGATCCGGCGTCGCGGATCGCCGCCACCTGCCCCGCCACCCATGCCGGGTCGAGCCGGAAGTTGATGAACCCAGGCGCAGCCGTCTCGACGCTCGCCACGCCCGGCGGCAGGGACAGGTGGCGCAGCAGCGCGTCGGCGATCCGCAGCGGGGCGTTGCGCGCGAGCGGAGCGAGCTGCATCGCCGCGTTGGTCGCGAAGTCGCCGTGCTCGGGGCGGGACGGATGCTCGATGCCGACGGGCGGCAGGGATGCCTCGTCGGGGAGCGGCAGCTCACCGGCGGCCGCAGCCGCACGGCGTGCCTGCGTGACGGCGTCGCGGAGCTGCTCGCGGAGGGTGGGCATGGGCCCGGCAGTCTACCCGACCGCCGGGTCGATGCGGCTCAGCGGATGCGGCGGCGGGCGACGGCTCGGCGCGCGGGACGGACCGCGAGGGCGGCGACCCCGATGCCGGCCAGCAGGAGGGTGAGGAAGGGCGCCTCGGCGGGCGCGGGGCGGTCGGTGGTCAGCGTCCGGGCGACGGTGGCGACGCTGCGCTCGACCGGCGCCTGGCTCGCCGTGGCCGGCGAGGTGAAGGCCGAGAGCGCGATCACCGCCATCAGCCAGAGGCCGACCGCGGGACCGATGAGCCGCCAGCTGATGCCCTGGGCGTGGGGGCGGGGCGACATGTGCGTTCGTGGCTCCTGAATCGACGTGGACTGCCGTGTGGTGGAGTTCCCCCCGGAGCGGGCATTGCAAGCCGCGGACCAACCCGGCGGGGCGGTGGCGCGTCGGCGCACCGCGGACCTGCGTCCCCCGTTGCAGGGCGGCCCCGCGCTCGTTCAGCGGTCGCGCGACAGGCGCAGCTCGAGTGCCTGGTCGACGCTGAAGCCGCGCAGGCCGAGCGTGTCGGCGGCGACCTCCAGGAGTGCGGCGGTCGGGGCCAGCCCGATCAGCTCGCAGTGGTCGATGTCGGTGCCGTTCTCGCGCGCCATGCGCTGGATCTCGCGGACCACGCGGGGGATGCCGGTGCGCTCCCAGTCGACCAGGTTCATGCTCACCTGCGCCATGCGCGGCTGGCCGGGATTCTCCAGCAGCACGCCCATCGCCTGGATGCCCGGCAGGCCGCCCGACGACTCGCGGATGGCGTGCGCGATCCGCTTGGCCAGGGCCAGGTCGTCGGTGGCGAGGTTGACGTTGAAGGCGATGAGCGGCTTGCGCGCCCCGACCGCGATCGCGCCGCCCCGCTGGTGCAGCCGCAGCGGGCCGAAGTCGGGCGCGCGGTCCGGATCGCTGCCGATGCTCTCGCGCAGCCCTTCGAACTGGCCGCGGCGCACGTCGGCGAGGCGCCGCCGCTCGGGGCGCAGGGCGGCCTCGCCGTACAGGTAGACGGGAATCTCGAACCGTTGCGCGACCTGCTCACCGAAGCGGCGGGCCAGGTCGATGCATTCCTCGATGCGCGTCTGGCCGAGCGGGACGAACGGCATCACGTCGACCGCGCCGATGCGGGGGTGGGCGCCGCTGTGCTGCTCCATGTCGATGAGCTCGAGCGCGCGGCCGACGGCCGCGGTGGCCGCCCTGACCACCGGCTCCGCGGCACCGGCGAACGTCACCACGCTGCGGTTGTGGGTCTCGTCGCGGCTGTGGTCGAGGAGCGTGACGCCGTCGATCTGGCCGATCGCGCGCACGATCTCGTCCAGCACCTCCGGACGGCGCCCTTCGCTGAAGTTGGGGACGCACTCGATCAGGCTGGCCACGCGGCTCATCTTACGGTGCCACCGGCCCGGACCGATGGCGTGGCGCGCCGCGGTGCCGAGGAGCTGGCGCAGCGTTGCGTCGGGCGCACGAACCGCAGATCGGCCGGCCCGGCAGGGACGCTCCTCCTCCCGATGGTGCGTCGGACGCACGGCTCGTGGGAGGAGAGGCTTACGGCGGCCGCCGCGTCGCCCGTTCGTGCGTGTGGCGCACGGCTCGTGGGAGGAGAGGCTCCCGGCGGCCGCCGCGTCGCCCGTTCGTGCGTGTGACGCACAGCGGATCGAGCCCCGCCAATCGGCGGCACGGGGTGCATACGTGCCTCGGAGGGACGGGTGCTAGGCTCGGCCGCGCATGAGCGGCACGCTGTACCTCGTTCCGACGCCCATCGGCGACCCGCGCGACATCACGCTCCGCGCGCTGGAGGTGCTGCGGGTCGTCGCCGTGGTCGCGGCCGAGGACACGCGCCACTACCTCACCCTCGCGCGCCACCACGACCTGCCACGGCGCGCCGTCTCGTATCACGATCACAACGAGGCGCAGCGCTCCCCCCAGCTGATCGAGCGACTCCGCGCCGGCGACGATGTCGCCCTGGTGACCGATGCTGGGACGCCGCTGATCAGCGACCCGGGGATCACCCTCGTTCGTGCCGCGCTGGCGGAGGGGCTCGCCGTCACCGCGCTCCCCGGCGCCTCCGCGGTCACCACCGCGCTCGCCGCCAGCGGCCTGGCGCCCCTGCCGTTCCGCTTCGTCGGCTTCCCGCCGCGCACCGCGGCCAGACGCCGCTCGTTCTTCGCCGCCCTGGCGGATGATCCGGCGACGATCGTCGCCTTCGAGGCCCCGCACCGCCTGCGCGCGGCACTGGCGGATGCTCGAGCGTCGCTCGGGGACCGCGACGCATGCGTGGCGCGCAGCATGACCAAGCCCCACGAGCGGTTCGAGCGCGGCCGCCTCTCGGAGCTGGAGGCGCTGCTGGCCGAGGAAGGGACGGTGCGCGGCGAGGCGACGGTGGTGATCGCGGGGAGCGAGGCACCAGCCGAGCTCCCCGACGCCCGCCAGGACGCCGCCCTGCTCGCCGCCAGCGGGGCGTCGGTGCGGACGACCGCCGAGTTCCTGGTGCGGCGCCATGCCCTGCCGAAGCGGCGCGCCTACGAGCTGGCCAGCGAGACGCATCGGTGAGCGACGACGTCGAGCTGGTGGTCGAGCGCGTGGCGACCTCGCGCCGCTACCGCGACGTCGACGCCGGCCTCGTGCGTCGCGTGGCCCGCGAGGAGCTGCTGCGCGCCCGCACCCGGGATGAGGCCGTCAAGCGCGTCAAGCGGCGTCTCCACCAGGCGGTCGGCGCCTTCGCACGCGGCGCGCCACGCGCCGCCGCCCTCCGCGACGCGTGGCACGGCGATCTGGCCGACCCGGCGTTCCGCGCGGCCTGCGTGGCGGCTCTCCGGACGCATGCTTCCACCGCGGAACGGATTCCGTACCTGCCGACCTTCTATCGGGCCATCTGGGAGCTCACCGGAACACCCTCGGCGCTGCTGGACCTGGGGTGCGGGCTCGGTCCGCTGGCGCTGCCATGGATGGACCTCGCAGCCGATGCGACCCTCATCGCCGTCGACGTGGACGGCGACGCACTGGCCGCCGTCGACACCTTCCTCGACCTGGTCGGGCAGCCGCACCGCACCATGGAGCGCGACCTCGTCAGCGTCGCGGCCGACGAGGAGGCCGATGTCGCCCTGCTCCTCAAGCTGGTCACCACGCTCGACCGCCAGGACCCGGACGCTGCCACGCGCCTGGTGCGCGGGCTGCGGGTCGACCACGCGGCGGTGAGCTTCACCCGCCGCTCGCTGGGTGGGCGCTCGCGTGGCATGGAGCGCACCTACCGCGAGCGGATGGATCGCCTGGCATCGTCGGTCGGCGCGGTCGAGGTGCGCGAGGCATCGGTGCCCAACGAGCTGGTCTTCGTGCTGACCCTCGCGCGTGGCTGAGCCGCTGATCACCCGCCGTGCGACGTGGCCGGTGCCCACCTTCCTGCCCGACGCGACCCGCGCCGGGGTGCGGGCCGTCAGCGCCGCCGACCTGCGCGGAATCGGCATCGAGGGCGTGGTCGTCAACGCCTTCCACCTCCTGCGCCGGCCGGGCGCGCGGGTCATGCAGGCGGCGGGCGGGGTGCATCGGTTCATGGGCTGGGATGGGCCGATCCTGTCCGACTCGGGCGGCTTCCAGGTGTGGAGCCTCATCCGCCAGGATCCGGCGCGCGGCGTGATCCGGGACAACGAGGTGATCTTCCGCGAGCCTTCGACCGGGGAGAAGTGGAACCTCACCCCCGAGCGGATCATCCAGCTCCAGCTCCAGCTCGGGTCGGACGTGCTGGTGTGCCTCGACGACTGCACCGATGCGGGCGACCCCGAGGCCGAGCAGGAGCGGAGCGTGGCGCGCACGGTCAAGTGGGCGCGTCGCTGCCGCGACGAGTTCGACCGCCTGACCGATGGCCTGGCCCCGGCGGAGCGGCCGCTCCTCTTCGCGGTGGTGCAGGGCGGCGGGTCGGAGCGCCTGCGTCGCGAGTGCGCCGCCGAGCTGGCGGCGATCGGGTTCGACGGGTACGGCTTCGGTGGCTGGCCGCTCGACCCTGACGGCGCGCTGCTCGCCGATCCGCTGCGCTGGGTCGCCGAAACGCTGCCACCCGCTGCCGCCAAGCACGCACTCGGGATCGGCCGGCCGGACCACGTCGTGGCGGCCTTCGCGCTCGGCTACTCGATCTTCGACTGCGCGCTGCCGACGCGGGACGCGCGGCACGGGCGCCTGTACGCGTTCCGCGCGGGCTGGGCGGCGAGGCGGCCGGCGCCGGGTGATGCGTTCTACGCCGCGGTCCGCATCCACGACGCGCGCCACCGCGTCGACCACGGGCCGCTCGAGGACGGCTGCGACTGCCCGCTCTGCGGGGCGGGCCTGTCGCGCGCTTACCTGCACCACCTCTTCAAGGTCGGCGACGTCGCGGCGGAGCGCTACGCGACGCTGCACAACCTGCGCTTCTACGTGCGCCTCTTCGAGCTGCTGCGGGCCTGACGGCTCATCCATCGCCGCGGACGCGTCTGCGGCCCACGCCGCCGGGGAAGGAGTCATGTGCCGTCCTGGCGACGCATTGGCGACCTCCGCGTGCGGCGAGCCGCCGAGACGCGGGTGGATCGAGCGTGGCACGGGCATGGATGCAGGCTTCGAAGAGCCGGCCTCGTCGCCAATGCGTGCTGAGGCGCGCATTCGTCACTCCGAGCGGCGCCGAGGTGACGAATGCGCTCGTAGGGCGCGTACGCCACCCAGGACGGACCGTCAGGCGTGGGCGGCGGCCTGCGCCGGGTCCTCGCGTCCGAGCGTATCCGGGTTCACGCCGCGCGCCCGGGCGAGCCGCTCGGCGAGCAGCTGGAGCGGGATCGCGGCGCCCAGCAGTGCCGCGGGGACCGGTGCGAGGAGCCGCGTCTCGGGGACCGCCAGCCGCCCGGCCGGGGTCAGCTCGCGCGGGATCTCGTCGCCGATGTCGGCACCCAGGATGGCCGCGCTCGGCATCCCGAGTCGCGCGGCCGCCCGCAGGACCTCGCCACCTCGCGCGACGATCCGCGCGTCGCCGGCGGCGAGCACGAGCACGAGACCGGTGGATGGCCCCGCGGCGGCCAGGTGGCCGTGCAGGACCGTCTCGAGGTGCAGGGCCGATGCGGGGAGGTGGGCGCCCTCCGCCACCTTGAGCGCGAGCTCGCGGGCCGAGGCATGGTCCGGGCCGGATCCGGTCACCAGCAGCGTCGCGACGCCGGCCATATGTCGTGCGATCGCCGCTGCCCCTGCCGCATCGTCGGCCACCTGGAGGAGCGCACGCAGCGCGGTGGCGTCCAGCGTGCCGCCGCCGAGCCGAGCCGCCACGGCGGCGCCCGCCACCAGCGGTGACAGGTACCCGACGGTGTGGCACCAGCTGGCGTCCTGCTCGCCGGTGGCCACGACCAGGTCCGCCACCCCGGCGCCGGGCGAGTTGCCCCCGACGGTGACGAGCGCCGTCCGCGCGCCGGCGTCACGGGCGGCGGTGAGCGCGTCGTTGGTGGCCCGCGTGCCACCCTCGTGTGACACGCCCACGACCAGGCCGTCGCGCTGCGGCGCGGCCAGGGTCTCGAGGGCCTGCGCATGGTGCACCGCGACGCCTCCGAGGGCGGCGCGCCACATCGCCGCCATCCCCTCGGCGGCGTGCTCCGAGGTGCCGCAGCCCAGCACGGTGACCGGAGCGCCCGCGGCCACCGCCTCGCCGATCCATGCGGCCAGCGCTGCCGTCGCCGGATCTGCCGCGAGGCGGCGGGCGATCCGCTCGGCGACCGCCGGCTCGGCGGCGATCATCTCGGTCATCGCGTACGGCGGGCCGTCGCGGACCGCGGGCATCGACGAGGCTGTCCAGGGATCGGGCGCGCCGGACAGCGGCGCCTCCGGATCGAAGGCCGCCGCGCCGCTCACTCGCCCATCGGGATCCGGACGCCGCGCTCGGCGGCGACCTCGCGGGCGCGCTCGTAGCCGGCGTCGGCGTGGCGGATGACGCCCATGCCGGGATCGGTCGTCAGGACGCGCTCCAGGCGGGCCGCCGCGGCATCGGTCCCGTCGGCGACGACGACCATGCCGGCGTGCAGGCTGTAGCCGATCCCCACCCCGCCGCCGTGGTGGAAGCTGACCCAGGTGGCGCCGGCGGCGGTGTTGACCAGCGCGTTGAGGATCGGCCAGTCGGCGATCGCGTCGGACCCGTCGCGCATCCCCTCCGTCTCGCGGAACGGGCTGGCCACGCTGCCGGCGTCGAGATGGTCGCGGCCGATGACGATCGGCGCCGCCAGCTCCCCGGAACGCACCATCTCGTTGATCGCCAGGCCCGCGCGTGCCCGCTCGCCGTAGCCCAGCCAGCAGATGCGGGCGGGCAGCCCCTGGAACGGCACCCTGTCGCGCGCCAGGCGCAGCCAGCGCTGGAGCCCCTCGTCGTCGGGGAAGAGGTCGGCGAGGGTGGCGTCGATACGCGCGATGTCCGCCGGGTCGCCCGACAGCGCCGCCACCCGGAACGGCCCCTTGCCCTCGCAGAAAAGCGGCCGGATGAAGGCGGGCACGAAGCCCGGGAAGTCGAACGCATCGGCCACGCCGGCCTCGAGCGCGTGCTGCCGGATGTTGTTGCCGTAATCGAACACCACCGACCCCGACCGCTGGAAGGCCAGCATGGCGCGCACGTGGTCGGCCATCGAGGCCAGCGACCGGGCGACGTAGCCGTCCGGGTCGCGCCGGCGCAGCTCGAGGGCCGCTGCCAGCGACATGCCGCCGGGGACGTAGCCGGCGAGCGGGTCGTGGGCGCTGGTCTGGTCGGTCACCACGTCCGGCCGCCAGCCGCGGCGTGCCAGCTCCGGCTCGACCTCGGCGGCGTTGGCGACCAGGGCCACGGAGCGCCCGATGCCACCGCGCTTCCATCCGTCGACGCGCGCCACGGCAGCGTCGAGATCGTCGGTCAGCTCGTCGACGTAGCCCGCGGCGTGGCGCCGTTCGGCGCGGGCCGGATCCACTTCCACGGCCAGCACCGCGGCGCCGTTCATGGTGGCCGCCAGCGGCTGCGCCCCGCCCATCCCGCCGAGTCCCGCGGTGAGCAGCGACCGTCCGGCGAGGGTGCCGCCGAAGTGCTGGCGCGCACACTCGGCGAACGTCTCATACGTCCCCTGGATGATCCCCTGGGTGGCGATGTAGATCCACGATCCGGCGGTCATCTGGCCATACATCGTCAGGCCCGCGCGCTCGAGCTCGCGGAACTGGTCCCACGTCGCCCAGTGCGGCACCAGGTTGGCGTTGGCGATCAGGACGCGCGGTGCGTCGGGCGTGGTACGGAACACGCCGACCGGCTTACCGGAGGCGACCAGCAGCGTCTCGTCGTCGGCCAGCCGCCTGAGCTCGGCGACGATGGCGTCGAACGCCGCCCAGCTGCGCGCCGCTCGCCCGGTGCCGCCGTACACGATGAGCTGATCGGGGTCCTCGGCGACGTCCGGATCGAGGTTGTTCATGAGCATCCGCAGGGCCGCCTCCTGCTGCCATCCACGGCAGGAGAGCTCGGCGCCTCGCGGGGCGCGGACGGTGCGCGGGCCGGCGGCGGTGGTCATCGGCCGATGATACGGCGCTGGCGCGCGGGTCAGTCCTCGCCGAACGGGTTCGGTCGCCGGGGCTTCTCGGGCGGGAGGCGGAAGAAGTCCTCCTCCGATGGGCCGTCCGGCAACGGCAACGGCCATGCCTCCTCGTCGTCCGCGACCGGCCGCGCCCGCGCCAGCAGGTCGCCCCAGCCGACATCGGCACCCGAGCCGCCGAGCTCGCGGCGCACGACCGGGTACCGATCGTCGCCTGCGGCGCGCACGAAGCCGGCCTCCGCATACGCCGCCGCCGGTCCCGACGACGGCTGCCACGCCTCCGCCGACTCCTCGGGGTAGGCCTCCACGGCGATGATGCCCCGACGATCGAGCTCGCTGCACGCCGCCTCGAGGAGCGCCGCGCCGACCGCCAATCGGTCGTCCGGCGCCCCGGCGTCGGCCGTGACCTGCAGGCAGGTGATGACCCACGGCGCCGGGCCCTGCGGGAGATCGGGGTAGCGGTCGCGGATGACCTGCGCGCGGGGGTAGGCGGCCAGCGGGCCGAACTGGCACCAGCCGATCGCGCGGCGCTCCACGCTGCCGGACCGATACGCCAGCATGCCGTACGCGCCAGCCACCTCGCGCCCGGCCAGCAGGCGGGAGCGCTTCAGGTCGGCCAGGGAACGGGCCCCGGCGCCATCGGGTGGGTCGGGCGCCTCGCGCCCTCCATCGAGCCGCTCCCAGTAGTCACAGGTCTGGCAGCGCGCGCCGGGCTGGTCGGGGGCGGGGATGTCGTCGAAGCTGCCCTCGTCGACGAGGGCGAACTCCAGGTCGCGGAGGGGTGGCATGTCAGGCATCGGAGGATGCGAGGAGCGTGCCATCGGCCACCAGGGCGGCCAGCGCGGCGATGTCCGGCGCCGGCGAGCGATCTCCGTCCAGGCCGGCGACCCGCTCCCGAATCGCGGCGTGGGCCGCCCGCAGGCGTGGCCCGGGGCGCAGCGGGAGGCGCAGGTCCAGGCCGCGGGCAGCGCACAGCGCCTCGATGGCCACCACCGTGGTCGCGCGGTCGAGGGCCTCGCGCAGGTGGAGCGCCGCGGTGGCGCCCATGCTGACGTGGTCCTCCTGGTTGGCGCTGGTGGGGATCGTGTCGACCGACGACGGATGGGCGAGCGTCTGCAGCTCGTTCACCAGCGCCGCGGCCGTGTAGTGCGCCAGCATCAGGCCGCTCTCCAGGCCCGGGCGCGCGGCCAGGAAGGGAGGGAGGCCCGAGTGGTGGGCGTCGACCAGCCGAGCGGTGCGCCGCTCGGCGATCGAGGCCAGCTCGGCGACCGCGATCGTCGCCAGGTCCAGCGCGATCGCCAGTGGCTCGCCGTGGAAGTTGCCACCGGAGATGACCCGGCCATCGGGGTGCGCCGCGTCGGCGGGGAAGACGAGCGGATTGTCGGTGGCGGCATTGACCTCCACCGCCAGCACGCGTTCGAGGTGGTCGAGCGCATCGCGCACCGCGCCGTGCACCTGGGGCATGCAGCGCAGGCTGTACGCGTCCTGCACGCGGTGCTCGACGTCGGCCACGTGCGACGCCCAGATCTCGGACCCACCGAGCAGGTCGCGGAGGTGGCCGGCGGCCGCCACCTGCCCCGGATGCGGGCGCGCGCCGATGAGCGCGGCGTCGAATGCGGCCCCAGTGCCGAGCATGGCCTCCAGGCTCATCGCCCCGGTCACGTCGGCGGTCGCTGCCAGGCGCCGCGCGTCGTCGAGGGCCAGGCACCCGATCGCCGCCATCAGCTGCGTCCCGTTGAGGAGCGCCAGGCCCTCCTTCGCCTCCAGCTCGAGCGGGGTGAGGCCCGCGCGCGCGAGGGCGGTGCCGCCCGGGCCGGGGCCCGCGCCGTCGACCGTGGCCTCCCCTTCGCCGATCACGACCAGCGCGAGGTGGGCGAGTGGGGCGAGGTCGCCGGACGCGCCGACACTGCCGCGCGACGGGATGACCGGGTGCACGGCGCCGTTGAGCATCCCGACCAGCAGCTCGACGATCTCGACGCGCGTGCCCGAGAGGCCGATCGCGAGCGTGTTGGCGCGGAGCAGCAGCATCGCGCGGACCACCTCGTCGGGGAGCGGCTCCCCGACGCCGGCCGCGTGGCTGCGCACCAGGTTGCGCTGCAGCTCGGCAGTCAGGGCCGGCTCGATGCGCACGTCGGCGAGGTCGCCGAACCCGGTGGTGACCCCGTAGGCGGTCGCGCCCGACGCCACGATCCGCTCGACCACGTCGCGCGACGCGCGCATCCGCTCGGCGGCGCCCGGGTCCAGGGCGACGGCTCGCCCGCGACGCGCCACCGCCACGACGTCGTCGAGCGTGAGGTCCCGGCCGGTGAGGGGGAGGGGCGGCATCGGTCCGTATACTACGCACCGTGCGTCGCCTCCCGGACCCCACGAGCCGCCTCGTCGTCAGCGACGATGCGCAGCACCGGCTCGGCGGCGCGGTCCCGAGCCCCGCGGCCGCGTTCCTCCTCGCCCTCATCGCCCTGCCGATCCTGTTCTGGCTCGTCACCCTGAAGCGCACGACCACGTACCTCGTCCCCGAGGAGTGGCTGATGGCCAACGTGGTCGATCCGTTCCATGGCTGGGTCGAGGCGAGCCTGCCGCCGCTCGACGCCGTGCTGGTCGGGATCAGCGGGCTCGGCTCGGGCTGGTTCGTGGCCCTCGGCTTCGGCGTGCTCGGCCTGACCGCGATGGCCAAGGGGCGGCGCGACCTGGCCGTGATCCTGGCCGCCGGGACGCTCGCCTTCCCGATCGAATGGGCGCTCAAGTACATGACCGCCATCCCGCAGATCACGCCCGGCGAGCTGTTCGGGGCGATCATCAACGCGTCGAGCGTCGGCCTCGACGACCTTGCCGACTTCCCTGCCGGCCACGCCCTGCGCGCGACCGCCTTCTACGGCCTCGCCGCCTTCTGCGTGGCGCGCCTGAGCCACGACCGGCGGCAGGGGATGACCGCCTATGCGGTGGCGCTCGCGCTCATCGGCGCGATCAGCCTGACCCGCATCTACCTGCTGGCCCACTACCCGATGGACGTCCTCGGCGGCTGGATGGCAGGGGGCGCGCTGCTGGCGATCATCGTCGCGGTCCACGTCATGCGCGTCGACGAGAAGCTCCGCGCGCGCGAGGCGGCCATGCCGCCGGCCACCCGCCAGCGCCGCGTGGCGGTGGAGCTCGACCCGCGCGAGCACCGGCGCCGCACCCCGGCCGCGGCGCCCGACCCCGGCGATCGCTGACCCGTGCTGGACTTCATCGACACGCGGGTCATCCCCTTCATCCTGTCCATGTACGACGCGGTGGGCTACCTGGGGGTGGCCGTCGCCGTCGCCCTCGAGACGATCGTGGCGCCCATCCCGTCGGAGGTGATCCTGCCGATGGCCGGCTGGAAGGTGAGCCAATCGGCCGCCGACCCGTCGATCGTCGAGCCGCTCACGCGCCTCGCCTGGAACATCCCGCTGGCGGTCGCCTTCGCGACCGTGGGCAGCCTGGTCGGCGCGGTGGCCGGCTACGCCATCGGCCTGTGGGGCGGACGTCCGCTGCTCGACCGCTTCGGGCGCTACGTGGGCATCGGTCCCGGCGACCTCGACCGCGCGGACCGCTGGTTCGCGCGCTGGGGAGCGTGGGCCGTATTCCTGGGTCGCATGGTCCCGCTGGTGCGCACCTTCGTGAGCTACCCGGCCGGGATCAGCCGCATGCCGTTCGGCCGCTTCCTGCTCTTCAGCGCCCTCGGCTCGATCCCGTGGAACGCCGCGCTGATCGTCGCCGGCTTCGTGGTCGGTGAGAACTACACCCAGATCGAGGCGGCCCTCAAGCCGTTCGAGTACGTGATCTATGCCGCGGTGCTGGTCGGCATCGCCTACCTCGGGTACCGATGGTGGCGCGCCAAGCGCCGCGGCAGCCCGTCGGGGGACGCCTCGGCCGCCTGAGGCCGCGAACCGTTCACCGGCTCAGAGCCAGCGCGACGCCCAGGCCGCGAACGACGGCGCCGTCTCCACCGCCCCCGCCGCTCGCAGCGTCGCCTCGGTGCTCGAGAAGCCCGCGACGCCGACGCCCCGGACCCCGGCGGCGACGGCCATCTGCATGTCCGCCGCGGTATCGCCGACGTAGACGATCGGCTCGGTCGGGGCCTCGATCCGCTCGACCGCGCGTCGCAGCGGCGCCGGGTCGGGGCGAGGAGCGGCTTCGCCACCACACACCACCGCCGGCAGCCACGCCAGCCCGGTCGCGGCGAGCTGGCGCTCCACCTGTCCGCGCGGCGCCGCGGTGACGATCGCGCACGGCACGCCGGCGGCGCGGATCCGCTCCAGGGCGGGACCGGCGCCGGGGATCAGTCGCGGCTCGGCGGCACGCACCAGGCGGCGCCACTGGACGCTCAGCGCGTCCACCTCGTCGGCGGGCACGCCGAGGCGCGCATACAGCACGCGGTAGTCGGGGTCGTAGGCGGCCCGGTAGGTGGCGGCGTCGAGTGGGGTGCCGCGCCCCTCCATCACCGTCCGCAGCGCCCGGAAGAAGGCGCCGGCGGCGTCGTGGAGGGTGTTGTCCCAGTCCAGGATGAGGGTGCCGGGGCGGACGGTGGCCATGGACGAATCGTCACCGGGCTCGTAGAATAGTTGCAGCAAATTCTTGCGCGCCCCCGAGCCAGACGGCCACGGTCCCGGCCTCGACCCACGAGCGAGGATGCATGGTATGACGCAGACCGCCGACGCGACGTCCACCGCCACCAGCGCTGCCCCCGACGGCACCATGCGCGTCGGGGTGATGACCGGTCCGGGGATGATCGAGATCCGCGAGGTGCCGATCCCGCGCCCCGGCGTCAACGAGGTGCTGGTGCGCATCCGCGCCACCGCCATCTGCACCTGGGAGCAGCGCAGCTACTCCGGCCAGCAGGACAACAAGTTCCCGTTCATCGGCGGCCACGAGATGGCCGGCGAGGTGGCCGAGCTCGGGCCCGGCGTGAGCGCCGAGATCGCCGTCGGCCAGGCGGTGACGGTGGGCTCCGCCGCCTGCGGCCAGTGCCACTGGTGTCGCAGCGGCCGCGACCGCGCCTGCCCGCAGCACTACGCCGGGGTGGCGAAGTACGGCGACGCGTGGGGTCCCGGCGGGTTCGCCGAGTACAAGGTCCACCCGGCCAGCGGGATCTACCCGATCCCGGGCGAGGCGTCGTGGGCGGCGATCTCGCTGGCCGAGCCGCTGTCGTGTGCGATCCACGCCGTGGCGCAGCTCGACGTGCGGGTCGCCGACGACGCGGTCGTGCTCGGCGCCGGCGTCATGGGGCTGATGAACGTGGTCGCGCTCAAGAAGCACGGGGCGCGGGTGATCGTCAGCGAGATCGACCCCGACCGCCTCGCCAAGGCGCGCCAGCTCGGCGCCGACGTCACCATCGACGCCACCGCCGAGGATCCGGTGGCCCGTGTGCGCGAGCTGACGCAGGGACGCGGTGCGGAGCACGTCATCGCCGCCATCGGCTCGGGGCGTGCCAACGAGCAGGCGATGGCCATGCTCAGCGAGCGCGGCCGCTTCGTGCTGTTCGCATCGGCGCACCCGATGACGCCGCTCGAGATCGAGCCCAACCACATGCACAACCACGAGACCGGCGTCATCGGCTCGCTGTCGAGCGAGCAGGCCGACTTCCAGGTCGCGGCCCGCCTCATCGGGCTGGGGCAGGTCGACCTGTCGCCGCTCATCCAGCGCAGCTTCCCGCTCGCCGAGCTGCGCGACGCCCTCGACGCGTCCATCGCGCCCGGCACCTACCGCATGATCGTCACCCCCTGACCCAGCAGACCGATACGGGAGCACCACGAGACCCACATGAAGCGACGCATGCGCCGGCTGATGCCGGCTGACGAGCGGCTGTTCATCGTCGCGATGGACCACACCGCCTTCCTCGACACGCCGATCCCGGCCCTGGCCGCCTACGGCGACACGTGCGCCACCGCGGTCGCCAACGGCGCCGACGCGTTCCTCGTGCCGCTCGGCTCGGCGGCCCTGTACGCCGAGCAGATCGGTCCGGCCGCGCTCATCGCCAGCGTGCCGACCAATCCGCCCTACGCAGCGCACGTCGTCGAGCGCGCCCTGGCGGTCGGGGCCGATGCGATCAAGACGATGGTCTACCCGTTCGGCGATGACAACAGCGTCGCCGAGAACGGCGCACTGGGCGCCGAGGCGGCGCGCTACGGCATCCCGTTCATCGCCGAGACGATCCCCGGCGGCTTCGCCCGCCGCGACCTGCACACCCCGGAGAGGATCGCGGCCGGGGCGCGCATCGGCGTCGAGCTGGGGGCCGACATGATCAAGACCTTCTACACCGGCGACCCCGAGTCGATGCGCACCGTGATCGAGAATGCCGGCGTGCCGGTGGTGGTGCTCGGCGGGCCGAAGATGGACTCGGCCCGCGACGTGCTGCAGGTCGTCCACGACGCCGTGGTGGTCGCCGGCGCGGCCGGCGTGGCGTTCGGCACCAACATCTGGACCCACGACCGGCCCGGCGACATGACCGCCGCCATCGCGGCCGTCATCCACGGCGGCGCCAGCGTCGACGAGGCCCTCGCCAGGGTCGAGACGCCGACCGCGGTCTGAAGGAGGAGCACCCACCATGGCCGCCACCGCGCCGCCCCGCAGCGACCGGCACGCCGACGACCCGCGCTGGGGTCTGGTGAGCCCGCAGCCCTACCCGCTCCTCATCGGGGGCGAGCTGCGGCCGGCCGCGGACGGGGCCACCTTCGACGCCATCTCGCCGCGCGACGAGCGGGCCGTGGCGCGCATCGCGCTCGCCGGCCCGCAGGACGTGGCGGACGCCGTGGCGGCGGCGGGCGCCGCGGTCGACGACGGTCCCTGGGGGCGCGCCACCGGGCGGGAGCGAGCGAAGGCCCTGGTGGCCATCGCCGCGGCCCTCGAAGGGCACGCCGACGAGCTGGCCTTCCTCGAGGCGATCGACTCGGGCAAGCCGATCGGCAGCGTCCACTACTCGGACATCAGCATCAGCCTCGACGCGCTGAGCTACTTCGCCGGGCGCGCGCAGTCGGTGACCGGGCGGGCGGCGAGCATGCCGGACGCAGCGGTCCTGCATCACGAGCTGCTGGAGCCGATGGGGGTGGTCGCCGAGATCCTGCCCTGGAACGGCCCGTTGTGGACCGGCGTGCAGCGCATGGCAGCCATCCTGGCCGCCGGCAACGCGGCGATCATGAAGCCGGCCCAGATGGCCTCGCTGAGCTTCGCGCGCCTGGCTCAGCTGATCGCCGAGCTGGATCTGCCGCCGGGCGTGGTCAACGTGGTCACCGGCCCGGGCGGCGTCGTCGGCGAGGCGCTCGTCACCGACCCGGGCGTCGACCTCGTCAGCTTCACCGGCGGCATCGAGGCCGGCTCGCGGGTGCTCCAGCTGGCCGCCCCGCAGGTCAAGCGCATCAGCCTCGAGCTGGGCGGCAAGAACCCGAACATCGTGTGCGACGACGCGGACCTCGAGCGCGCGGTGTGGTGGAGCCGGCTCGGCGCCTTCGGCAACACCGGCCAGATCTGCGTCTGCGGCTCGCGGATCCTGGTGCAGCGCGGCATCTACGACGCGTTCGTCGAGCGCCTCGCGACGGCCGCGGGCGAGATGCGGGTCGGCGACCCGCTGGACGCCGACACCGAGCTGGGCCCGGTGATCAGCAGCGGCCACGCCGACAAGGTGTGGGACTACATCGAGGTCGGCAAGACGGAGGGGCGCCTGGTGGCCGGGGGCGCGCCGTACGACGACGAGCAGCGGTCCGGGCGGACGTACATCCCGCCCACCGTCTTCGCCGACACCGACCCGGGCTGCCGCATCATGCGCGAGGAGATCTTCGGCCCGGTGGTCGCGCTCCAGGCCTTCGACACCCTCGACCAGGCGCTCGCCATCGCCAACGACACCAGCTACGGCCTCGCCTCGGGCCTGTTCACCTCGGACCTCGACCGCGCCGCCTACCTGTCGCGCGGCCTGCGGGCCGGCCAGGTGTACGTCAACCAGTGGTTCAGTCCCGGCGTCCTCGAGGCGCCGTCGCACGGCTACAAGCAGTCCGGCTACGGCGGCGTGGGGATGGAGAAGTACCAGCAGACCAAGAACGTCTTCACCCGGGTCAACGAGCCCGCCTGACCGCGCAGACCGATGCGGACGCACGTCGAGTTCTTCGTGCGCTTCACGACCCCGCTGCGGGGGGAGTAGCGACCTCGCGCCGCCGCAGGTTGGCGACCAGGATCCCGCCGGCCACGGCGGTCACCCCGACCACCATCGGCCAGGTGGCGTACTCGCCGAAGACGAGGATGGCGGCCAGGAAGCTGAAGATGACCGTCGCGGTCTGGATGCTGCTCGACGCGGCGACGCTGATGTGGCGCAGCGACTGCGCGATCCCGATCAGCGCCAGCGCGTTGACACAGCCGGCCAGGAGGACGATCCCCAGCTGCCCGGCGTCGGCGCCGGCGACCGGGTTGCCGCCACCCCGGACGAGCTGGATGACGAGCAGGACGCCGAGCCCGCCGAGGCAGTTGGCGGCGAGCGTGACCCACAGCGCCGCGCGCCGGCGCTGCACGGTGCGCGTCACCAGGTTGCTGACCGCATAGCTTGCGCCGGCGCCAACGGCAAACAGCAGGCCGAGCAGCCACGCCCCGCCGGGCGCGCCCTGGGCGGTGGCGATGAAGTAGAGGCCCACCACGACCATGGTGATGCCGGCCCACGCCCGGCGGCTGGGCCGCTCGTGGAGGAGGTAGCCGCCCAGCGCCCCGGCGACCACCACGGCGCCCTGGGCGCCGGCCGCGGCCACGCCGAGGCCGCCGGTGGCGAGCGCACCGAAGAAGAGGACGTTGCCCAGCACGAACGAGATGAAGCCGGACAGGACGAGCGCGCCCAGCACGCCCCATCCCAGGAAGCGTGGGCTCGACGGCTGGATCGCCGACCGGTCGACCCACAGCAGGGCGCCCCAGGCGAGGAGCGCGACGGGCACCTGGCGGAGCATCGAGCCGAGCCAGGGGTCGATCTCGACGGCCGCGGCGCGGAGCAGCACGTTGACGGTGGTGTACGAGAGGGCGGTGATGACGGCCCACGCCTCGCCGGGGCCGATGAGGCTCCGCCGCGCGCTCATCGGGGCGTGGCGATGGCCCGGGCGCTGTGCCCGGGCCATCGGTCCATGGAGGGAGTCCGCAACGAACGCGCTACGGCAGGAAGGCCGCGCCCTCGGCACCCGGCACCGGGCACGCGAAGAAGGCATTCAGGAACGATGAGCCGCACTGCCCGGCCGGCCCGAAGAACGGGAAGGCGCCGACGAGCGCGACGATCAGGTAGACCACCAGCAGGGTGATCGGCGAGACGCGCCGCCGCGACAGCAGCCACCACGTCATCAGCGTGAAGAGCAGCGGCAACAGGCCCGGCATGATCTCGTCGATCAGGTGCTGGATGTTGAACGGGTTGTCGTTGATGGTGATGGTCGGCGCGATGTAGATCGCCACGAACTGGGCGGTCAGCGCTCCCAGCACGACGTTGCCCAGGACGCTCGCGCCGAGGACGACCCGGTCGAGCAGCCCGGAGCGCAGGATGGTGGTCACGCCCTCGCGGCCGCGCACGTAGCCCTGCATGAACACGAAGTACGACAGCGCGGTCATGATCGCGACTTCGAGGACGAAGTACAGGATCGGGCCCAGGACGTTGCCCGCCTGCGCCAGGCCGATGCCGATGGTCAGCAGGATGGGGGTGATGGTGCCCTGGGTGATCGTGTCCCCGACGCCGGCGAGCGGACCCATCAGGCCGGTCTTCACCGAGTTGATGGCGTCGTCGTCGATCTCGACCGCGCCGTTGGCGCGCTGCTCCTCCATGGCGATCACCGCGCCGTGGATCACCGCGCCGACATTCGGCTCGGTGTTGAAGAAGACCAGGTGCCGCTTGAGGGCGGCGCGGATCTCCTCCTCGGTCGTGTAGAGGCGGCGGATGATCGGCGTCATCGCGTGGGCGAAGGCCGTCCCCTGGAGCCGCTCGTAGTTGTAGTTGGCGTGGCTGAAGAAGGTCCACAGCCAGAAGGCGCGCCGGACGTCGCCGGTGGTGAGCTCGACGCGCGGACGGGTCTCGGCGGTCATGTCACAGGCCCTCCGAGGTGGCGGCCACGTCCCTGGTGGCCTGGACGCGGTCGGCGGTCGTGCCCCGCGGCGTCGTGCCGCTCCCGCCGCTCACGAAGGCGACGTGGATGAACGCCAGCGCCATGCCGATGAGGCCGATCATCACGATGTTCACCCCACCGCCAGAGGCGACGGCGATCACGTAGCCGATGAAGTAGTACGGCCACACCGTGCCGCGGAAGATGAACCGCATGTTCATCGCGATGCCGATGGCCGGCAGGAGGCCGCCCGCGATCTGGAGCCCGGACAGGACCCACGGCGCATTGGCGTTGAGCCAGTCGATGGCATTCGCCACGACCGGCGTCCCGAGCAGGACCGCGGCGGTGGCTGGCACGAAGCTGATCACGAACAGGAAGATCTGGGGTGGCAACCAGTTCATGCGCGCCACGCCACCGATGTCCGCCTTCTCGGCGCGCGCATCGGCCCAGTGGGCGAATGTCGCGTCGACGCTCATGCGGGTGAAGAAGATGAACGTGCCGAGCGTGCCCACCGCCACGCCGAGCGCGATCGCCTGGTTGGCGTCGAGCCCGCCGCCGATGGCCAGCGCGGTGCCGACCCAGCCGGCCACCGACGGGTCGGCGGGGATCGAGCCGCCGGCGCTGATGAAGCCCAGGTACAGGATGTTGATGGCGGCACCGATCTGCGCGCCCTTGACCGGGTCGCCCAGGATGATGCCGACGATGAAGCCGGCGACCAACGGCCGGTAGAAGCCGAAGAAGCCGCCGTTGCCCATGAGCCACGGGCTGTTCGACAGGTAGTAGCCCAATCCGATGAGCACGGCCTGGATCAGGCTCACCCCGGTGTCCCCGGAGTGGTTCTGACCGAAGGCCGGGCCGGTGATGAGCAGCAGCCCGAAGGTCGCCAGGCATACCGCGCCGGCCACCTTGAGGCGTGCCGGGACAGCGGTCATCGCTCCCAGCATGTGCAGCACCTCACAGTCATCCCAGTCCCTCCGACCCCCGCTATGTGCGATCGACCGATGCGAAGGCGACCGGCTTGTCGTCGGCCACGATGCGCAGCTCGACGCGGGTCCCCATCTGCTCCAGTCGACGCATCGCCTCCAGCTCGGCCGGCGAGGCCGAGATGTTGCGGTAGAGCGTCCTGCGATCCGGACCCGCCCCGATGCCGCCGACGTTGAGCACGTCGAACGCGACCCCGGCCTCCCGCAGCTGGAGGGCGGTCAGTGGGCTGCGCACGATGACGAACACCGGCTCGCTGGCCTGGCTCGCCTCGATCACCCGTTGGGCCCCGGTTCCCACGTCGTGGATCTCGACCGCCACCCCGGCCGGGGCGGACAGCTCGATCACCTCGCGGAGGAAGTCGTCCCTGGCGGTCCGATCGTCCACGATGATGATGCGGTTCGCCCCGATCGCCTTGAGCCAGATGGCAGCCACCTGGCCATGGATCAGCCGGTCGTCCACCCGGACGAGGCGCAGTCCCATCCCTACCTCGTTTCGAGCTGGTGGTTGGCGTCGGCCGCGGCGCGCCTCCGTACAGCGCCCGGCCTTCAGGTGGTCTGCGGTCGGATCAGTCCCGTATGAGGCTGAGCCGACCGGTCACGTCGACGACCCCCTCGCGCGCGAGCGACACAAGCCGATCGACCAGGCGGTCGTCGAGCTCCTCGCTCGTGGTGATGGCCTCGACGAGGAGGCCCAGGTTCGCGCCCGAGATGCAGTGCACGCCCTGCCGACGAGCGGTGGCGCAGGCCACGTTGTGCGGCGTGCCGCCGAACAGGTCGGACAGGATGAGGGTCGGCCGGCGCTCGTCGATCGCCGCTGCGAGTCGCTCCGCGAACGTCTCCGGCGAATCGTCGGGCGCGAGGCCCACGGCTCCGACGCCATCGGTCTCGCCGCAGATCATGAAGGCTGCCGCCACCATGGCGTCGGCAAGCGCTCCGTGTGAGACGACGAGGACGTCGAACGGCCTCACGGCACCTCTTCTGCGTGTACTCGCTTGCTCGTCATGCAAAAATTTGCACGGCGGATTTGCAAGGATGTATCTGTATACTCCGGCCACTCGCGGAGTGTCAAGGTTCGGAGCGGCGATGATGGCAGGAGACGGAGCCACGGATCCGGGGCTCGACGCGGCGCGTCTGAACGGGTCCGGCGACGAGGACATGATGCGCCTGGTGGCCGAGCTGTACTACCTCCGCGACCGCAGCCAGTCGACCATCGCCGAGCTCACCGGGTTCAGCGTGTCCAAGGTCAGCCGCCTGCTGGCCCAGGCTCGCGAGACGGGGATCGTCCAGATCTCGGTGCAGGCCGCGCCGGACCAGCTCGAGCGCGTGGCCGCCCAGCTGGCGCGGGCGCTGGGGATCGAGGACGCCCACGTCACGCCGGCCCGCGGGGACGACCCGGCGGCCGCGTCGCGCCTCTGCGCGGTGGCCGCCGCACCGTGGGTGGCCGAGACGATCCCCGAGGCCGGGGTGCTCGGCATCGCCGGCGGCTACACCGTCTCGGCGCTGGTCGACGCGCTGCCGCCGACGCGCCGCTCGCACCTGACGATCGTGCCGCTGGTCGGCGGCTGGGACCCCGCGACCCCGCATCTCGACATCAACGAGCTGATCCGCCGCGCCGCCGAGCGCCTGGAGTGCCGCTACCTGCTGCTCCACGCCCCGGGGCGCCTCGACTCCGGCGCGGTGAAGGAGGCGCTCATGCGCGAGAGCACCATCCGCGCCACCACCGAGTACTGGTCGCGCCTGTCGGTGGGCCTCATCGGCATCGGCGGCGGGCCAGGGGACCACCCCGGCTATGCCACGGTCATGGACCGCGTCTCGGAGCGCGAGCGGCGCCGCCTGGCCGGCCGTCGCGTCGCCGGCGACGTCGTCGGCTACCTCGTCACCATCGACGGCGACCTGATCGACGATCCATGGGGCGACCACACCATCGCCGCCCCGGTCGCCGACCTGCGGCGTGCCGCACGCCTGGTGGCCGTCGCGGCCGGGCCGCACAAGATCCCCGGCATCATCGGCGCCTGCCGCTCTGGCCTGGTCCATTCGCTGGTCACCGATGAGCCGACCGCCCGCGCGATCCTGGCGCGGCTCGCCGCGACCCCGGTGCCCCGGCGCCCGCGTTCACGTCCCCGCAGCCGCGCCTCGCGCGCGGCGCCCACGAGGTAACCGGCATGCCCTGCGTCACCGTCACCGTGCGCAATCCATCGGGCCTGCACGCCCGCCCCGCCGCGACGTTCGTCAAGGCCGCGGCGGCGTACGCGACCGACGTGCGGATCACCAACCTGACCCGCGACGCGGCGCGCAGCGCGTCGGCGAAGAGCATCCTGGGGGTCATGGGGCTGGGCGTGTCGCAGGGGCACGAGCTGCAGATCGAGGCGGACGGCGAGGATGCCGAGCGAGCGGTCGCCGAGCTCGCGGCCCTCGTCGAGGGCGGTCTCGGGGAGTCGCTGCCGGCGTGAGGAGGCTGCGCGGGATCGCCGCCGCGCCGGGGGTGGCCGCCGCGCCGCCGTACCGGCTGGCCTTCGACGCCGGGCCGGGCGGCGCGCGGCTCGACCTCGATGCCGCGGTCGAAGTCGCGGTCGCCCAGCTGGACGCGCTGGCGGCGCGTCTGGCGGCGGCCGGCCGCCCGGACGAGGGGGCCATCTTCGACGCGCAGGCGCTGCTGGCCCAGGACGAGGAGCTGCTCGGCGCCGCGCGAACGAGCGTGGCCGCCGGCGAGGGCGTGGACGCCGCCGTCGTCGCTGCCGGGGAGGAGGCGGCCACCATGCTGGCCGCGCTCGACGACGAGACGCTGGCGGCGCGCGCCGCTGACGTGCGCGACGTGGCGGCGCGCATCGCCCGCGCCGCCCGCGGCGAGGCGCCGCCACGCCTCGAGCGACCCTCGGTGCTGGTGGCGGCCGACGTGGCACCGTCGATCACCGCCGAGCTCGACCGGTCGCTGCTGGCCGGCATCGCCCTGGAGGGCGGGTCGCGGACCTCGCATGCCGCGATCCTGGCGCGCGCCCTCGGGATCCCGGCGGTGGTGGGGATCCCCGGCCTGCTGGCGGCGGTGGAGGGCGCCGGCGAGCTGATCGTCGACGGGACCAGCGGCGAGGTGATCGTCGAGCCCGACGCGGCGGCGCGGGGGCACGCCATCGCCGCCGGCGACGCGCATCGGGCGCAGCTCGCGCGCGACCTGGCGCTGGCGACGCAGCCGCTGGCCCTGGCCGGTGGGCATCGGCTCGTCCTGGCGGCGAACATCGGCAGCCCCGAGGAAGCCGCGCGGGCCGTCGCCGCCGGTGCCGAGGCGGTCGGCCTGTTTCGCACCGAGTTCGCCTTCCTGGAGCGCGCCGCGGCGCCGGACGAGGCGACCCAGGCGGCAGCCTACGCATCGGTCCTGCGCACGCTGGGGCCGCGCCCGGTCGTCATGCGCCTGCTCGACGTCGGCGGCGACAAGCCGCTGCCCTACCTGCCGATGCCGGTCGAGGCGAACCCGTTCCTCGGGGTGCGTGCCATTCGGCTCGTCCACGCGCACCGCGAGATCATGGCCACGCAGCTGCGGGCCATCCTGCGCGCGTCCCGCGCGGCGGGCGTCGCCGAGCCGCGGATCATGGCCCCCATGGTCGCCGACCTCGCCGACCTGCGCGAGGTCCGCGGCCTCCTCGACGAGGCGCTGGCCGCGACGGGCGGCGACGGGGTGGCACCCCGGCTGGGGATCATGGTCGAGGTGCCGTCGGCGGTGCTGGTCGCCGACCAGCTGGCCCGCGAGGCCGCCTTCTTCTCGGTCGGCACCAACGACCTGACCCAGTACCTCCTCGCCGCCGATCGCACCAATCCGGCGCTGGCCGAACGCCAGGATCCGCTGCACCCGGCGGTCCTGCGCGCCATCGCGCGGGTCGTGGCGGCCGCGGGCGCTGGCGGGATCGAGGTGGCGGTGTGCGGCGAGATGGGTGGCGACCCGGCCGGCGCACTGCTGCTGGCCGGCCTGGGGGTCGACGAGCTGAGCATGGACGCGGGAGCGTTCGGCGGCGTCAAGCGCGCATTGGCCGGCGTCACCCTGGCCGAGGCACGCTCGCTGGCCGGCGCCGCGCTCGAGCTGGACGACGCGGCGGCGGTCAGGCGGCTCGTGGGCGTGCGGGTCGGGACGGCCTGATCAGCGCTCGCTGAGCGACCGCTCGGGGATCGTGAAGCGATCCAGCTCGCCGCGGTCGGGGGGCACCATCCGCTCGGCGGAGCGGATGGTCGCCTCGAGCAGGGTCATGGTCGTCACCGGGCCGACGCCGCCGGGGACCGGCGTGATGGCGCGCACCACTGGCCGCACCGCCTCGAAGTCCACGTCGCCAACGATGCCCTGCGGCGTCACGTTGATGCCGCAGTCGACGATCGTCGCCGAGCGGTTGACCATCTCCGAGCGGACCAGTCCCGGGACGCCGGCGGCGGCCACCAGGATGTCCGCCCGCCGCGTCTCGCGGGCCAGGTTGCGCGTCCCGCGGTGGCAGACGACCACCGTCGCATCGGCCGCGGTGAGGAGCGATGCGACCGGCCGACCGACCACCGCCGAGCGTCCGATGACGACCGCCCGACGCCCGGCGATCGGCACCTCGTAGGCCCGCAGCAGGGCCAGCACGGCGGCCGCGGTGGCAGGCACGAACGCCGAGGTGTCGCCACGCGCCACGCGCCCGGCGTTCTCGGGTGAGGCGCCGTCGACATCCTTGGCCGGGTCGATGAGGGCGGCCACGTCGTGGATCGGCAGCTGTGCGGGCAGCGGCTGGGCGACGACGATGCCGGCCACGCTCGCGTCGCGGTTGAGGGCGCCGATGCGCGCGGCGAGGTCGCCGAGGGTGACGCCCTCGGGAGGCGTGACGATCACCGGCTCGATCCCGAGGCCGCGCGCCGCGCGCGCGAGGCTGTCGGCGTACACCGCGGCAGGCCCCTCGCCGGCAAACCGCAGGATGGCGAGGCGGGGCGGCGTCCCGGTCGCCAGGGTGAGCGTCGCGACGCGGTCGCCGAGCTCCCGCCACAGGCGGGAGGCAACGGCGCGACCATCGAGCAGCCTGGCGGTCATGGCGGTGTCAGATCAGCCCCCCATGCGCCGCGTGACGGCATCGGCCAGGCGGGCCTCGGCCGCGGCTGCCTCGGCGAGCAGCGCGTCGAGCTCTGCCGCGCCGCGGACGATCGGATCGTCGGCGGAGACCGGATCCAGGAACGGCAGGTTGATGCGCACGTTGAGCGCCGCTCCGCGCACCGCGGCTGCGGCCAGGTGGGCGGCCACCCCGATGTCACTGATGGCGTGGGGGCTGCCGAGCGGGACGAGCCGCTCCGCGATGGCCAGCACCGCGGCCGCCTCACGGGCGGTGCGCAGGGGGACGTCGGTGGCCAGCCGCGTCGCCTGGGCGATGTGGACGGCACGAGCTCGCCTTGTCTCATCCGTGTCGCGTGGCAGGCGTCGCGCGCGGACCACCGCGTCGTACGCGTTGGCGTCGAGGGTCGCGAGGTTCAGCAGCCCGGACTGCGCGTTCGCCGCCGCCAGGCCGATCTCACGCAGGCTGGCCTCCGTCTCATCGGAGTCGGCCCGGCCCGTGGTGAGGGCGCCGACCATCGCGAGGAGGGCGGCGGCCAGCGATCCGGCGAGTGCGGCGGCGCTCCCGCCGCCGGGAACCGGATCCCGGCTGGCAAGCCGTGCGACCAGCTCGCGCACCGTCAGCTCGTCGAGCGAGGGCGAATGCGCGGCGGATCGGTCGTCAGTGGTGGTGGGGGAACCTCCCGGGTCGGTCATGCATGCGCCGCGGTCCTGGTGGCGGCGCGATTGTACCCGACCGCTCAGGCAGCCTCGTCGATCGCCTCGAGGTACCAGCACCGCCGACGTGCGTCGTACACCAGCGAGGCCTCGCCGCGCTCGGTCTCGAGCAGGTAGGTCACGCGCGGGCCGCGGCCGGCGGGGTAGGCGGCCAGCTCGTCACGCACCGCCTTCAGCGACGTGACCGCCAGCTCGCGGTGATCGGCCAGGCGGATCTGCCGGGGACGGTCGGCGGCGCGGTCCCACCGGACGCGTGCCGCCAGGGGGTTGATCTTCACGAGCGCCATCTCGGGTCTCCTCGTCAGCTGCTCGCCTGCGGGGGCACATGAGAACAGGCGTTCGATTCGGAGGCCATCATACGAACGCCTGTTCTATTCGTCAAGCCCCTCCTCGGGCGCCGGAGCGGCGGGCTTCTCACCGAAGCCGAAGCGGCGCGCGGGGCGCGAGCGCAGCAGGCGGGCCCGCGTGATCGCCGATTCGCCAAATCGGTCACGCACCGCGTCGACGGTGGCCTCCAGCACGGCCTCGCGATCCGCGGCGGCGTCGAAGAGGGTCAGCTGCTCGGCGTCGGTGAGGTTGATGCCGGTGATCCCGATCAGGCGCACCGCCCGCTGCCCGCTCCGCGCGGCGTGCAGGAGGCGCAGCGCCGACGCGTAGAGGACCGTTGCCTCGCGTGTCGGGCGCGGCAGCATGAGCTGGCGGGTGATGGTGTCGAAACCCTCGTAGCGCAGCTTGAGCTGCACGCCGCGCGCGGCGAGATGGTTGCGCCGCAGGCGGCCGGCGACCGAGTCGGCGAGGTCCAGGAGCGTCGCCTCCAGCTGCTCGTCGCCGACCACGTCGTGGTCGAAGGTGTGCTCGTGGCCGATCGTCTTGGGCGCGGTGCTGGGTACCACCGGCGACGGGTCGATCCCGCGCGCGCGCTCGGCGAGCGCGGAGCCGTGCTGCCCGAAGCGCCGCGCGAGCGCAGCCGGCGGCATGGCCGCCAGCTGGCCGATGGTGGCGACGCCGAAGTCGCGCAACGCCTCGCCGGCCTTGGGCCCGACGCCCCACAGGCGCCGGATGGGAAGCGGCGCCAGGAAGGCGGCCTCCTCACCGGCCGGCACGATCACCAGCGCATCCGGCTTGCAAAGGTCGGACGCGACCTTGGCGCACAGCTTGTTGGACGCGACGCCGACGCTCACCACGAGCCCGACCTCGTCCCGGACGCGGTCCTTGATGGCCCGCGCGATCGCCGGACCGTCGCCGAATGCCGCCCGCGAGGCGGTCACGTCGAGGAATGCCTCATCGAGGCTGATCGGTTCGACCAGGGGCGTGTACGACGCGAAGATGCGCATGACCCGCACGCTCAGCTCGCGGTACCGATTCGGCCGGCCGGGCAGGAAGACGCCCTGCGGACAGAGGCGCTGCGCGGTGCGCAGCGGCATCGCCGAGTGGACGCCGAAGCGCCGCGCCTCATACGAGGCGGCGCTGACGACGCCGCGCGCTGACGGATCGCCGCCCACGATCACCGGCCGGCCGCGCAGCCGAGGGTCGTCGAGCACCTCCACGCTGGCGTAGAAGGCGTCGAGGTCGGCGTGCAGGATGGAGCGCATCGGTCGGGCCGGGCGCTCAGCTCTCGGCGAGGACGCGCGCCTCGGTCAGGCGAGCTTGCGGATGACGCCGATCACCTTGCCCTGGATCTGCACCTCGGTCGCGTAGATCGGGTCCATCTCGGCGTTCGCCGGCTGCAGGCGGATGCGATCCGCCTCGCGGTAGAAGCGCTTCAGGGTGACCCCGTTGTCCTCCAGGAGGGCGACGACGATGTCGCCGTCGCGGGCGGTGGTCTGCGGCTGGACGACCACGTAATCGCCGTCGTCGATCAGGGCGTCGATCATGCTCCGCCCCCGCACGCGCAGGACGTAGGCGTCGCTCGGGCCGACCATCGAGCGCGGCACGTCGAGCGACTCCGCGCCGTCGGCGTACGCCTCGATCGGCTGACCGGCGGCGATCTCGCCGAGCACCGGCAGGGCGGCGACGTCCCGTTCGAGGGGCATCCGGAACGGGGTGACGCGCCCGGGCGACGGCCGGCGGGCGATGGCCGCGCTCTCCGTCAGGCGCAGCGCGCGCGACGAGTTGATGCCGCGCTCGAGGAGCCCGTCCCGCTCGAGGGCGATGAGGTGGTGATGGACCGCGGAGGTCGAGGCGAGGCCGACGGCGTCGGCGATCTCGCGGACCGAGGGCGGATAGCCACGCTCCTCGACGGTGTGGGCGATGCAGTCGAGGATGCGGCGCCGGCGCTCGGCATCGTGCCTGGTCATGCCGCCCACCTTAGCCGAACAGGTGTTCTAATGTCAACCGTCACCGCGGAGCCCCTGCTATCATGCCGCCCCCAACCCCGCCGCTAGCAGAGAGGCACGCGCGCGTGAACCTGCCCGGCCGGCTGCGCTACCTGCGCCTCGCCCGCCTCGTCTGGAAGCTTCCGACCTACGCTCGACTGGTGTGGGGCATCATGCGCGACCCGCGCACCCCCATCGGTCTCAAGGCGATCCTGGCCGCCGCGGTGGCCTACGTCGTCTCGCCGCTCGACCTGGTGCCCGACGCGATCCCGATCCTCGGTCAGGCCGACGACCTCACCGTGGTGCTGCTGGTGCTCGACCTGTTCATCCAGAACGCCCCCGAGGAGGTGCGGCGCGACCACCTGGAGCGCGCCCGCAACGGAACCGCCGACCTCGATCGCGACCTCGCCCGCCTCCGCGTCCTCCTCGGCGATCGGTTCGACACGGTCCGCGACCGCCTGCCCGAGCTGCTCGACCGATACGGCAGCCTGCGTGACCCCGACGAGCTCAAGCGCGCGCTCGGCGACTGGCGCCGCCGGCGCACCGCCGCGCCACCCGACCACTCGTGAACCCGTAGCAGTGAGAACGACCGAAACGACATGAAGGTGATCCTCAAGCGCGACGTCAAGGGCCTCGGCCACGAGGGCGACCTCAAGGAGGTCAAGGACGGCTACGCGCGCAACTTCCTCTTCCCCAGCGGTGCCGCGGTGCTGGCCGACAAGGGCCAGCTCGCCAACTGGGAGCGCCATCGCGACCAGCGCGAGGAGCGCGAACGGCAGCTGCGGGCGCGCGCGGAGGAGCAGATCGAGCAGCTCAACCAGCTCAAGCTCGAGATCCCGGTCAAGGCGGGCGAGCGGGGACGCCTCTTCGGCGCCGTCACCAGCCACCAGATCGCGGACCTGATCAACCGCAGCGGGGTCGAGCTCGACCGGCACAGCCTGCACCTGCGTGAGCCGATCAAGACGCTCGGCGACTTCAAGGTCGACGTGCGCGTCATGGCCGGCGTCGAGACGACCCTCACCGTGAGCGTGGTTCCCGAGGCCTGAGCGGCGGAGGCGGACCGATGGACACGCGGGACGCGGCCACCCGCTGGGCGACCACGTGGCAGCGCGCCTGGGAGGCGCTCGACCCCGAGCCGGTGGTCGCCCTGTACGCCGATGCGGCCCGCCTCACCTCTCAGCCGTTCCGCGACAGCGAGGCGGGTCCGGAGGGGGTGCGTGACTACGTCAGCGGCGCGTTCGCCGAGGAGGCCGAGGTGCGCGCCTGGTTCGGTGAGCCGATCGTCGACGGCGACCGGGCAGCCGTCGAGTGGTGGGCCGCGCTGCTCGAGGCCGGAGAGGCGGTGACCCTCGCCGGCACGTCGGTGCTGCGGTTCGACGTCGACGGGCGCGTGGTGGAGCAGCGCGACACGTGGAACCTGGCTCCCGGGCGTCGCGACCCACCCGACGGCTGGGGGCGCTGACGCGGCGTCGCGTGCATCGCGACAGGCGAGCTGTCGCGGACCGGCGCTTCCATCGGTGCATGAAATCCACAGGCCGGGACCGGTTATCCCCGACCAACCGCGAAGGTCGGGGATAACCGTGGGGACAGGTCGCCCGCTTCGACACGGGCGTCGAGTAGCGTCATGACGCGGGTGCGCCTCGTCCCGCCGGCACCCCCGCCACCAGCACCCGGAGCCCGCCTCACCCCGATGATGACCGTCGCCTCCTCGTCCGGCAGCGCGCTCGAGAAGCTTGCCCCGCAGGCCCTCGAGGCGGAGCAGAGCGTGCTCGGCTCCATCCTGATCGACCCCGACGCGATCCTGCGGGTCGCCGACTTCCTGCATCCGGCCGACTTCTACAAGGCGGCCCACGGGTCGATCTTCGAGGCCATGCTCGCCCTCCACGGCCAGCGCGAGCCGATCGACCTCGTGACCCTGGCCGAGGAGCTGGATCGACGCGACCGCCTCGACGCGGTCGGTGGCCCCGGATACCTGGCGACGCTGATGAACGCGGTGCCGACCGCGGTTCATGCCGAGCACTACGGGCGGATCGTCGAGCGCAAGTCGGTGCTGCGCAACCTGATCGCCGCAGCGGGACGGATCGCGGCGGTGGGGTACGAGGAGTCGAACGACGCCGAGGTGGCGATCGACCGCGCGGAGTCGATCCTGTTCGAGATCAGCCAGCGTCGAACCGCGCAGGGCTTCGAGTCGCTCGGCACGCTGCTCGGCCAGGCGTACGACCGGCTCGAGTACCTCCACGAGCATCGCGGGCAGATCCTCGGCATCCCGTCCGGCCTCTCCCAGCTGGACGCGCTGCTCGGCGGGTTCCAGCCCTCGGACCTGGTCATCATCGCCGCCCGCCCGAGCGTCGGAAAGACGAGCCTCGGGCTCAACATCGCGCAGCACGCGGCGGTGCGGGAGGGCAAGAAGGTCGCGGTCTTCAGCCTCGAGATGAGCCGCGAGCAGCTCGCCCTGCGGCTGCTGAGCGCCGAGAGCGGCATCAACCCCCGCCCGTTGCAGACCGGCTTCGTCGACGAGACGGACTGGAGCAGGATCGCGCGGGTCATGAACGACATGCACGCGGCGCCGATGTGGATCGACGACTCGCCCGGCCTGTCGGTGATGGAGCTGCGCACCAAGGCGCGCCGCCTGGAGGCGGAGCAGCACGGGGTGGACCTCGTCATCGTCGACTACCTCCAGCTCATGCAGGCGTCGACCCCGTCGCGGGACGGGAACCGGGTCCAGGAGGTGAGCGAGATCAGCCGTGGCCTGAAGCAGCTCGCCCGAGAGCTGAAGGTGCCGGTGATCGCCCTGTCGCAGCTGTCGCGCGGCGTCGAGCAGCGCACCACGGCCGAGCCGCGCCTCTCGGACCTGCGCGAGTCGGGGAGCATCGAGCAGGACGCCGACGTCGTCATCTTCCTGTACCGCGACGGCGAGCAGAATCCGGATGCCGAGACGGAGATGATCAAGGCCAAGGTGGCGAAGCATCGCAACGGCCCCATCGGCGAGGTGCCGCTCCAGTTCCGCAAGGCGAACACGCGCTTCTACCCGGTCGCGTCACAGGGCGAGGTGGCAGCCTATTGACCCTCGCTCGCTCGTCCGGAGAGCGAGCGGTCGAGCGTCTTGTGGGCGGGTGTACACTCGGGCGCTGTAACGTCCGGCAGGCGCGATGGCCCGTGCGGACGAGCACGGAGGCACGAGGGTCAAGGTGTACGCTGACAAGACGCTCCACTGTCGCGACTGTGGAGCGGAGTTCGTCTTCTCGGCCGGCGAGCAGCAGTTCTTCGCCGAGAAGGGCCTGACGAACGAGCCGCAGCGCTGCCACAGCTGCCGCGCCACGGCGCGCCAGAACCGGGCGCTCGGCATCAGCAACGGCGGGGGCAACCGCGAGATGCACGCGGCGGTATGCGCCGAATGCGGTGGGCAGGCACTCGTGCCCTTCCTGCCGCGGAACGATCGCCCCGTGTACTGCTCCAGCTGCTTCGACAAGGTGCGCGCCCGGGCCTGAGCCGGACGGTCCTGCGTCTCGAGCGCCGCCCGCGGGCGGCGCTCCCGCGTGTCGCGCGGGCGGGCCTGACGCTAGGATGGGCGCCTCCCCCGCAGCGCAGGTCGACCTCCGCACGCCATGTCCGTCATCGCCGTCGTGGGCGCCCAGTGGGGCGACGAGGGGAAGGGCCGCGTCGTCGACTACCTGGCCGCGGACGCCGACCTGGTGGTGCGCTACCAAGGCGGCAACAACGCGGGACACACCGTGGTCAACCGCCACGGGCACTTCAAGCTGCACCTGATCCCCTCGGGGATCTGCTACCCGGCCACGCGCAACCTGCTCGGCAACGGGGTGGTGATCAACCCGCCGGCCCTGGTCACCGAGCTCGACGGCCTCGACCGTGCCGGCATCGGCACGCAGAACCTGTTCATCAGCGACCGCGCGCACCTGGTCATGCCGTACCACGTCCTGCTCGACCAGCTCGAGGAGCGCGAGCGAGGGACGGCACGGCTGGGCACGACCTCGCGCGGCATCGGCCCGGCCTACGTCGACAAGGTGGCGCGGCGCGGCATCCGGGTCGTCGACCTGCTGGACCCCGACGCGTTTCGGCGTCGGCTGGCGACGAACCTGGGGCGGATCGAGCGGCTGGTGACCGGCTACTTCGGCGCCGGCGGCCCCGACGACGAGCTGGCCGACGCGATCGCCGCGGCGACCGACGAAGGGGCCATCGGGGAAGCCTACCTGGCGGCTGGCGAGCGGCTGCGCCCCCACGTGGTGGACGGACAGCGCCTGGTCGACGAGGCGCTGGAGCGCGGCGACCGGATCCTCCTCGAGGGGCAGCTGGGCACCATGCGCGACCTCGACTGGGGGGTCTACCCCTACGTCACCAGCTCCAACCCCATTCCCGGCGGGGCGAGCCTCGGCGCCGGCCTGCCGGCGGTGCGCATCGACCGCGTCATCGGCGTCGCCAAGGCGTACACCACCGCGGTCGGGGCCGGTCCCCTGCCGGCCGAGCTCGACGATGCCGACGGTGAGCGGCTGCGCGAGCGCGGCGCGGAGTACGGCACCTCGACCGGTCGCCCGCGACGCTGCGGCTGGTACGACGCGGTGGCGGTGCGCTACAGCGTCCGGCTGGCGGGCTACTCGACCATCGCCCTGACCAAGCTCGACGTCCTCGACGGCTTCGCCCGGATCCCGGTCTGCGTCGCCTACCGCGACCCGCAGTCCGGCGCGACGGTGACCACCATCCCGGCGGCTGACGAGCAGTACGCGCGTCTCGAACCGCTCTGGGAGGAGCTCCCCGGCTGGCAGACCGATACGACCGCCTGCCGCTCGTGGGAGGCGCTGCCGCCGCCGGCCCGGGCCTACGTCGAGCGGCTCGAGGCGCTGGCCGGCGTGCCGATCAGCCACGTGAGCGTGGGACCCGAGCGCGACCAGATGATCGTGAGGTGATGCGATGCGGATCGGCGTGATCGCGCCGCAGGGCTGGACCGGCGACTACGACGGCTGGGAGACCGATCGCGCCTGGGCGCGCACCGTCGCCGTGGCGCAGCAGGCGGAGCGGCTGGGGTTCGAATCGGTCTGGCTGTTCGACCACTTTCACACCGTCCCGCGGCCGACCGACGAGCTGACCTTCGAGTCGTTCACCGCGCTGGCCGCGCTGGCCGCGCTCACCGAGCGCGTGCACCTGGGGCAGATCGTCATCTGCAACGGGTTCCGCAACCCGGCCCTCACGGCCAAGATGGCCTCCACCGTCGACGCCATCAGCGGCGGCCGGTTCGAGCTGGGCATCGGCGCCGGCTGGAAGCGCGACGAATGGCTCGCCTACGGGTACGGGTTTCCCGAGACCGCCACCCGCCTCGCCATGCTGCACGACGCGCTCGAGGTGATCGGGCGCATGCTCGAGCCGGGGCGCACGACGCGCGCCACATACGAGGGCGAGCACCACAGCGTGCGCAACGCCATCAACCAGCCGAAGCCGATGCGCCCCGACGGGATGCCGATCATGGTCGGCGGCAACGGTCCGCAGGTGACCTGGCGCCTGGCGGCGCGGTATGCCGACGAGCTGAACCTCGACGGGCTGTCACCGGACGAGGTGGCCGACGCGCTGCCGGTCATCCGCTCGCGCTGCGACGAGATCGGGCGCCAACCGGACTCGTTGAGCGTATCGGTCCATGCCTGGTGGGGGACCGATGCCTGGCGGACCCCGGGCGCGGCGCGCGTCGAGCTGCTGCGCGCCTACGACGCGCTGGGGGTGAGCCGTGTCATCGGCCTGCTCCAGGCGAGCGCCACCGAGGACGACGCCCTCGAGCTGCTGGCGCGCGACGCGCGCGAGGCGGGGATCACGCTCGGCTGACGGCGGGGACTAGGCTGTCGCTCGCGTGACCCACCGATCGCTCCTCGTCCTGGCAACGATTCTTGCGGCCTGCTCCCCCAGCTTCCCCGGGACGCCGGTCGCGGCGGCCGGCGTGCGCTTCACCGCTCCGCCGGGCTGGGACGCGCGACTCGCGCCGCCGACCACCGAGGCGCAGCACCTGCTCGGGTGGGCCGCCAACGTGCCGCTCGACCGGGCGTGTGATCCGGCCGTCTGTGCCGTCCCGGTCGCGTCGATCGCCGACGAGGCGGTGCTCGTGTCGTGGTTCACCTACAACTGCCTGCCGAACTGCCGGCTCGGCGACCCCGGGCGGACGCTGATCGGCGGGCGTGAGGCGACCCGCGAGACCGATGCGGGAACCTGCGCGCTCGACGCGGCGCGGGTGGAGCGGATCGTCGTGCGCGTCACGCCGCAGCGCAACGACATCCTGGTGGTGTGCGCCGGCGCGAGCGCCTCGGCCGGGCTCCGCGAGCTCGACGCGCTGCTCGCCTCGATCAACTGGACCGTGCCCTGACGGCGGGCCTCAGGCCGCCGTTCCCAGGGCACCGGCGCGCAGGCGGGCCAGCACCAGGCGCGCCCCGGCGGCGAGGATGATCACGCTCGGCACTGCCCCGAGCGCCAGCACGTCCGGGCTTGGCGTGCGCAGGAGCATGCTCCACAGGACCGCCAGCGCCACGCCCATCGCCCCGATCCCCAGCCAGGTCGCGAGCGCCGGCAGCGTCCCGGGCGCGTCGACCCAGCGGGCGGCGGCCAGCGCCGTGAGCCCCAGGGCAATCCCGGCCGGCACGATCGGGTTCGCCCATCCGCTCTGGTCACCGGCGGTCGATACCGCGCCCAGCACGGCACCGATGCCGATCAGGCCGAAGATGCCCCGCGCCGCGCCGAGGCTCGCCGAACGCTCCATTGGTCGTCTCCTGCGTAGTGCGTCGTGTCGAACGGATGATGCACCGCCTGACCGCGGCTCGAAGGCGGCGGCCCGTATACTCGACCGACGTCCGAGGAGGCTCTGTTGATCGACCAGGTCGTGACCCGCGAGGCGGCCGACACCAGGCTGCGCCGCGCCTACGGCTTCGAGGAGGTGGCGCTCGTTCCGGGCGCCGTGACCGCCGACCCGGCGGAAGTCGATCTCTCCGTCGACCTGGCCGGCATCCCGCTTCGCATCCCGTTCCTCGCCGCGGCCATGGACGCGGTCGCCGACGTCGATGTCGCGATCCGCATGACCCGGGCCGGCGGGGTTGCCTTCGTCAACCTGGAGGGCCTCTACGCCAGGTACGAGGACGCGGCCCCGATCATCGAGCGCGTCGCGACGGCCGAGGACGGGCGAGCGGCGGCCCACATCCTGGCCGAGGCGTACGAGCGCCCGGTGCGCAGCGAGCTGATCCGCGAGCTGATAGGCCGCATCAAGGCGGGCGGTGGGATCGCCGCGGTGGCCACAACGCCCGCATCGGCCTGGGATCATGCCGAGGTGGCCGCCGACGCCGGAGCGGACCTGTTCCTGGTCCAGTCGCAGGTGAGCAGCGCTCGGCACATCTCGACCTCGGGCCGCGTCCTCTCGCTCTCCGACCTGACCGGCGCGCTCCGGCTGCCGGTCCTGGTCGGCAACACGGTGAGCGGCGAGGCCGCGTACCAGCTCATGCACCAGGGTGCCGCGGCCATCTTCGTCGGCGTGGGACCCGGAGCCGCCTGCACGACGCGCGAGGTGCTCGGGATCGGCGTGCCGCAGGTCAGCGCCACGCTGGAGGTCGCGGCGGCGCGCGACCGTTACGCGCGCGAGACGGGCCGGTACGTCCCCGTCGTGACCGATGGCGGGATGAAGACCGGCGGTGACATCGCCAAGGCGATCGCCTCAGGTGCCGATGCGGTCATGCTCGGCTCGCCGTTCGCCGGCGCCACCGAGGCGCCCGGCCGCGGGTACAACTGGGGGATGGCCGCCCCCTCGCCGACGCTGCCGCGCGGCACGCGAATCAGGATCGGGGAGCGGCTGCCGCTCGAGCAGATCCTGTTCGGGCCGGCCGAGACGACGCATGGCACGCAGAACCTGGTCGGTGCGCTGCGCCAGTCGATGGCGGCACTCGGGGCGCGGACGATCCGCGAGATGCACGAGGTGGAGATGGTGATCGCGCCGTCCATCGCCACCGAGGGCAAGTCCTGGCAGCTCGCCGGGCGGGAGTAGGCGGCCCACCACAGGCCGTGCGCGCCGCAATTCTCAGCTGGTGACGCCTATCGCGCGGCGCCCTCCTCCACCCCTGGCTGATCCTCACCTGTTGACGGTTACTCCGGTGTGCCGCCCGTCGCCCCGCAACATCTCTCACGGGGTGAGACATGGGGCGCCTCCGCGACGGCGCACTCCCGCCGCCGCCTCATGAGGCTCGCGTGGTGAGAGATAGCCATCGGCACCGGCGCGGCGCGGCGCGCCACGGGCAGTCTGAGTAAAATCACTCAGACCAATGAGTAATTCCTCTCAGCGGGGCGCGCAATGAAGGCGAAGCAGCGCGTCTACCGGCGCCCCGTGTTCGACGAGATCCTGGCCCGCGCCCACGAGGACCGCCACTTCATCCAGGTGCTCGCCGGGCCCCGCCAGGTGGGCAAGACGACGCTCGCCCGCCAGGTGATGGACGCGATCGGCATCCCCGGCCACTTCGCCTCGGCCGATGCGCCCGACCTCCAGGACGCGGCGTGGATCGAGACGCAGTGGGCCATCGGGCGGCAGGCGGCGCACAACGGCGGACGGGCCGGCGGGCTGCTCGTGCTCGACGAGGTGCAGAAGGTCCGCGGCTGGTCGGACCTGGTCAAGCAGCTGTGGGACGAGGATTCGGCATCCGGCCTGCCGCTGCGGGTGATGCTACTGGGATCGGCGCCGCTCCTCGTGCGGCAGGGCCTCTCGGACAGCCTGGCGGGGCGCTTCGAGGTGATCAGGGTCACGCACTGGACGTACGCCGAGATGCGCGACGCGTTCGGCTGGGATCTCGAGCGCTACCTGTTCTACGGCGGCTATCCCGGTTCGGCGCGCCTCGCGACGAACCATGACCGGTGGGAGGAGTACATCCTCGACTCGCTGGTCGAAACGACCCTGTCGCGCGACATCCTCCTGCTCAACCGGGTCGAGAAGCCGGCCCTGCTGCGCCAGCTCTTTCGCCTCGCCTGCTCCTACTCGGGGCAGGTGCTCTCCTACAACAAGATGCTCGGCACCCTGACCGATGCGGGCAACACGGTGACCCTGGCCCATTACCTGGACCTGCTGGCCGGCGCCGGCATGGTGGCCGGCATCGGGAAGTACGCCGGCGCGACCGTTCGCCGCCGCGCGTCGAGCCCGAAGCTGCTGGCCCTCAACACCGCGCTCATCACCGCCACCGCGCGCACCACCCTGGCGCGCGCCCGTGCCGACCACGAGTTCTGGGGACGGCTGGTCGAGTCGGCCGTCGGGGCGCACCTGTGGGCGCATGCCGACCCCGACGAGCTGTCCTACTGGCGGGACGGGAACGCGGAGGTCGACTGGATCGTGCGTCCCGGCAAGCTCCTCCGCGGGCGCGACGCCCCGGTGGCGCTGGAGGTGAAGACCGGCGCCACCCGCGGGACGCCGGGGCTGGTGGCCTTCACCCACGCGCATCGCGGGGCGCGTCCGCTCATCGTCGGCGGCGGCGGGATCGACCTGGAGGCGTTCCTCTCCGTGCACCCCCGCGAGTGGCTCGACGTCTAG
>DASSPJ010000128.1:0-15740 GCA_035699665.1 Candidatus Limnocylindria bacterium
GTAGGGATGAGAGAAGTCCACGTCCACCGCGCTGGCGGCCCCGGCCTCCAGCAGCTCGTGCTGCACGGTGCCGATCCCGCCGCCGATGTCGAGCAGCGTCGCGCCGGTCACGCCCTCGCGCAGGAGCCCGCGCAGCAGCCGCGCGGTATGCGCGGCCGGCCCGTCGCGACGGTACGCTGCCAGCTGGCGGCGCGCGTCGCGCGCGTCGAACAGGGCGTCGTAGTCGACGCGGCAGCAGCTCGGTTGCGGCATGCCACGGATTATCGCCCTACATCAGGCCGATTACCGGCTGCTCTTCACGCTGATCGCCGGCCATGACCGCTTCCACCTCACACAGGCCGAGCGTGCCCTGGCGACGATCCGCGGCAGCTGACCAGGGTCCGCACCATCGGCGGCAGCCTCGATGGCCGCCTGCGCCTCACCCGGAAGGTCCCGGTTGGGGCGTGCCAGGGCCCCGTCGCGCGCCCTTCGCGACGAGGATGCGCAGCGCGATCGCGAGGAGGAAGAGGCCGAACAGCCGCCTGAGCAGGCCGTCGTCCAGCGAGAGGGCGAAGAGGCTGCCGCCCACCGCCCCGGCGATCCCGCCCACGGCAAGGAGGAACGCGTCGCGAAGGACGAGCCGCCCACTGCGCCGATGGCTCCACGACCCGCTCAGCGCGGCCGGGATGACGACCAGCAGCGAGGTGCCCTGCGCCACGTGCTGGTCGAAGCCCAGCAGGAGCACCATGCCGGGGACCAGGACGACGCCACCCCCCACGCCCAGCAGCCCGGCCAGGAAGCCCGCCGCGAGACCGATCGACGCCAGCCCCACCACGGTCGGCACGTCAGGCGGTCCCATCAGGGCAGCAGCAGGGTCACGGCGACCGCTGCCAGGAAGATGCCGAAGATCGTCGACAGCCGCTCATCGCTGGTGCGGTGCATGAGCCACGCCCCCGCCTGCACGCCGAGCAGGCTGCCCGCCACGAGGATCGCCGCGGCGAGCAGGTCCACGTTGTCGGCCCGCCCGAAGATGAGGGCACCTACGGCCGCGATCGGCACGATGGCGGCCAGCGACGTGGCCTGGGCGCGCTGCTGGGCGAAGCCGGCGAGCAGCACCATGGCGGGGACCATCAGGATCCCGCCGCCCACCCCGAAGAGCCCGCTCAGGATCCCGGCCGCGACCCCGATGGCGACGAGGATGAGGGTCGTGCGGTTCACCGCGGCGCCGTCCAGCACATCACGGCCATGATGGTAGGGCGGAACCGACGAGGGTTGGCATGAGGATCGTTCGCTATCGCGGGACCGATGGGCCCGCCTGGGGCATCGCCGGTGTCGACGGCCGGGTGCGGGCGACGTCGGGGACGCCGTTCGTCGACCTGGTGGCGACCGACGACGAGGTTGGCGAGCTGAGCGCCCTGGAGCTGCTGGCACCGGCGACGCCGTCGAAGATCATCTGCGTCGGGCGGAACTATCGCGAGCATGCGGCGGAGTTCAACAACCCGGTCCCCGACGAGCCGCTGCTGTTCATGAAGCCGCCGTCATCGGTCATCGGCCCGGGCGCGGAGATCCACTACCCGAGCCTGTCGCAGCGGGTCGACCCGGAGGCGGAGCTGGTCCTGGTCATCGGTCGCGAGGCCCACCGCGTGGCCGCGGCGGACGCCATGGGCCACATCGGCGGCTACACATGCGGCAACGACGTGACCGCACGCGACATCCAGAAGTCGGACGGCCAGTGGACCCGCGGCAAGGGGTTCGACACGTTCTGCCCCATCGGTCCGTGGATCGAGACCGACCTGGATCCGTCGGATCTGCGCGTCACCTGCACCGTTGACGGCGCGCTGCGCCAGGACGGCCGCACCCGCGACCTCATCTTCCCGATTCCGTTCCTGGTCGAGTACATCAGCCGCTTCACGCGCCTGCTGCCCGGCGACCTGGTCATGACCGGCACCCCGGAGGGCGTGGCGCCCATGGCGGTCGGCAGCACGGTGACCGTGGAGGTGGAGGGGATCGGCGCGCTGACCAACCCGGTAGTGGCCGAGCCAGCCTGAGGGGGCGGGCGAGGCGAGTTGTCCTCCAGCGGTCGGGCGGGCGAGTTGTCCTGCAGCGGTCCTAACGGCGAAGTAGCGCCGGAACGGGCCCCCAACGTGGCCTTCGGGACCGCGTCGGAGCAACTCTTGGCCACGGAACGCCCCCATCGTGGCCGTTAGGACCGCTACGGAACAACCGGAAGCGGTCCGGCGGTTGAGAAGAACGAAGGCCGCTCCCCGGAAGACCCGGGAAGCGGTTCCGAAGAACGAAGGCCGCTCCCCGGAAGACCCGGAGAGCGGCCTCGTCAGTGTGGGGCCCTAGCGGAACCTGGCCGCCGCGGTCCGGCGCGCCAGCTCCACCCCGTCACGCACCACGCGCACCACGATGGTGTGCGAGCCCTTGCCGTAGGTGGCGGTGTCGAACCCGAAGCGCCACGCCTCGAACCCGTCGGCCGCGGCCCACGCTGCCGGGTCGGTGGCGCCGTTCTTGGCGACCACCTGCCACTCCACGCTCGCCGCGCTCACCACGGTGAACGTGCTCGACGCGACGTCCGAGACGGTCCCGTCGCGGACCGCGCGGGCGTGGATGGTGTGCTCACCCAGCGCGAGCTCACCCAGCGGAGCGCTCCACGTGGAGCTCTCCGGGTCCAGGGTCGCCTCGATCGGATCGGCGAACGAGTCCTCGTCCACCGACACCTCGACACGGTCCGTGGTCGGGTGGTCGCCCGCGCCGGTCGGGTCGGAGCCCAGGTCCGGGAAGGCATAGCTGCCGCCCGCGGTCACCGGCTCACCCTCGGTGACGGTGGACCCGTCGGCCGGCTCGGTGATGGTGACCCCGAAGTCGAGCCCGCTGGCCGGCAGGTCGGCCGGCTCGATGGTCACCTTCGAGGCGTGGGCACCCTCGAAGCCGAAGGCCCACGAGCGCGCACCGATGAGCTGCACCTGGAAGGTGAGCGCCTCGCCGGTGAACGCGTGTCGGGTGGTGGCGAAGTCGAACTGGTAGTGGGTCCAGCACGCCGCCCCGAGCGTCGCGCAGGCCGCGCCGCCGGGGCCGCTGCCCAGGACGGGCAGGAACGCGCCCGGGCCCGAGCCCAGCTCGCGGTCGGTGGCCATCAGCACGCCGGTGGGGCGGATCACCGACGGCGTCTCGCCGGCGATGTACAGGTCGACCCGCACGGTGGAGCCTGCCGGCAGCGGGGCGTCCAGCTCATCGGTCGCGGCAAAGATGCCGACCGGCCGGTACGCCGCCGCCACGCTGGTGACGCGGCTCTCGAAGCACGGCTCGAGATCGCCGCTCGAATCCGAGCGGTCCATGTACTGCTCGTTGCTGCCGGTGCTGCATCCCGACCCGCCGGGATTGCCGGCGTATCGGCGGTGCAGGAAGTAGCTCAGCGAGTGGTCGCCGAGCGTATCGGTCAGCAGGTCCGGGGCGGACAGCTCCGCCACCTTGGCGAGCGCCGCGAAGGTGCCCTCGGTGGTCGAGACCGATGCGGCCGTCAGGCCCAGCCCGGCCACCGCCTCGGAATCGGTGGTGCCGTCACCATCGCGGTCGTAGCCGCCGTAGATCGAGTCGCGCACGGACCGATCGATGGCGAAGAAGTCCTCCTCGAACGGGCGCTCCGGCATCGGCATCTCGCCGAGCAGGACGCTCACCGCCCGGGCGGCGCCCTCCGGGGTGGCGGCGCCGTAGCCCTCGAAGAGGACGTTCGGGTCGCCGGTGTACGGCGCGGTGGCCGGGTAGGGGAAGGGCGACGGGCGGTTCTCCGTGTTGAGCGGGTAGGCGGTCTTGAGGACCGCGTCGCGCAGCTCGGTGCGGGTCAGCTTGCCGTCGGCCAGGAAGGCGCTCGCCTCGATGGGCACGCCGCTGGCGACCACCTGGCCGGGCTTCTGGCCCGCGGCGCCGTCGCCGATGGCCTGGCGGATCTCGGTCAGGACGGTGCCGAAGACGCCCGCCGTGTACGGCGTGGCCGCCGACGTGCCGCCGAAGGCACACTGGCCGACCGTGCCGGTGCGGCACGCCGACGGCAGGTTGCCGTCACCCCAGGCGCTGATGTGCACCGGGATGCCGTCGCCGATCACCGCTCGCTGGTTGTCACGCCGGATCGCGCCGACCGTGATGTTCCAGTCCGGGCCGGTCTGGTCCGAGCCGTAGGTCGAGATCGGCACGTCGAAGGCGTTGCCGACGCCGTTGCCGGCGGCGAAGAGCGTCGTCTGGCCGCGCTCCGCGGCGGCGCGGGTCGCCTCGCTGGGACCGACCACCGGGCCGATCGGCAGGCCACCCACGTAGCCGAAGCTGTTGGAGCTGATGTCGATCCACGGGTATCCGGCCACGACGGTCTCGTCGAGCGCCTCGACCATCACCAGCAGGCAGGTCGGGCAGTAGCCGTAGCGGTTGCCGGTCGAGACCGATGCCGACCCCGAGCCGTGGCCGTTGTCATCGAGGATCGGGTGGGTGTCCTCACCCGAGGTGACCCCGGTCGAGCCACCGGCATCCACCGCGCCGATGATCTTGGTGCCCGGGATCCAGTACAGCTCGCCGGGCTGGATGGTGGTGTTGCCGTTCCAGATGGGGGCATCCTGCGCCGGGAAGTAGCCCTGGCCGATGGTGATCGGCAGCGCCTTGGCATCGGCGGGGTAGCCCGGGATGTATTCGGACGGATGGCGTGTGAAGTTTTCGGTCAGCGCCAGGACGTCGGGGTCGGGGTAGGTCTGCGCGCTGAACTCCAGGTGATACGGATTGATGCCCGAGTCGGCGATACCGATGACCGTGACCGCGGTGGTCTCGGCCGCCAGGCGCGCCGCGTCGGCGACCAGCACCGATGTCGTCTGGCGCCGCTCGAGTCCGGCGGCATCGGTCGCCTTCAGGGTGACCAGGTGGCGGCCGGCCGGCAGGCTGGCGGTGACGTCGGTGCCGTTCAGGTCCGCGACGCCGTCCTCGTTGGTGTCCCAGGCGGCCGCGACCGGCGCGGTTCCGCCGGTGATGGTGCCGTCGAGCGCCTGCGCGGCGCCGAGGGCGAAGCTGTACGGGCCGCCGGCATCCACCGTGGGGCGTGGATCGGGCGTGGTGACGGTGGCGTCGACGGTGACGGTCACCGTGTCCGCGACGGTGGCGAACTTGTCGACCATCACGGTCCAGGTCCCCGGCTGCGGGTCGTTGAGGCCGGTCGCCTCGCTGGTCTCGGGGACGCCGCCGGCGGACGATTCCCGCTCGACGCCGTCCGGATCCAGGACGCGCAGGTCGTAGTCGTTGACGGGCAGCGTCCAGCTGAGCGCCACGTCGATGCGGCTCGTGCCGGCGGGCACCTCGAAGGGGAACTCCAGGAAGCCCGGCACGCCGACACCCAGCACACCGGGCGTGGTGTCCTGGCGGGTCTCGTCGAGGAGGCGCCGCTCCTCGGCGCCGTAGACGACGAACTTGACCGTGTCGCTGGCGCTCGCGCCGCCGGCGTCGGTGATGGCCAGGCTGGCGGTGTAGGTGCCCGGCGCGAGGCCGGTGGTGTCGAGCTCGGCGCTCGGGGCGTTGGCACCGGTGATCTCCCCGGCATCGCTGCTCCACGCGAACGTGTAGGGCTCGCTGCCGCCGTACCCGATGCCCAGCAGGGGAGCGGGCTGGCCGCTGGCCACGAACGCGGAGTCGCCCGCGTCGGCGACCAGCGGTGCCGTCTCGCTGGCCGGCGCGGCCGCGTCATCCAGCGACGCGCTGCCGGTCACCGTGACGGCGCCGGAGAGTGGGTTGCGGACCCGGCCCCCATCGGCCGGCTGTCCACCGACCGACTCGATGGTGAGGGTCGCTTCTGCGGCGAGCGCGATGCCCGACACGACCAGCATGAGGGTCATGGCGGCGACGAGTGCCCGCGCGACGGGTGACGTGCGCCGCAGGCCGGCAATGGGGCGGGGCCGAGACAAGGCTGTGTTCCTCCTCCGTCGAGGTGCGTTCAGCGTGCCAGCCACCGCGCGGCGGTCACGGCACCTCGTTCAGGCACGCAACCCCTGCAAGATCCGCGCCACTATTGCCAGTGGTGGTACCTGAGTGCAGCGGCCCCGAGGGAGATGTTGGCCCGGCCGTGCCGTCGAGTTGTCCCCCCGCGGTCCTAACGGCGAAGTAGCGCCCGCGCGGGCTCCCAACTTCGCCCGGAGGACCGCGTGGAAGCAACTTCCGGCCACGTAGGGCGACCATCGTGGTCGTTAGGACCGCTGGGGAGCAACCCATCGATCCCGGCCCGGCCGGTGGGGTTGTCGGTTGCGGGCGAGATCGGTACCCTTACGTTCCCGATGCACACCCCGCCGAAGCTGCTGCTCCCCGTTCTTGCCGTGCTCGCGCTCAGCCTGGTGAGCCCGATCGGCGCGGCCGCCAAGGAGCCGACCGACAGCGACCCGGCGATCGCCACCAAGGCCCCGCCGGTCCGGACGCCGCCCGGCTACGACATCAGCTACCCGCAGTGCGGTGGACCGTTCCCGAGCCCGTTCTCCTTCGCGATCGTGGGTGTCAACGGTGGGCGCGTCTACAGCCCCAACCCGTGCCTCGGCGCCGGCAACGGGCCGAGTGAGCTGGCGTGGGCGGGTCGGGACGCGCAGCTCTACGCCAACACCGGCAATCCCGGCCCGGAGCTGTCGAGCTACTGGCCGATCGGTCAGACGACGCCGCGTGAGTGCGGGACCGCCGCCAAGCCGGACCTCGACACGGTCGACTGCGCCTACGACTACGGCTGGAACGCCGCCGCCGATTCGTACCGCATCGCCGTCGAGGCGTACATCTCGCTCGGCTGGGCCGAGCCCGGCGCGACGCGCACCCCGGTCGCCAACGCGTGGTGGCTGGACGTCGAGACCGCCAACTCGTGGCGCGACGACCCGGCGCTCAACGTCGCCGCCCTCCAGGGAGCGGTCGACTACCTCGAGTCGGTAGGCGCCGCCTCGGTCGGCTTCTACTCCGCGCCGAACATGTGGAACGCCATCACCGGCGGGACCGATGCCTTCGCCGCCTACCCGTCGTGGCACGCCGGCGCCCGGACCCTGCGCGGAGCCAAGGCCAACTGCGGCGATCCCTCGCTGACCGGCGGCGACCTGGTGATGACCCAGTACTTCGACAAGGGCTTCGACGCCAACTACCTCTGCCCGTAGCCGCCTGAGGGGCGCGGACCACGCCTGGGGCGAGTTGCTCTCCAGCGGTCCTAACGGCGAACCTGGCCCGATCTGGGGCAGCTGGATGGCCGCGGGATGCGCGTCGCAGCAACTTCCGGACAGGTTCCGGGCGCTGCTTGTCCGTTAGGACCGGCCCCGCGCAACTCGGGGCCGAGGGGCCGCGGCAGCGCTTCGAAGTCGTACCTGACGGACGTTGTCAGTCGCGCCGCGTAAACTGCGCGCTCCACGACATGAGGACGGATTCCCGAGCATGACCATCGATACTGCCGCCCACCACGACCGCGCCCCGATCGAGCTCCCGCACCGCGTCCGGATGGAGATCCTGTGGGCCGTGCTGCTGGGGATCTTCCTGGCGGCCCTCGACCAGACCATCGTCGGGACCGCGCTCCCCAAGATCGTCACCGACCTGCAGGGCAACGACGTCTACGTCTGGGCGTTCACCGCGTACCTGCTGACCGCCACCGTCTCCGGACCGATCTACGGCAAGCTCTCCGACATCTTCGGACGCCGCCCGATCTTCATCATCGGCGTATCGGTCTTCCTCGCCGGCTCGATCCTGTGCGGGATCAGCGGCACGATGTGGCAGTTCCTGCTGTTCCGCGGGATCCAGGGCCTGGGCGCCGGCGCCCTCTTCCCGATCGCGCTGGCGATCATCGGCGACATCTTCTCGCCGTCTGAACGCGGCAAGTACCAGGGCTTCTTCGGCGCGGTCTTCGGGGTCAGCTCGCTCATCGGTCCGGCCATCGGCGGGATCATCACCGACACCGTCGGCTGGCACTGGATCTTCTTCGTCAACGTGCCGATCGGGGCGGTCGTGCTGCTCGTGATCTGGCGCACCCTGCCGACCCATCGCGAGCCGGGCGCCGACCGCCACATCGACTACGCCGGGGCGGCGCTGCTGGTGGCGGCCCTGGTGCCGATCCTCATCGGCTTCACCAACAAGCAGTTCGGCGAATGGACCGATGCGAGCGTGGGCGGCTTCATCCTGGCCGGCCTGGCGCTGGCCGCCGCCTTCGTGTGGGTCGAGTCGCGCGCCCACGAGCCGATCGTGCCGCTCGGGCTCTTCCGGATCCGGACCTTCACCTCCAGCGTGATCGCCATGTTCCTGGCGGCGATGGGCTTCTTCGCCGCCATCGTCTTCCTGCCGCGCTGGTTCCAGGTGGTCGACGGCGCCTCGGCGACCGAGTCCGGCTACCAGATCCTGCCGCTGCTCGGCGGGCTGATCGTGTCGGCCATCCTCACCGGGCAGGTCGTCGCGCGCACCGGTCGCTACAAGGGCCTCATCGCGGTGGCGCTGGTGGTGACGGCGTTCGGCCTCTTCCTGTTGACCAACATCCGCCCCGACACCCCGACGCCGCTCCTGTGGCTGTGGATGGCCGTCACCGGGCTGGGGGTGGGCCCCACGTTCGCGGTCTTCACCCTGGCGGTGCAGAACGCGGTCCCGGTCCGCTCGCTGGGGGCGGCGACCAGCAGCCTGACCCTCTTCCAGCAGGTCGGCGGCACGGTGGGCCTGGCGATCACCGGCACCATCTTCGCCTCGACGCTGCTCGACGAGGTGAAGCCGCAGATGATCGCCGCCGGCGTGCCGGCCGCCTTCGCCAACCAGATGCCGGTGGACGCCTCGTCGTTCAACGAGCTGACGAGCGTGGGCGACCTCGGCGCCGCGATCCTCGCCCAGGTTCCGGAGCAGTTCCGAGCGACCGTGGAGCCGATGGTCCCCGCCATCGTGGAGGGGATCCACCGCGCCTTCTCGCTGGCGACGGCCGGCACGTTCCTGGTCGGGATCGTCACCGCCCTGCTCGCCGCACTGACCGTGCTGGTCGTGATGCCCGCCGGGCGGATGGGCGAGCGCGAGGAGCGGGCGGGGGCCGCCGCTACCGGCTCCGGCACCGCTCCCGACGTGGCGAGCTGACTCGTGGCGGCTACACGCCGCCGAAGAACGTGTTGATGCGCTCGGTGTCGTCGCTGAACGCCCAGCGCTCGGTGACCTTGCCGTCCTGCATGTGGTAGATCTCGGCGGTGCGGTAGGTGAGTGACTGATCGCCCAGCGAGGCGGTCGCGGTCACCAGCTGGATGCAGTGCTCGTCGTTGGCGACCACGTCGTGCGTCTTGGTGGTGAGGGTGCCGCCCTCGGGCATGGCGCTCCAGCGCTCGATGAGCGCCTGCTTGCCGCGGATCGGCTCGTCGCGACCGATCTCGTGCCAGACGACGTCGTCGGCGAGCAGGTCGACGACCCGCATCATGTCCCCGGTGCGCTCCGCCTCCTCGCTGGCGGCGCGGACGATGGCGGCGTTGGGATGGTCGGCCATGGGTCTCGTCTCCTCGGTTCGGTGGGCGGTCAGCCTACCGCCGGGCGGTTGCCGTGCCTAGGGGGCGCGGCCCCCGCTCCGGCCGTTGCGGCCCGCCCTGCTCCGGCCGGTTGTTCCCCAGCGGTCCTAACGGACAACTTCGGCCCATTTGGGGCCGTTGCGGCCCGCCCCCCCCTCCAGCGGGTTGTTCCCCAGCGGTCCTAACGGACATCTTCGGCCCATTTGGGGCCGTTGGATGGCCGCGGGATGCGCTACGGAGCAACTTCCGGCTACCTGACGGTCCCTTCGTGGCCGTTAGGACCGCTACGGAGCAACTTCCGGCTACCTGACGGCCCCTCCGTGGCCGTTAGGACCGCTGCGCAGCAACTCCGCGGCGATCCCGCTCCCCTCCGTGGCCGTCAGGACCGCTGCGCAGCAACTCCACGGCAATCGGCCGCCGCGAACGAGAGCTAGCCCGGCTTGATCACCATGAGCAGCACGAGGACCGCCAGGCCGCCTCCCCCGACCAGTGCCAGCAGCTCGGGTCGGCGGGAGGCGAGGAGCGCCGCGAGCTCGGCCTCCGACATCGGGACCGGAGCCGGGGCATCCTTGCCGTCCTGCGGCGCGGCGATCCCGACCGCGTGGCGCACGCGGACGTAGAACCTGGTGCCGAGGTAGTACATCGCCACCGCCACCGCGACGAACAGGCCGATCGAGATCCAGATCCAGGCCCTGCCCCACCAGTCGCCCATGAAGCCACCGACGATCCCCGCGACCAGCAGGACCAGCAGGGACGGGTACATCACCGCGAAGCTGGTGCTCGACAGGGTGACGAGGGCGGTGACGTTCTCGGGCCGTGGATCGGCCCGCATGCGGAACGCGGCGAACGCCGACACCCCGTGCGCGAAGATGAACCCGAAGGCGCCGATGACGTGGGCGAGCACGACCCACGGATACCAGTCCATCACGGACGCGCCGGCTCGGAGGATGGCTGGAGCGATGACGCCGCCGCCGGGAGCACCGCCCGCGACCCGCGTGCGGTGAGCTGGGCCACGTAGAAGATGACGAGCGCGTTCACCGGGTGGAGCGCCGCCAGGGCGGGGAGCGGCTCGCGAAGCGCGACAAACACCGATTGCAGCGCGAAGAGCAGCAGCAGCAGTGCCGAACGGCCGACCCAGCGTCCGCCGAGGCGACCGATGAGGGCCAGCACCAGCAGGACCAGCGTCAGCCACCCGAACAGGTAGCCGAAGCCGCGATGCAGCTCGAAGTTCTCGGCACCGGCGAAGACGCCGAGCCCGGCGAGGAAGACCTGCACAACGACGCACGCCAGGAAGAGCCAGGCGGTGCCGACGAAGGCGTAGCGGACGAAGCGCATGTTCGAGGTGCCTCCCGACTGCGGGTGGTTGTGGACCGATGCTCACCGCTGTGGCGTCCCGCGCGCATCGGGCAGATGTCCCGGCCCGGCCGGGAAGCACGGACCTCAGGGAGGCGGCGGCTCGCCGCCCATGCCCGCCTCGCGTGCCCGCACGATCGCCTCGCTGCGGCCGCCGACCGCGAGCTTGTCGAGGATCAGGCTGACGTGGTTGCGCACCGTCTTCTCGCTGATCCCGAGGCGGCGGGCGATGTCGGGGTTGGCACGCCCCTGGGCGACGAGCTCGAGGACCTGGCGCTCCCGGTCGGTAAGGTCGGGGAACGGCGGAGCGGCGCGTCCCGCATCGGTCAGGAGGGTGGTGAGGCGGTCGGCGACGGCAGGTCCGAGGATTGCCGCGCCGCTCGCGGCGGCAACGATGGCGCGCCGCAGCTCGTCCCGCGTGGCGCCCTTGAGCAGATAGCCGCGGGCGCCGGCGCGGAGCGCGGCGACGACCATCGCGTCGTCCTCGAACATGGTGAGCACCACCACCGCCACCGCGGGATCCGCGGCGGTGATCGCCCGCGTGGCCTCGACCCCCGAGCGGCCGGGCATCTGGAGGTCCATCAGGATCACATCGGGACGGAGGCGCGCGGCGAGCTGGACCGCCGCGTCGCCGTCGGCCGCCTCGCCGACCAGGGTCGCCGCCTCCCAGCCGTCCAGGGTGAGGCGCAGCCCGTCGCGGTAGACCGGGTGGTCGTCGGCGAGCAGGACGCGGATCGGTCCGGTCACGCGGCACCCCCCGTGGCGAGCGGGAGCCGGGCGACCACACGGGTGCCGGCGCCACCGCCCGGCGACACGATCTCGCAGTTGCCGCCGACCTCGGTGGCGCGCTCGCGCATGGCGAGCAGTCCCACGCCGCTGGCGGTTCCCGGCGCGACGCCGGCCCCGTCGTCCTCGACCTCGATCTCGAGCCCATCGCCGATGCGCACCCGGATCTCGCAGTGCTGTGCCCCGCTGTGGCGGCGCACGTTGGTGAGCGCCTCGATCGCGATCCGGTACGCCGCCGTCTCCACCGCGGCCGGCAGCGGCGGCAGCTCGTCCGGCCCCTCGATCCGCAGCTCGAGCCCGGCGTCGACGGCGAAGCGCGCGGCCTGCGCGCGCAGGGCGGGCATCAGCCCCAGCTCGTCGAGGGCCGGCGGGCGCAGGTCACGGGAGATGCGGCGCACCTCGTCGAGGACGGCCGCCAGCTCGGTGTCCAGGTCGTCGAGCAGGCCGGCCGCCTCGTCCGGGCGCGCGCCGGCGAACGAGCGCGCGGCCTGGAGCTTGAGGCGCGCGCCGGCGAGGGTAGGACCCAGGCCGTCGTGCAGGTCGCGCCGCAGCCGGCGCCGCTCCTCCTCCCGCGTCGCCACCAGCTGGCGGCGGGAACGCTCGATCTCCGCGGTGAGCCGGACCGATCGCGCCGCCCGCCCCGCCTCCTGTGCCAGCCCGGCCAGGAGCGCCAGGTCCGCCGGGCCGAAGCCCTCCCGCGGCGAGCGCGGGGCGACCACCAGCTCACCGATCCGCTCCCCGGCGTCGACGAGCGGCAGGCGCAGCAGCTCCCCGTGGTCCGGCGCCGTGCCGGTGGCCGCGGCGATCGCCGTCTGGCCGCCCTCCTCGCCGAGCTCGATGGCCACGTAGGGCAGGCGCAGCGTCCCGGCGACCGTGGCCACCACCGTCGGCAGCACCTCCTGCGCGGTGAGCGAGGCGCTCAGCCGCGCGCCGAGGCGGGTGATCGCCCGGTACGGGTCGTCGCGGTCGCCGTACATGAGCCGGTTCACGGCGTGCTGGACGCGGTCGCGCAGGGGAAGCGCGACGAGTGCCGCGGCTCCGGTGGCGAGCAGGGAGATCGGGAACGCCCCGCTCCCGCTCAGGACGAGCCCCAGCAGCGCGACCGTCGCGGCGTAGACGGTGACCACCAGCGCGGTCAGCGCGCCATACACCAGCGAGCGGTTGATCACGACGTCGATGTCGAAGAGCCGATGCCGCAGCACCGCGATCGCCACGGCTGCCGGGAACGGGAGCCCGGTGATGCCCACGGCGCTCCACGGCAGGATCGGTGCACCGCTCACCAGCTCCGGCCCGAACCAGAGCGCGACCGTCAGCGCCAGCGCCAGCGCGCCGGCCCAGGTGACCCAGCGGACCTGCTGGCGCGTCGCCGCATCGGCGGCGGATCGGTATTGCACGACCGTCAGACCGATGATCACCACGCTCGTCGCCAGCACCAGGAGCAGCTGCAGCGTGCTGCCCGAGCCGAGCGCGTCGAGCACACTGCCGGTGGCGCCGATCCCGATGCCGATCCAGGCCACCATCAGCGCGCCCGGCCCGAGGTAGAGGAGCGCGGCACCACCGGGCAGCCGGTCGAGGATCGTCAGCCGGCGCGGGAAGGTCATCGCGAAGTGCAGCGCGGCGCTCCAGAAGATGCTGTACGCCGCAAACGCGCCGGCCAGCCACAGCCACAGGCCGGTGCCGGCGGCGATGTCGAGCGCCTGGTAGCCGAGGATCCACGGCACCGTGCTGCCGACGAGGCCGCTTCCCACCAGGAGCAGTGGCACGGCGCCCGGGCCGGCGGGGCGGCGGGCATAGACGTAGCCCGCCACGGCGAGCATGGCGACGCACAGGAGGACCGTGCTCCACGACTCGGCCAGGACCTCGGCGAGCGGGTAGGGGCGCAGCGTCACCTCCAGGTCGAGCGGGACGCCGTCACGCGCGACCGTGTACCCGAGGATGTCGCCGTGGCCCGCCCGGATCGCCGTGGCGCCGGTGCTCGCTCGGACCCAGGTCTCCAGGTCACGCCCCTCGATGCCCGTCACCCGGTCGCCGGTGCGCAGCGGCGTCGCGGCGCCCGGCAGCGGCCCGACCCCCAGGCCGGCACGGCTCAGCGAGGTCGTGACGTACGCGGCGCGCGTGCCGTCGGAGGGCGCCGCCGCGCGATGCCACGTCGCCGCCACGGCCACGGCGAGCATCGCGACGGCCAGCAGCAGCACCGGGATGGATCGCGGCTCGGGTCGCGTGGTCCGGCGCATGGTGCCCCGCAGGATACGCGCCGCCGCCGCCGCGTTCGCCTCGCCCGCCGGTTGTTCCCCAGCGGTCCTAACGACCAACTTCGGCCCTCTGGCGCCCCCTGGATGGCCGCGCGGACCGCCTCGGCGCAACTTTCGGCCAGGCAGCGGCCCCAACCTCGCCGTTAGGACCGCTCCAGCGCAACTTCGGCCGTGCCACTCGGCCGTCGCGCGTCAGACGGACCGCAGCTCGTCCGCGGTGGGCACCGCCTGCCGCTCGCGGGCACCCGCGCTGCCGGCGGACGGAGCCGCGCCCAGCGCGGCATCCAGCTCCCGGAGGGCGGGGCGCGCACCGAGCCGCTCGAAGATGGCGCGCGCCTCGTCGGCGACACGCTGGCGCTCGGCGGGCTCGAGAACGTCGGCGATCACCGCGTCGAGCGCGGTCAGCGCCAGCGGCCAGGCCAGGTTCAGCTCCCGGTTCAGCCGCAGCGACTCCATGAACCCTGCCCGGGCCTCCGCGCGACGCCCCTCCACGGCGGCCAGCGCGCCGGTCATGGCCGCCCGCTCGGCGCTCGCCCGGCGACCACCCCGCGCCCGCTCGAAGGCCGCCAGCAGCTCGCGGATCGCATCGGCGTCGTGCAGACGCAGCGCGGCCCGGCATCCGACGGGCGGCGCTGCATCGACGGCGCCCTGGCCGCCCCATCCGAGGCTCTCCCGCGCGAGCTGGAGCAGGTCCGCGTGTCGCCCCTGCGCCAGCATGGCGTCGAAGGCAGCGGATGCGGCGACCACCAGGAACTGCCAATCGTCGTAGCTCGCGGCAATCTGCTGGTATTCCGCCACGCGCTCATCGACCGATTCCCCCCGCGCCGCCAGGATCCGGGTCTCGATGGCCCCGAACCACAGCCGCTCCAGTGGCTCCGCCTCCGCCCAGGCGTCGCCACGCACCTGCTCGAGCGCCCAGTCCCAGTCGCCGACCTGGATCGCCGCCTCGCAGGCGTTCCCGACCAGGTAGCGGAGGCCCCAGCGCTGGCCGCGCTGGACGGCCTTCTCCGCCCCATCGCGCGAGATCCGGTAGCCGGCCGCGGGATCGTCCGGCTCGAGCGCGTAGGACAGGTTGATCGCCGCGCGCAGCGCCGAGTCGGACAGGCCACGCCGCTCCGCCAGCGCGATCAGGCCGGTCAGCGTGGCGACCGACTCGATCGACCGGTCGAGGCTCGCCAGCGCCGACGCGCGGGTGATGAGCAGCTCGACCGTCGGACGTGCCAGGCCCTGCGCCTCGGCCGCCGGCAGCGCGCGATCCGCGAGCTGCACCGACTCGAGGTACTCCCCCTGGCGCATCAGCATGTTGGCCAGCGCCTCCGCCAGCTCGACGTACCCCGGATCGTCCGCCGTGAGGCCCGGCTCGGCCAGGGCGTCGGTAAGCAGGCGGCGGCCCCGCTCCTGGAATCCCTCGGTCATGATGCGGCCCAGGAAGGCGGTGCACCTGCGCCGCTCCGTGTCGTCGCCCAGGGCTGTGGCGAGCTCGATCGCCCGTTGCTGATGGGGGATTGCCGTCTCGATCCGGTCGGCATGGGCGGCGGCCGACGCCGCCTCACGGCGCAGCGGGAACTCGTCGGCCGGCTCGGAGGTGACCTCGAGGGCGAGCTCGAGGTATGCCAGCGCGCGGGCCGGTGAGGCGAGGGCACGTGCCCGGGCGGCCGCCCCCCGCAGCGCCACGCGCGCCTGGGCGGCGACCGCGGCTCCCTCCTCGCCCTCCGGCTGGGCCCGGTACGCCTCGACGTAGTGCTGGGCCAGCACGCCGGCGAGCTCCTCGTCGCCCAGCTGCTCGAAGTGGCGCGCGGCGGCCAGGTGGCGCGCCCGCCGGTCGCGGCGCGCCAGCGTGCCGTAGGCGACCTCCTTGATGAGCCCCTGGACGAAC
>DASSPJ010000129.1:0-5123 GCA_035699665.1 Candidatus Limnocylindria bacterium
CCCCGCCCGTGTCCTGCCCGCGCTGTCAGGCGGGCGTCCCCGCTGACGCGCGCTTCTGTGCGAGTTGCGGCCAGCCCCTGACCGGCGCCAGCGAGGCTGACCAGGCCCTTCAGGCTCGCCTGGCCGCCGCCGCCCCGGCACCGCTCATCAACAAGATGCGCACCGCCAAGCTGACCGGCGAGCGCAAGCCGGTGACCGCCCTGTTCGCCGACGTGGTCGGCTCGACCACCCTCGCGGAGCGGATGGATCCCGAGGATTGGACCGCGATGATGAATGAGGCCTTCGACGAGATGTCGAAGGCCGTCTTCCGCTACGAGGGCACGATCGCGCAGCTCCAGGGCGACGCCATGGTCGCCTTCTTCGGAGCCCCGGTCGCCCATGAGGATGATCCGGATCGGGCGGTCCGCGCGGCGCTCGACATGGTTGCCGCGATCGACGAGTTTGCCCGCCAGCTGAAGGCCAGTGACGGCATCGACTTCCGCATCAGGGCCGGGATCAACAGCGGCCCGGTCGTCGTCGGCAACGTCGGCACGGACCTCCGCTACGAGTACACGGCCCTCGGCGACGCCATGAATGTCGCCGCGCGAATTCAGGCGGCAGCCGAGCCGGGATCGGTCCTCATCACCGCGAGCACCCGCCGGCTGGTGGCCGACGCCTTCGAGACCGAGGACCTGGGCGAGATCGCCGTGAAGGGCAAGACGGAGCCGGTCCATGCCTACCGGGTGCTGTCGCCGAAGGCCGTGCCCGAGCGGCGGCGTGGCCTCGAGCGCGCGGGCATCCGGAGTCCGATGGTCGGCCGTGACGGCCAGCTGGAGACCCTGCGCTCGCTCTACGCCGTCGTCCAGGCCGGTCGTGGTCGGGTCGCCTTCCTGGTGGGCGAGCCGGGCATCGGGAAGAGCCGGCTGCTCGCCGAATTCCGCCGCTGGGTGGTGGACGGCGCCGCGGCCGAGGACTCGCCCGCGGTCTCGGCCACGTGGGTCGAGGGGCGCTGCGTTTCGTACGGTCGCAACCTGCCGTACCACCTCCTCCACGACCTCGTGCGGTCCGCCCTCCAGATGTCCTCCGCCGGGTTGGAGACCGATGCCAGGGCCACGCTCGACCGCCAGCTTGCCGCGCTCCTCGGTGACGACGCCGACGACACCGCCCCGTACCTCGCCCACCTCCTGGCGCTGCCCCTCCACCCCGAGGAAGCGGATCGGGCACTGCTCGACCCGGAGACGATGCAGGGTCGCTACATCGCGTCCGTTCACCGTCTGCTTCGCGCGCTGTCGGCCAGAGGCCCCGTCGTGCTCGTCTGCGAGGACGTGCACTGGGCCGACCCAGCTTCGGTTGCGTCGGTCAGCCAGCTGCTGCCGCTGGCTGCGCAACTCCCCGTCCTCTTCATCGCCGCCCTGCGGGCCGATATGGATTCGGCCGGCTGGAGGCTGGCGACCAGCGCCCGGGAGTCGTTCGGGGACGCGCTCACCGAGATCCAGCTGCGGCCATTGTCGGAGACCGACAGCCGGGATCTCGTCGCCAACCTGCTGGAGATCGAGTCCCTCCCGACGACCGTTCGCGAGTCAATCCTGGCTCGCGCGGAGGGGAATCCCTTCTTCGTCGAGGAGGTCATCCGGATGCTCATCGAGCGGGGGGTCATCGAGCTTCGCGCGGACCAATGGGTCGCGACGGCAGAGGTCGAGTCGATCGAGATCCCCGAGACGCTGCACGGGCTGCTCCTCGCTCGGATCGACCAGCTGCCGGACGCGGCCAAGCGAAGCCTGCGGGTAGCCTCGGTCATCGGACGGCAGTTCCCGGTCCGCGTGCTGGAGCGGGTCCTCGGAGAGACGGGGTCGTAGCCGTGGCGATCGAAGCGCAGCTCGACACACTCGAGGCGAAGGGTCTCATTCGGCTCGCGGCATCGCGGCCGGACCTCGAGTACCTCTTCCGGCACTGGCTGGTCCAGGACGCCGCGTATGGCTCGCTCCTCAAGCAGGAGCGCCGGGAGCTGCACCGCCTGGTCGGCGAGGCGATGGAGCTGCTCTATCCGGATCGGGGCAGCGAGCTGGCCGGCATCCTGGCCATCCACTTCTCCGAGGCCGGCGACACGGACAAGGCCGTCCGGTATCTGGTCACGGCCGGCCGGTTCGCCCTCGATCGCAATGCCATCGCCGAGGCCTATTCAGCGTTCGACCGGGCCGCCGCCCTCCTGCCGCCGGCGACGGACACCGAAGAGGAGGATCTGCTCCGCCGGCGGGTTGAGGTCGAGCTGGGCCGTGGGCGGGCGGGCTGGACGTTCCGTCCGACGGAGGACGTGATCACCGATCTCGAGGCCATCCTCCCGGCGGCGGAACGGCTCGGCGACCTCCAGCTGCTCGCGCCCCTCCACCTGGCAGTGGCGATGACACGCATGCAGCGCGGCGAGCGCGTCTCGGATCCCGAGGTGAAGCGCTCCCTCGACCGGGTCGCCGAGATCGGTGAGACCCTGAACGATCCCTCGTTTCGGGCATTGCAGCTCGCCGTCATCGGGCTCACCCAGGTCTTCATGGGCCCCATCCGTGATGGCGTCGCGGCGCTCGACGAGGCCGTTCCACTCCTCCAGCAGCGCCAGGACTTCATCGGGGCGGCGTTTGCGCGGGGTGCCCTGGCCATCGGGTACGCCAGCCTGGGCGAGTTCGACAAGGCGGAGAAGGCCTCCCAGTACGCCACCGAGCTGGCGGCAGGGGGCGACGTGATCGCTCAGCTCGACGCGCAGATCGCCGAATCCATGGTGCGCTCTGCCCGGGGACAGCTCGACGAGGCGATCCCGATCGCCCAGGCGTGCATCACGCAGGCCGAGGAGACCGGCGCCTCGGCCTGCGTCATTGCCAGCTCATGGGTGCTCGGCGACGCCTACCAGCGCCAGGGACGCTTCCAGGAGGCGCGCGAGACGCTCCAGCGCGGCAACGAGCTCGCCCTGGTCGTCAACCGCGCGATGTGGCGTCCGACGCTCCAGGCCTGGCTCGGCACCAGCGCCACGGCGCTGGGCGACTACGCGGCGGTCGAGGGGAGCTGGGAAGAGGCGCTGGCGACCGCGCGCTCGATCGGGAATCGCGTCGGCGAGGCGGGCGTCCTGTGGAAACTCGCCGAGGCTTCCGCGCAGCGCGGCGAGGTCGAAGCCGCCCTCGCCGGCTTCGCCGACAGCGCGACCATCCTTGACGACCTCGGTGCGCGGCCTCAGCTGGCTCGCGTCCTGCGCGGCTGGGGCGAGACCCTGCGCGCGGCCGGACGCGCGGCCGAGGGCGACGGCACGCTGCGACGTGCGCTCGCGCTGTTCGAGGAGATGGGGCTCACCTCCGAGGCGGCGGCGGTCCGCGCCCTCCTCGTCGGAGAGGCGCAGCGCGCCGAAGGCTAGCGGCCAGGGCTCCCGGGCCTACTCCACCTCGATCTTCTCGTGCGGCCGCCCCGACGCCGCGGCCTCCTCCCGCTCGTCCAGCTTGGCGATCCACTTGTCGAGGTACACGCGGGCGGCGAGCAGCTGCTCGCGCCCGGCGACCTTGAGGTGCCTGCGCGCCTCGTCGGGGAAGAGCGTGTGGACCACCGCCCAGAAGGCGGTCTCGACGCCGGAGCGTCCCTCGTCCATCGTCGCGCGCCAGTTGCGGCGCTCGAGCTCGGCGATGCGGGCCTCGAGGTCGGCGGTGCGGTCCGGGGCTGGCTGGTCGGTCATCGGGTTGATCCTCGTGTGGAGTGGGCCGGCGTGCCGAAGCGAATCTTGAGGGTTCCGTCGTCGAAGCGCGCGCCCTCGGTCGGCGCGTCGACCAGGATGCGCGGCAGGACGAGCGTGCGTCGCCACGTGCCGAGGTCGATGACGAGCTCGTCGCCGTGGCGGGAGAGGTTGATGCGGTCCTTCTCGGTGAAGGGAAGGTCGACCGCCAGGAGGAAGCCGCCGTCGTCCCGCACCACCGAGTACGGTCGCCCCCGGTAGAAGAACGACGTCGGGTCCGTGTCGCCGTACAGGACGGTGGCCAGCTCGCGCAGGCGGCCGATGCCCACCATCTCGCGGTCGAAGAACGGCGCGGAGCGCACGGGAATCGGATGGAACATCTTCTCGACCAGCGGCCCGTAGCGCTGCTGCGCCTCGTACCAGCCGCGAAAGTAGCTGCCGACCGCATCGGGCAGCACCCGGTTGGCGACCACCAGGTCGGTCGGGTAGTCGTACAGGTGGAAGTAGGTGAACGAGCGCTGGGCCTCCTTGATCACCACCTGCTCCAGCGTGAGGACGACCCGGACCGATGTCTTGGCGTGATCGGTCAGCAGCTGGTGCATGTGGTCGAGCCGGCCGAACAGCTCCTCCCCGGCGTTGAACACCTCGTCGCTGGGCATCGGCATCCCCACCACCCGCTGGATGAGCGGGCCGGTGAGCTTGGCGATGCGCCGCCCGATCGGCTCGATCTTCTCCATCCACCACTTCGCCGCTTCGGGCAGCGAGAGGAGGCGCAGCGTCTCGCCGGTCGGCGCGGCGTCGACGACGACCACGTCGTAGTGGCCGGAATCGTGGTGGTCGGCGATCCACAGCAATGACCCGACCTCGTCCATGCCCGGCAGGACGGTCATCTCCTCGGCCATCACCTCGTCGAGCCCGCGCCAGCGCAGCACCGAGGCTGCGTACGCCTGGATCCTCCCCCAGTAGCGGGCGACGTTGAAGAAGACGTCCGATTCCTGCGCCCACAGGTTCGGGGCGATCTCGAGCGGGGTCGGGCCGAGCTCGCGATCGAACGCGTCACCGAGGCTGTGGGCGATATCGGTCGACATCACGATCGTCCGGTAGCCGCGATCCGCGCAGGCCAGCGCCGTGGCGGCGGCGATGCTCGTCTTGCCGACGCCGCCCTTGCCGGTGTAGACGAGGATGCGGGTCACCGCGGGATTGTGTCATCCGCGCGCCGCCCGACTGCGGGAGCGGCTGCGTCCGCCGCGGCACGCCCCGTGCGGAAGGGCGGGCATGAGCGACCCACGTGGCTTCGAGCCCACCGAACGACGAGACGAGCCGGGCGAGATCGAGCCTGACACCGCGGAGCGGCAGCCGGCGGACGACCAGCCCGACAGCGGCGACTACGAGGTGCCGGTCGCGGGCGGAGGGGAGGAGAGGCGCTCGGCGAGGAAGCGCAGCG
>DASSPJ010000130.1:0-6463 GCA_035699665.1 Candidatus Limnocylindria bacterium
AGCCGGAGCCCGCACCGCAGCCGGAGCCCGCACCTGAATCACCTCCCGGACCGCGCCTCCCGGCCGACGAGGAGGAGCTCATGTGGCTCGAGGGTCCCGCGCAGGACGAGGAATGGGCCGCCGAGCTGGAGCAGAGTGCCGCCCATTGGCACGTCGACGAACCGCCGGCCCCAACCGCCGCCGACTCCCCCTCCGCCTCCGCCGCCGCAACCTTCCCCACCCCCGCGCCGCCTCCGCCGATCCCCGACCACGAGGTCGAGGAGCGGCTCGGAGCGGTCGCCGCGGAGGAGGGCTGGGATGAGGACGAGGTGGCCGCCATCCGCGCATACCTCACCACCCCTCCCGCGAACGAAGCCGAAGCCGCGGCGGTGGCTGCGCCCCCCGACTCCCGGCCGCACCCGACCTCCGAGCTGGACCTCCCCGGAGCCGATGAGCTCGACGACGCGATGGCCGCCCTCGCGAGACCCGTCGCACCGCCCGCCGAGCCCACCGCCGTCGAGAGCGCCACTGACTGGCCGGAGACCGATGCGCTCGGTGCGCCCGACGCGCCAAGCGAGGAGCGCCTGCGAGCCTGGGTAGCGCCACATGAGCGTATCGGTCCGTCGCCCGACCTGCGCCCGGAGGGGCTGAGCCAGACGACGAGCACTCCCGCGGAGCCCGAGCCCGAATGGCTTCGCGGCCGCCAGGACGCCGCGGCGCGCGCCTACCGTCGGCTGCGGCGCATCTTTCCCGCCGAGCGGTGACCCGCCGCTCGAGCTCGAAGGTGCCGACGGGCGACCCTGGCGGCCCGCTGCTGGCCGCGATCGGGACGGGGGTGGGCGCTGCCGCCGGCGGGCTCGGCGCCGGGTGGCTCGGCTACCTGTACGCCGCGGCCTTCCTCCCGAACCGCGAGTTCGCCGCGATACCGGTCATCGTCTTCGGCGGCTTCGGCGGCGGCATCGCCGGTGGGGCACTGGCCTGCTGGCTGGCGCTGCTGGCGGGGCGTCGTCGCGCGTCCGGCGGCACCGCCCTCCGTGCGCTGGCGTTCCTGTTCATGCTCGCGCCGGTCCTGCTCTTCGTCACGCCGGCGCTCGACCTCGAGCGAGCGGCCGGGATCGCGCTGGGCGGCGTGGCCGCGGCGATCGCCGGTGCCGTGGCGCGGCTGCTCACCCCGGAGCGGGCCGCGGCCTAGCCGATCAGCCGCCGGGGCCGAGGTGGTAGCCGAGCCGGCGCGGCAGCACGGTGAGCTGGCGCAGCCACCACGGCGCGGCGTGCCCTGACTCCTCGAGGTCCTCGCGCCGGATCATCGCCTCGCGCAGGACGCGCGCCCCGAGCCAGCGGATCGGCTCGGGCGGCATGCGGTGCGAGACGGGCCGCACCACCGCCAGCCGCGTGACCGGCTCGTCGGACTCGAGGGCCAGCGCGGCGAGGATGCGGCCACCCAGGTGCGACGGCCCCACCCCGTTGCCGGAGTAGCCGAAGCCGTAGTGGACCCGCCCGCCGTGGAGCGTGCCGAAGCGCGGAAGGTGGTCCGGCGAGACGTCGATCGGTCCGCCCCAGGCATCGGTCAGGCGCACGTCCGCCAGGCTCGGGAAGAACCAGCGGAAGCCGAAGGCGGCACGCCGGGCGGCGTCGACGTCATCGGTGAAGGATGGACCGATGCGGCCGCCGAACCCCGGACGCCCGCCGCCGGCGCCGAACGCGATCCGTCCGTCCCGGGTGGCCTGGAGGTAGTGGACCGATGCGCGCGCGTCGACGATCGAGGTGCCGCCGGTCCAGCCGAGGTCCCGCGCGATGCGGTCGGGGGCAGGCTCGGAGCGGACCATGTAGCTCGACCAGGCCAGCAGCGAGTGGCGGAACGGCCGCCATCCCGCGCTCCACGCATTGATGGCCATCACCACGTGCCGCGCCCGAATGCGGAACGAGCCGGCTGCGCTCGAGGCGCCCACGGTGACGCGGCCCGACCGCCGACCGCCGAGGCCGGTGATCCGGGTGCGCTCGTGCAGCTCCACGCCACGCGCCAGCGCCACGCGCCGCAGCCCGCGGGCGAGCCGGGCGGGGTGGACGGTGGCCGCGTCGCGCATCAGCACGCCGCCGCGGAACCGGGGCGAGCGGCAGATCTCGGCGACTGCCGCGCCGTCGAGGAGCTCCAGCGCGTCGGGGCGGCCGAGCTTCCGCGCCAGGGCCGGCTCCCCCGGGAGCCGGGCATCGTGCTCGGGCGTGGTGCTGACGGTGAGCATCCCGGCGTGCCGGTACTGGGCGTCGACGCCGTTGGCGGCGCACCACGTCCCGATGGCGTCCACGCTCGCCGCGCTGGCCTCGGCCGCCTCGAGCGCGCGCGTCGGGCCGAAGAGGTAGACCAGCGTGCCGATCTCGTCCCACCACGCGTTGACGAAGCCGCCGTTGCGCCCCGACGGGCCGCCCCCGCAGATGTCCGCCTCGAGCACCACCACCCGCTGCCCCGGGTCGCGCTCGACGATGCCGAGCGCGGTCCACAGCCCGGTGAAGCCGCCACCCACGATCGCCACGTCGACCTCCAGGTCGCGGTCGAGCGGGGGAGCCGCGTTGGCCAGCGCAGCGTCCTCGTCCCCGAGCGCCTCGACGAGCCACGGCGAGCGCGCGCCCCGACCGGGGAGCAGCGCGCGGTCGGCATCGGTCAGAAGGGCGAGATCCATGCAGCGCGCACGATACGGCCGGCCGGCGTACCCTTGTGCGTCCCATGACCGAGCACGCTGCCCCCGTCATCCACGCCCGCGGGCTGGAGAAGCACTTCGGCGCCACCCACGCCCTGCGGGGCATCGACCTCGACGTGCCGGAGGGGCGGATCCTCGCCGTGCTCGGTCCGAATGGGGCCGGCAAGACGACCGCAGTGCGCATCCTGGCGACCCTCACCCGCGCCGACGCCGGCGAGGCCACGGTGGCTGGCTACGACGTCCGGCGCCAGCCGGAGATGGTGCGCGCCAATATCGGGCTGACCGGCCAGTTCGCGGCCCTCGACGAGCTGCTCACCGGGCGCGAGAACCTCGAGATGATCGGCAGCCTCTACCACCTTCCCGTGCAGCGCGTCCGCGAGCGGGCGGCGGAGCTGCTGGCGCGCTTCGATCTCGAGGACGCGGCCGATCGGGCGGTGAAGACCTACTCCGGCGGCATGCGGCGCCGGCTCGACCTCGGCGGCAGCCTCATGGCCGAGCCACCGATCCTGTTCCTGGACGAGCCGACCACCGGGCTCGACCCGCGCAGCCGGCTGGGGATGTGGGACCTGATCGGGGAGCTGGTGGCCGGCGGCACGACCCTGCTGCTCACCACCCAGTATCTGGAGGAGGCGGACCGCCTCGCTGACGAGATCGCGGTCATGGACCACGGCAGGGTCATCGCGCGCGGGACGGCCAACGAGCTGAAGGGACGCATCGGCGGCGAACGGTTGGAGGTGCAGGTGACCCACGCCGAGCAGGTGCAGGCGGCACACGATGCGCTCGGCAGGCTGGCGCCCGACGTCCGCGTCGACGCCGGGGCGCGACGGGTGAGCATCCCGGTCACGAACACCGACGGCATCCTGACCCGGGCGATCCGCGAGCTCGACGCGGCCGGCGTCAGCCTCGACGACGCGAGCGTCCATCGGCCGACCCTCGACGACGTCTTCCTGGTGCTCACCGGGCAGCCGGCCGAGCCCGACGTGGATGGCGCGGACGCGCGAGCCGAGCAGGTGGCGGTATGACGGCCGCCGAGCGCGCACGACCGCGCGCCGCACCGCGCGCCAGCCTCGGCACCTGGCTCTCCGACTCGTGGCAGATGGTCAAGCGCAACCTGATCCACATTCGCCGCACGCCGGAGCTGCTGCTCGACGTGACGGTCAGCCCGATCATGTTCGTGCTGCTCTTCAGCCTCGTCTTCGGCGGGGCGATCGACGTGCCGCGCGAGTCGTACATCAACTACCTGATGGCCGGCATCTTCGTGCAGACCATCGCGTTCGCCGGCATCTACACCGGGGTGCTGCTGGCCAACGACCTGAAGAACGGGATGATCGACCGATTCCGCTCGCTGCCGATGGCGCAGTCATCGGTCCTCACCGGGCGCACCCTGACCGATCTGCTGCGCGCCACGCTGGCGGTGGCCATCATGTGGATCGTGGGGATGCTGGTCGGCTTCCGCCCCGGGGGAGGGGTGCTCGGCGGGATCGGCGCGGTCGCGGTGATGCTGCTGTTCGGGTTCGCGCTGTCGTGGGTGGGCGTGGCGCTCGGCGCGCTGGTGCGGACCCCGGAAGCGCTGCAGGGGATCATCTTTGCCGCCGTCTTCCCCCTCACCTTCGTGAGCAGCGCCTTCGTGCCGACCGAGACGATGCCGGGCTGGCTGGCCTGGTTCGCCGACCGGCAGCCGATGACCCTGGTCACCAACGCGGTGCGCAGCCTGACCCTCGACGGCAGCGGCGGACCGACGTTCGTCCCGTCCATCCTCTGGTCCCTCGCCATCCTGGCCGTCTGCTTCCCGCTCGGCCTGTGGGCCTACCAGCGCCGCACGACGCAGTAGGGGCCAGGGTGACAGCGGATCGGTTGCGAGCCACGGGTCACGGTTGGCTGGTCATGCACCCGTGACCGACACGACCGTCGCCGTCGCCGATCTGATCCTCGAGGAGCTCGCCCCGCTCATCAGCCGTGCCAAGCGCGCCTGGGCGACCCGATGCGCCGCGCGCGGGCTGTCGATGACCCATGTCCAGGTGCTGGCGATGCTCGACGCCGCCGGTCCGCAGACGATGAGCCGCCTCGCCGAGGGGCTCGGGGTGTCGCTGCCCAACGCGACCGGCATCGTCTCGCGCATGGAGGAGCGCGGCGTTCTCGAGCGCGCGCACGACCCGGCGGACCGTCGCCGCGTCATGGTCCGCCTCACCGAGGCGGGCCACGAATTCAGCCGCGAGCTGGGTGACCTGCGCCGCGCCCAGCTCACCGCCCTCATCGAGTCGCTGACCCCGGAGCAGCAGGAGAACCTGCTGCGTGCCATCCGGGACGTCCACGCGGCGATCCTCGCTCAGCCGGTGGCGTGGGGGACAGCCGAGGAGGGCCGATGACGTCGGCGTACGACTCCGCCACCGCCCTCGTCGTGGTGGACCTGCAGAACGACTTCGCCGATCCCGCGGGTGGCCTGGCCGTCGCCGGTGGCGAGGCGATCATCGGGCGCGTCAACGAGGAGGTCAGGCGGGCGCTCGAGGCCGGCGCGACCGTGGTCGCGACCCAGGACTGGCACCCCGCCTCCACGCCGCACTTCGCGAAGGACGGTGGCATCTGGCCCGTCCACTGCGTCGGCGGGACGTGGGGCGCCGAGCTGCACCCCGCCCTCGCGCTCCCCGCTGACACGCCGCGCGTCCGGAAGGGGAGCAACGGCGAGGACGGCTATTCCGGGTTCACCATGCGCGACCCGGTGAGCGGGGAGGAGCAGCCCACCGTGCTGGAGGAGCTCCTCCGTCAGCGCGGGATCGAGCGCGTGCGCGTGTGCGGGCTGGCGACCGACTACTGCGTCAGGGCGACCGCGCTCGACGCCGCGCGCCTCGGCTTCGTCACGACCCTCCTCGCCGACGCGGTCGCCGCCGTCGACCTCGCCCCGGGCGACGGCGAGCGGGCGCTCGCCGAGATGGCCGAGGCAGGGGTCACGATCGCGCTGGCCGGCTAGGCGCGCCCGGCCCGGCGCAGGGCCACCACCCCGGCCACCACCGCCGCCAGGCCGATGACCACCCAGACCGGCTGCGCGGTCATGAAGCTGCCGGGCGCGAACGGCAGGTTGAGCCCCTGCGCGACCCACACCGCGCCGCCGGCGATGAGCACCAGGCCGACGAGCATCCAGGGCAGCTGCATGGCCCGATCGTAACCCTCTTGCGCGGCAGGAACGCGTGCGTATACTCCGCTCCAAGTCGGATCGGCCACACGTCCGACGCCACAAGCTCATCGGCTTCCCTCCCCACCACGTCCAATCGCTGGCTCCGGGGGCGCGACGCAGATCCCGGGCCGGCGTACCGAGTGGGCGACACCCGACGTGGCAACCATTTCATTGTTGGGAGGGTCCTAGGTGGCCTACACCGATCAGGTGATCACCTGTGCGGACTGCGGGATCGACTTCGTCTTCTCCGCGTCCGAGCAGGCGTTCTTCGCCGAGAAGGGCTTCGCATCCGCGCCCAAGCGATGCGCGTCCTGCCGGTCACAGCGTCGCTCGATGGGCGGCGGCTCGAGCTACGGAGCCGGAGGCGGGTATGGCGGGGGCGATCGCGGCCCGCGCGAGATGCACGATGCGGTCTGTGCTCGCTGCGGCAAGGACACGCAGGTGCCGTTCCGACCCACCGGGTCGCGACCGGTCTACTGCTCCGACTGCTTCCGCATGATGCGCGACTGACCGGCGCGTCCATCACCGCATTTCTCGTCGGGCGGCAACCGGGAGACCGGCGGCCGCCCGACGGTCGCGTCCGCTCCCGCGTCGCGTGCGCCTGATCCGTGCCCAATGCTCA
>DASSPJ010000131.1:0-12902 GCA_035699665.1 Candidatus Limnocylindria bacterium
GGCCAGGAGCTCCGAGAAGCTGAACGGCTTGACCAGGTAGTCGTCGGCACCGGCGTCGAGGCCCGCCACCCGGTCGTCGACGTCGCCGCGCGCGGTCAGCATCAGCACCGGCGACCAGCGCCCGGCCTCGCGGAGCCGCCGACAGACCGCGTAGCCGTCGAGCTCGGGGAGCATGACGTCGAGGACGATGGCGTCATAGGCGTGCTCGGTGGCCGCCCACAGGCCGTCAGCGCCGGTGCGTGCAACGTCCACGGCATAGCCCTCCTCCTCCAGGCCACGCTTCAGCAGGCCCGCCATCTTCGTCTCGTCCTCGACGACCAGGACGCGCACGCGCATCACCTCCCGCGCGGAGGGTACCGCCGCGAGGATGAGAACCGGATGAGAGATGGGGTGTGGGGCGACCGTGGCGGGCCGTCAGGTCGCTAGGGGGACGGGGTCGGCGTCACGCGGTCGAGCATCGGTGCTCGCCACGCTGCAATGGAATCAGCGGCGCCGTCGCCCGAACGCGTCGTACAGGAGCATCGCGCCGGCCGCCAGGGCGAGCAGCGCGATGGTGGTCCCGGTTCCCACCGCCCAGCTGGCCCGGCACTCCATCGGTGGGCCCGGCGTCGCCGCGAACGGTTCGCAGTCGGGCGGCGCCCACAGCACCATCAGCACGCCGATCACGGCCACGGTCCCGAGTACCGCTCCGACGGTGGCCATCACGAGGGTGCGGCTCGTCCGATCGGTCGCCCGGTCGGTGAGCAGCTGCGCGGGGCGCCAGGCGTCATCGGGCGAGCGCCGGCTCTTCAGCTGCGGGCTGCTCATTGCGGATCCTCCTGGCACTCCATCGGTCTAGAGGTAGCCCTCGGGTACCGGGCCGATGACCTCCATGCCGTAGCGCTCCGCGATCCTGGCGAGGCGGTCGGGGTCGGCATCACCGGCGGACAGGGCGGCACTCAGCTCATCGAAGTAGCCGACCATGGCGGCGGGGGCGTAGATGTTGAGCTTGCCGCTCGGCATGCTGCCGACGCGGAACCCATGTGGCACGCCCGCGGGGATGAACACGAAGGACCCCGCCGGGCAGGCGTACTCCTCGTCGCGGACGAAGATCGTGTACTCGCCGCGGGTGACGTAGAACGCCTCGGCGGCGTCGTGGTGGATGTGCATCGGCGGCCCGAAGCCCGGCGGCTCGTCCGCCTCGAGCAGGCTGAAGACCCCGCCCGTCTCCTCGCCGGAGGCCTTGAGCGACATGGCGAACCCACCGAGGTCGATGCGCCGCCCATCGCCGGGGCGCAGCACGATCGGCTCGAGATCCGGCTCGGTCACCTGCTTCATGCCTCCCACCATCGCGGAGTGTACCCGCGCGCCGGGGGTGGCCGGCACACGGCGCGCCACCTATGCTTCGCGTGCTGTCCACACTGACCGAGCCAGCGGAGGACACCTGACCGATGGACCTCGCCATCCTGCGCCTGATCCACATCGCGGCCGGCGCGTTCTGGGTCGGCGCCGTGTACACCTTCTTCCTGTTCGTGCAGCCGACCGGCGTGGCGCTCGGGCCCGATGGCCAGCGCTTCATGTACCAGCTCATCCACGACCGGCGCATGCCGCTGGTCATCCTCGCGTCGGCGGTGACCGCCGTCCTGGCCGGCATCCTCATGCTGTGGAACACGTCCGCCGGCCTGCGCACCGACCTGCTGTTCGACATCTCGCGCCTCGGCTACACGCTGGGCGGCATCGCGGGGATCCTGACGCTCGGGGTTGGTGGCCTGTACGTGTTCCCGCGCACGCGCGTCGTCGAGCGCATCGTGGGTGACGTGCTCTCGGCCGGGCGGCCGCCCTCCGACGAGGAGCGCGCGACGCTGATGCGGGTGGGTGGTGAGTCCAGGCGCGCCGGGTGGCTGGTGCTCATCGGCCTGGCCATCACCGTGGCCTGCATGGCGACCGCCCGGTATTGGGGAGCGCTCTTCTAGGGAGCTGGTTCCGCGGCGTTGCACGGGGTGGAGCTATCGGCCACGCAGACGGCGCTCCGTGGCCGAGACGGTCACGTGATGCAACACGCGGCCATCCTGAGGCCACCGTGAGGCCATTCCGCCGCCCGCGAGGGGGGCTCGGCGGCCGTTACCTCCACCCGGTGCAATCTCTGACCTCGGCCGTCTCGCTGGCGGTCCGCGGCTCGGGAGGCTAGCTCGGCGGCACCCGGATCTTCCAGTACGAGTCCTTCTTCACGACCCGGCCGTCACGGAAGGTCCACAGGTCGCAGCCGCGCACCTCGAGCCGCTGCCCGTCGGTGGTGGTGCCGGTGAGCGTCCATTCCGATGCGCCGCGGTCGCCGGCCACGAAGTGGTCGTCGTCGCCGTAGTGGACGTCGGGGATGCCGCTGAACCGCGCCGCCAGGCCCTCGCGCACCGCCGCCCTGCCGATGAACCGCGTGCCGTGGGCGTCGGGTCCGCGGGGCGACTCGAAGACGGCGTCGTCGGCGAAGAACGACATGATCGCGTCGAGATCATGGCGATTGAACGCATCCGCGATCTGTCGCAGCAGGTCGACCGATGGTGCTGGGTCGGACATCCACGCGAGTGTACGACCGGCACGGACGATCAGGCGCCCGACGATCGTCGTTCTCCGCCCGGTGTTCTGACAGGCGCGTGCTATATTGGCTGAACTATGCGTTCAGTCAAATAGTGACACGGCGCACCTACCGTCTCGGCCGGCGGGCCGAGGCGGCCGCGGCCACGCGCCGGCGGATCGTGGAGGCGACCCTGGGGCTCCACGACGAGCAGGGGATCACCCGCACCAGCATCCGCGATGTCGCGGCCCGTGCCAGCGTTTCGCCGGCCACCGTGCTCAACCACTTCCCGCAGATGCGGGATCTCGTCCACGCCTGCGGCCAGCTGAGCGATCAGCTCTTCCCGATGCCGACCGAGGCCGTCCTGGTCGGCGCCCGCGACGCCACCGAACGCATGCGGCTCGTGGCTCAGGCCCTCTTCACGTGGTGGGAGCAGCTGGCCGCCGGCTGGGACCACCTCCAGGTCGACCGCCGCACGCTCCCCGAGGTCGACGCCTGGCTGCGAGACGTCGATGCACGACATCGCGCGCTCGTGGCGGCGGCTCTGGAGCTCGACCTCACGGACCCGGCCGTCGCAATCGGCACCGCGCTCACGACGTTCGGAGCCTGGCGTTCACTGCGCGACGGCGGCATGGACGTCATTCACGCGGCGGCAGTGGTCGCCCGGCACCTCACCGCGACCGGCCTCCAGGCCGATCGGTCAACCCCACCGAAAGGGATCCACTGATGGACGCCTTCGTGATCTTCAAGTACCTCCACATCGCCTCGATGTTCTTCGCCGTCGCGCTGGCGCTGAGCGGTGAGATCGTGGTGCGCCGCATCGCGCAGAGCGCCGACGTCCGGGCGATCAGGATCGCCATCGAGCGGATGAGGCCGATCGAAGGACCGCTCGCCACCGGTCTCTTCCTCGCCGGCGCCGCCTTCGGCTTCGTCGCCGCGGTCACCGGCCAGATCGATCTCCTGCGCCCGTGGCTGATCGCTGCCTACGCGGCCTTCCTGGGCGCCATGGTGCTGGGCATCACCATCACCGATCCCTGGGTCGGCCGACTCGAGCGCGCCGCGGCCGCCAGCCCGGATGGAGCCGCTTCGCCCGAGCTACTGGCCGTCATCGGCGAGCCGCGGGCTCGGATGGCGACCTGGGCGCTCCAGGCGATCATCGCCCTCATCGTCTTCCTGATGGTCGTCAAGCCGCTCGGCTGACGCGCAGCGGGTCCCGTTCTCAGCCTCCACCGCTGACCGCCCGCCCTCGGGCTGGCCGCCACACCGATCGGTCTGCGCTGAAGGCACCGATGTAGACGCCGACCAGCACGATGGCCGCGCCGACGAAGAGCGCGGGCGTGATCACCTCATCGGTCAGGATCGCGGAGTAGACGATCGCGGCGACCGGCTGGAGGAGCAGCACATACGACGCTGACGATGCGGTCCAGCGGCCCAGGAGGAACAGGTACAGGCCGAAGACGGCCACCGACCCGCCGAGCACCAGGAACACCATCGCCACCCACGTGTCCGACTGCTGCGGTGCCAGCCAGCCGTCGCCTGCCGCGGCGGACATGAGGAGCAGGATGGCGCCGCCGCTCACCATGCCGACCGCGTTGGTCGCCACCGGGTGCGCCCGCGGGGTCAGCTTGATCACCACCGCCGACTCGGCGAGCAGGGCGGCCCCGGCCACGACCGCGAGCAGAGAGAGGAGCGGCACGTTCGCCTCGATCCGGTCGGCCATCAGGAACACGAGGCCCCCCAGCGCGACGAGCGCCCCGACGAGGGCGCGCGGGCGAAAGCGCTCCAGGCCGTGCGCGATGGTGAGGAGCAGCGTGAAGAGCGGAGCCAGGGCGATGATCACCTGGGCCGTGCCGGGCGGCGTCTCCTGGAGCCCCCAGAAGAGAAAGGCGAACGAGCCGGCAAAGGCGAAGACGCCGTAGATGAGCGCCCCGAGCAGCGCACGGCCGCGTGGAACCGGAATGCGCACCAGCGGCATCGCGATCGCGAAGATGGCTCCGGCCGCCAGGAACCGAATGGCTGCCGCCCACAGGGGATCGAGCTCGTCGACGGCCACGTTCACGCCAACCGGGTTGCCGCCGCCGATCAGGGCGATGGCCACGAAGACAACCGCGTTGATCCGCGGATCGGTGGCGCCGGGCGGCGGCGGACGGCTCATCTCGGCAAGCGTAGGCGATCATCGGGCCAGCATCGGTCCGCGGCGCTCCCGCATGCCGCATCAGGCGGCCGGCGGAGGCGCAAGATGGGTCGCCGCCAGCACACGAGGATGCCGTGACCGCACCGATCGTCTTCATCAGTCACTTCCGCTTTCGCGCCGGCATGTTCGAGGCCTACGCGCGCCTGCAGCAGGACGTCTTGCAGCATCTCCGCGCGGAGAAGCCGCGGACGCTGGCGTTCGTCGCCTACGCCGACGAGAGCCGCTCGCGGCTCACCATCGTCCATCTCTTCGCCGACGCCGCGGCGATGGATGCTCACTTCGAGGGCGCCGATGAGCGCTCCCGCGCCGCCTACGAGTTCCTCGTTCCCGACGGGTGGGAGGTCTATGGCGCTCCCAGCCGTGCTGCTGCGGCGACCCTGCAGGACGCGGCTTCCTCGTCCGGGGTGAGGCTCACGGTCGAGCCGGCGTACGTCGACGGGTTCCTGCGGTTGGCGACCGCCTGAGCCTCGAGCCTGCCGACCGGCAGGCCGCGTGCATGCATCACGGGCACACAACTCGCACGGACCGATGTGACGCCATGGACGACCAGCAGGCCCTCGAGCGATACCGATACCTCCTCCGCACCGCCCCGCCCGACCAGATCGAGCGGGCGCATGAGCAGGCCTTCGCGCAGCTGACCCCGGAGCAACGGCGGCTGGTGCTGCGGGAGCTGTCCGGCCAGGTCGACGCGTCGGAGGTCGGCGGCGACGACCCGCAGTCGCTGGCCCGCATGGCGACGCGGGTGGAGATGCGGCAGCCGGGGACGATCGAGCGCACGCTCGGCCAGTCGGCCGTCCCGGGCCTGGGCTCGATGTTCCTCTCGACGCTCGCCGGGGCGTTCGTGGGCACCGCCATCGCGGGCGCCCTGTTCGACGACGGCGCGGGCCAGGAGTCGGGCGAGAGCGCCGATGCGGACGCCGATGCCACCGCGGACGCCGATGCGGGCGGAGACTTCGGCGGGGACTTCGGGGGAGGCGGCGACTTCGGAGGCGGCGACTTCGGCGGCTTTGCCTGATCAAGGACCGATGCGCAGGCTGTCGAGGATGGGCTGGGCCCGGTCGATGAGGGTCGGGAACTCGGTGGCATCCCACGCGGTGACGGCAACGACCAGTCGATCAGGACCGTTGCCGACGAAGTAGAGTCGCTGCCGCGCCCCCTCCCAGGCGGTGAGCTCCCACGTCCAGGTTGGGCGCTGCCGGGGATCGAGCCCGCGGGCGAGCATCGCGCACGGCTCGGTCGGACAGTCGTGGACCAGGCCCGCTGCATCGGGTCGCACCGCCACGTCGATCATGGTCGCCTGGTGACCGCCGACGGTCGTCGACGCCGGCTCGGTGACCTCGAGGTCGGGGCGGGAGGCGAGCAGAGCCGCCAGCTCATCCGCCGTGACGATCCCGCTTGCCGCTCGCCCATCCGCGCCGACTGGCACGGGCAGCGCCAGGATCTGGATCACGTCCCCGGGCCGATCGAGGGGCCGCAGGTCGAACGTGCCGCCGCTCTGCTCGAGGTTCTGCCACCCGGCAGGGACGGTGAACCGGAGCGGCGGGCTGAAGACGGTCGTGGCGTGCTCGCCGGCTGCGAGCAGCCCGAGGCACTGCCGATCCGGCGCGCAGGATCCGTCGGCGGGGATGTCAGTGGGTCGCGGCAGGGCTGTCGGCTGCACGTCGGGCGGCGGCGCAGCGATCCGGCTCAGCGTGAGGCCGGCCACGCCGGCCAGCAGCAGGACCAGGACGGCTGCCGCAACCATGAGCCACGAGCCGCGTCGGCGCTGCTCCAGCGCGTCGCGCCGAGCGGTCACCGCGTCGAGGATGTGGTCCGGCGCCTCGGCTGGCGCCTCGTCGACGAGCCAGGCATGAAGGACCCGGTCGAAGGACCGACGTTCGCTCATCCTGCGATCCCTCGCGCCGTACGGTCATCGGCCTCGACGGCCGCGCGCAGGGCGCGTTCGCCGTGGTGAAGACGCGACTTGGCGGTCCCGAGCGGAATCCGCAGCGTGGCCGCGATCTCGGGCAGTGTCAGCTCGAGGTAGTGCCGCAGGACGACGGTCGCACGATGCTCGATGGAGAGGCGGCGGAAGGCCCGGTTGAGGATCTCGCGCTCGGCGAGGCCGCGCAGGGGGTCGACCTGCTCGGCATCCCGGCCGCTCACCAGCGTGAGCTCGGGCGCCCGGCGTCGGATCCGCCGCGCCTCGTCGTAGCAGGCATGGACCACCAGGCTGCGCATCCACGCCTCGAGGCGCTCCGGGTCGCGCAGCGACGGCAGGTCGCGCCACGCCCGCACGAGGGCCTCCTGGACCGCGTCCTCGGCCGCCTCCGGCTCGCGCAGCATCAGGTACGCGATGCGGTACAGCCGGTCAAGCAATGCGGCGGCGATGGCGTCGAAGGCGGCACCGTCGCCGTGCTGCGCCCGCGTCACCAGGTCGCGGTCCACGTGCCCTCCGCCCTCAGCGTTCGCGACCGATCTGCACGGACGCGATGATCGGCGCCTCGCGCGCGGTCATGTCGTCGAATGTCGCGCCGTCGGCCACGTGCGAACATCGGTCATCCTTCCAGTGCCTCTGCACCCTGGAAGGCGCTCGGGGGACCGGATTCGTTCATCCGCCGGGCTGACCGGTTGCCTCCTGCCACGCGGCGGCGAAGCGGGGGATGCCGGCCTCCACCATCGGGTCGGATGCGGTCAGGCTGATGCGGAACCAGCCGGGCACCTCCAGCACGCTGCCCGGCAGCACCAGCACCCGGTGGCGCGCCAGCACCGCGGCGAAGGCCGCGTCGTCGGGGATCGGCGAGCGGGCCATGCTGTAGAAGGTGCCCTCCGGCATGGAGGCGTCATAGCCCATCTCGCGCAGCGCGGGGACCAATCGGTCCCGTCGTCGCTCGAGCGCCCCGATGTCGATCGACAGCTGCTCGAGGTCTGCCAGCGCGTGCTGCAGGAGCGCGTTGGGCCACGCGAAGCCGCCGGCGATCTGCTGGACGAAGATCTCGTCGCGCAGCGCGACCCGCTCCGGGCACGTCGGCGGCACGGTCAGGTAGCCGATCCGCTGCCCCGGCGCGAGCAGCGTCTTGCCGTACGAGTAGGTGACCACCGTGTGCGGATACACCTCGGCCGGGCTGTGCGCCGTGCGACCGTCGAACACGATGCGGTTGTACGGCTCGTCAGACAGGACCCAGACCGGGTGACCGATGCGGTCCGAGGCATCGGCCAGGGCGGCGGCCAGCTGGCGCAGACCCTCGAGCGGGTAGACGCGCCCGGTCGGGTTGTTTGGGCTGTTGACCAGGACCACCCGCGTGCGCGGGGTGATGGCCGCTGCGATGCGATCGACGTCGAGCTCGAAGGCGGGCGGGTCCATCGCCACCCGCACCGGCTCACCTCCCGCGGCGAGGATGAGCACCTCGTAGAAGAACCACGGCGGCGACAGGAAGAGCACCTCGTCGCCCGGCTCGACCAGGGTGCGCAGGGCGGTCGCCAGGGCCGCGAAGCCACCGTTGGTCATCGCCACGTCGTCCGGGTCCCAGGCCATCCCGGTCCGCCGGGTGAGCGTCGCGGCGACGGTCCTCTGCGAGGCCGGCTCGGAGAGCTTGTAGGCGAACCAATCCTTGTCTCGCGGCTCGACGCTGCGCTGCAGTGCCTCCACGTACGCGGGGAGCGGCATCTCCTGCGGGTTGCCGACCGCGAAGTTCGCAACGTCGGGGTCGAGGTTCAGGGTGGCGAACGGACCGTTGAAGAACGATGCGAACGGCGCAATGCTCTGGTGCATCCGGTCACGGTGGCGCGTGGCGGAGGTGGTCATCGAATCGGGGTGTCCTGCCTGCTCGGGTGTCCCGCTGAGCATGGATCCCCGAGGCTCGCTCGGCAAGGTCCGTGTGCCGCCGCGGTGGGCGGGGCTCGTATGATCGGCAGGCGACATCCGTCCCGCAGCGGAGGAGACCCGATGGGTTGGCTCGAGCGACATGCCTGGTGGGGGCTCGCCTTCATGAGCGTCGTCATCGTCGTCTTCGGCCTGACCGACATGGCGGTCGGTGCGTCCGCCGATCCGGCCATCCCGCTGAGCCTGACGGGGATGACGCTGGTGCAGCTCGAGGCCGAGAGCGCGGTCGTGTTCCGCCTCTACGACTTCTACACCCGCGTGACCGGCTTCAGCCTGGTGCTGCTCGGCCTGCTCACGGCGGCGATCGTGGTCTTCGCGTACCGTCGCCACGCGCGCTGGGCGTGGTGGACGATGTGGCTGCTGCCGGCCTGGGCGGCCGGGGCGGCCCTCTTCTACGTCGTCGCCGGGCTGGCTCCCGGACAGGCGCCACCACCGCCGATGATCTCCGGTCCGATCGTCGCGGTGCTCGGCGCGGCGCTCCTGCTCGCCAGCGCTCGCCCCTTCTTCCGCGCTGCGGCGGGCTGAATGGGCCGGTGCGCCATCCTGCGCCCCAACCCAGACCGATGACCGAAGGAGCTGTTCGATGCGTTACGGCGTGATTGCGGAGACCCCCATCGAGCGCATCGGGCTGGCGTCCGGCATGGTGCCGACGCCGATGCTCGAGCCCTACGGAGCCGGATTCGGCCGGGCGCTGATGGTGGCGACCAGGATCGGCATCTTCGAGGCGCTGTCCGATGCGCCGCGGGCCCCGCAGGCGGTGGCGGCGCAGTGCGGCATCGACGCGCGCGCCGCCGAGAAGTTGATGAACCTGCTGGTGGGGATGCGCTACCTGCGCCGCTCGAGGGAAGGTGCGTATCGGCTCACCAGGCTGGCGCGCCGGTGGCTGCTCGAGGACGGTGCGAGCTCGGTCCGCGACATGGTCCTCATGAAGTTCCTCGAGTGGCAGTGGATCGAGGGCCTCGAGCAGTTCGTCCGCACCGGCGAGCCGCTGGACGTCCACACCACCATGAGCTCCGACGACTGGCGCCTCTACCAGTGCGGCATGCGGGCCCAGGCCGGGCTGGCCGGGGAGTGGCTGGCGCGTCGCGTCCCGATGCCTGCCAACGCGTCCGCCATGCTCGACATCGGCGGCTCGCACGGCCACTTCTCGGCGGCGCTGTGCCGCCGCCATCCCGGGCTGCGCGCCGTGGTGCTGGACCTTCCCGAGGCGGTCGAGCAGGCCGCGCCGCTGCTCGCCGCGGAGGGGATGGGGGATCGGGTGGTCCATCGGGCCGGAAACGTCCTGACGGACGACCTGGGGAGCGAGGCCTATGACCTCATCCTGGCCTTCAGCCTCGTTCATCACTTCGACGCGGAAACCAACCGGGCTCTCGCGGCGCGCTGCGCCAAAGCGCTGCGGCCCGGCGGGATCTACGTGATCGGCGACCTGATGCGGCCGGAGTCGCCGGCCAAGGCGAGCGCGTTCGACCTGTTCTACGACCTGTACTTCGCGCTCACCAGCCGCTCCGGGCTGTGGACCTTTGCCGAGATGGCCGATTGGCAACGAGCCGCCGGGCTCGTGCCGCACAAGCCGATGCACCTGATCATGGGCCAGGGTCCGGGCCTCCAGATCGGGGAGCGTCCAGCGGCCCGTTGAGCGCGTCCAGCGTCATCCCAGGTCGCATGCCGCGAGCCTGAGCATCCATGTCCGAATTGCGGCATATCGCCTTGTTCATGGCCGGTTCTGAGCATGCAGGTTCGCTGGGTGAGCATGAGGGCGGTCTGGAATCCGGCCCTGTGCTCAGCGGTGCACCAGATACCGTCCGGATCCCGAGCCAACCCGGCCCCACGTCCGGAATCGGCACAGCCATGTTCGGGTCTCTCCGGAATGCGCCGCCCCGAGCGCGCCGCCGGGCGACTACCATGGCCGGCATGCACGGTGCCACGATGGTCGACACTGCTCCCGGCAGCCTCCCCGCGAAGCGCGGCGGGTGAGGTGGCCTCGAGCGCGGAGATCATCGAGATGTACTGGGTGTCGTGCTGGAACGAACGCCGAACCGATCTCCTGGCCGATGTCTTCGCCGACCCCTACCTCCATGGACGCACGTCGCTGACGCCGGCCGACCACGCGGAGATCGTGCACGAGACCGTGGCGTCCTTCCCTGACCTCCGGGTTGAGCTGGTCGATCTCGCGGACCTCGGGGACACGGTGATCACCCGTACCCGGTTCCACGGGACGCACGGTGGTCGCATCTTCGGGCTCGAGCCCACCGGTCGCACGTTCAGCGCGCCATCGCTCGACGTCTATTTCTTCGAGGGCGATCGCGTGGCTCGCCTGTGGCACCAATTCGACCACCTCCCGATCCTCACCGCGCTCGGAGCGGAGGTGCGCGTCGACGGCCAGGTCGCCACGTTCGACTAACGTGTGCGGATGAGCGACCCCGACACGCTGCTCGAGGACCTCGCCGCCACCGTCCTGGCGACCCGTCGCGCGGAGCGCGACCTGCTTGGCGCGCTCGACGAGGCGCTGCTCCATCGGCCCATCCGCGAGGGCGACTGGACACCGAAGGACGTGCAGGCCCACCTGACGGCGTGGAAGGCGCGCCAGGCGGACCGATACGCCCTCGTGCGCGAAGGGCGCGAGATCCCGGCGCCGATGGCCGCCGAGGAGGAGGACGCGCTGAACGAGGAGCTGCGGGCGGCGCGCGCCGACTGGACCTGGCCCGAGATCGTCGATGAGGCCGACCTGGTCACCGAGCGGCTGGTCGGCGAGATCCGGCAGGCCGATCCGGCGGTCGTGCGAGCGTCGGACCGGCTCATCGGCGGCACCTTCGGCAACGGCGTGCTGCACGCGGTGACGCACGTCCGGTGGCTCCGCGAGGCCGGCATCCCGCTGGACGAGGAGCGGCTGCTGGCCTTCGCGGCCGAGGCGCGCCAGCTGGTCGCCGCCGAGAGCCTGCCGGAGCGCGACCGCGCCATCGGCGAGTACGACCTCGCCTGCTTCTACGCCCTCGTCGGCATGCCCGACGAGGCGCGCCCCCTGCTGCGGGCGGCATTCCGGCATCGTCCGGACCTGGTGGAGTTCAGCAGCACCGATCCCGACCTCGCCTCGATGCGGGACCAGCTGGCGGACCTGGCCTAGGCGCTGTCCACCGCCGGCTTCACCTCGCCGATCCAGCGCTCCATCGTCTCGTCGTCGAACGGCGCCGCCAGCTCGGCGATGAAGGTCTCGAAGCCGAGCGCCCGGCGTTCGATCATCTCCTCCGCCACCTGCTCGGGCGTGCCGACCCAGAACGTGTCGTCGCGCTCGACGCGGCTCATCGGCGTGCGGTTGTGCGCCATCTGCGCCTCCCAGACGCGCCGGGCCTCGGCCTCGGTGGAGCGGATGACCGGCTTGCAGCCGCAGGTCAGCTCGATCTCGGCGATGTCGCGACCGACCTCGTCGCAGTGGCGCTTCAGCACCTCGACCTTGTGGGCCAGCATCTCGGTGGCGCCCATCGCGTTCCACATGTCGGCGTACCTGGCCACGCTGCGCAGCGTCTTCCGCTCGCCGGAGCCGCCGATCATGATCGGCAGCCGAGACTGGACCGGCGGCGGCAGGATCCGCAGGCCGTCGAACCGATACCGCCCGTCGGGCGGGCTGCTCACCGTCTCGCCGGCGAGGAGCGCGCGCATGGCGCCCGCCGCCTCGTCCATCCAGGTCAGCCGCTCGCCGGGGGACCTCCCGAACTCGATGCCGAACTCGCGGTGCTCGGTCTCGAACCACGCGCCGCCGATGCCCAGGATGGCGCGACCGCCGCTGAGGTGGTCCAGCGTCACCGCCTGCTTGGCCACCAGCGCGGGGTTACGGAACGTGTTCGCGCCGACCAGCAGGCCGAGCCGCGCCCGCTGCGTCACCTTGGCCCACGCGGCGAGGGTCGTGTAGCCCTCGAAGATCGGCTGGTAGGGGTCGCCGAAGATCGCGTAGAGGTGGTCCCACGTCCAGAGGTGGTCGTAGCCGAGGCGGTCGACGAGGCGGCCGGCCTCGAGGAGCTCGTCCCAGGTCGCCGCCTGGGGCCAGGGCAGGATGCCCATCCGTAGGTTCGTCATGGCGGAAGTATCCGCGATGAACGCGCTACAGGGGGAGCGTCGACAGGTCCCGCTCGATGACTTCGCGGTCCTCGTCATCCGCGATGTCGCCGAGCGCCGCCTCCGCCCTCGACTTCCAGGCGCTGGCGGCTTCGCGATCGCCGGCGACCGACGAGGCCCGGGCGAGCGCCTCGTAGGCGGTTGCGAGTCTCCAGCCCTCGATGCCGTTCTCCTGGAGGATCTCGAGGCAG
>DASSPJ010000132.1:0-3608 GCA_035699665.1 Candidatus Limnocylindria bacterium
CGCGGGGTCGCCGCGGGCGGCCGCGACCTGGAGGACGACCATGAAGGTCCGGAAGGCGAGGCGTCCGTACGCGTTCCGCTCGGCGAGGTCGAGGGTCCGCTCCCCCACCGCCATGGCCTCGTCCCAGCGACCGAGCGCCCAGAGCGCCTCGCAGCGCGCGTACTCGCACCAGCCGGCCTGCTCGGTGAGGCCATGGGCCGATGCCAGCTCGGCCGCCGCCTCGAGCGGCGCCAGCGCGCCCGCCGGGTCGACCATCGACCGATGGACGGCGCGCACCCGTCCGGCGACCACCACCTGCAGCCAGCGGCCCAGCGAGCGGGCCCGATCCTCCAGCTGGCCCCAGTCCGCTTCGCCGGCCAGGTCGAGCTCGTCACGAGCCGCGCACCAGTGCTCGAGCACGTCGAGCTCGCGCAGCGGATCGTCGCCGGCGCGCGCCGCCGCGAGGGCGGCCCCGGCCTCCTCGGCCACGCCATCGGTCTCGCCGTTGGCTCCCCGCGACCAGGCGTGCAGGGCGTGGAGCCGTGCGAGGAACGGGTCGTCGGTGTCGTCGCCCAGCATGGCGAGCGCCTCTTCGGTGACCGCCGTCGCCTCGGGGAAGCGGATCTGCTGCATGTACGCGCGGCCCAGCGCGTAGGTGGCGCGCTCGTACAGCTCGCGTGCGGCCGGGTCGGCGGCCGCGGCGGCGCGCGCGGCCTCCAGCTCGGCGATCCCCAGGTCCAGCTCGGCGCTCTCCGCGAGCACCTCGCCCAGGCGCAGCCGGCGGCCGGCGTGGTCGATCGGCTCGTCTTCGGGCGTCAGCTCGACGGCCCGCTGGAGCAGGCGCCGCGCGGCCTCGACCGCGGCCAGACCGAGGGCCGCCTCGGCGGCGCGGTCGTGCCAGGCCGCCGCCTCGCGGGTCAGCGTCGCCCGGTCGGGCAGGCCGGGCGCGGCGAGGGTCGGCAGCGCGTCGAGCGCCAGGGCGTAATGCTCACCGACGCCCTCCGCGACGAGGTCGGCCGCCGCGCCGGCCGCCTCGGCCAGCCAGCGCCCCATCGCCACGTGCAGCCGGGCGCGCTCGGCGCGGGCGAGCGAGGCGTAGCCGGCGTCGCGCAGCAGGGCGTGGCGGTACGCGTACGCCTCCCCGGTCAGCGGGTCGTCGAACCGCGCGCCGAAAAACGCTCGGCGCCGCAGCGCCTCCAGCCCCGCGCGGCCGTCGGCCAGGTCGAGCGCCGGCAGCGCGGCGACCGGCAGGCGGCGCCCGGCCACCGCTCCCCGCCGCGCGACCAGGCGTGCGTCGGCGGGCAGGTCGTCGAGCTGCGCGGCGTAGATCGCCTGCACCGTCTGCGGGAGCGTGATCGCGTCCGGCGCCACCGCCAGCCGCCAGTCGTCGCCATTCCGAACCAGGGTCCCGACGCTGGCCCACGTCCGCAGCAGCTCCTCGATGAACAGCGGCGTGCCGTCGGAGCGCTCCGCGACCGCGGCCACCACCTCCGGCGGCAGCGCGTCGCCGACCAGTGCGCGGACGAGGTCCGCGGCGGCGGCCCCCGGGAGCGGCTCGAGATCCAGGCGCCCGGCGCCCTCGCACCACCCCGGCGCCGACTCGAGAATGCTCGGCCGCGCCGTGGCGACCACCAGCCGGTCGTGCGTGCCATCACGTCGCCCCGCCAGCTCCAGGAAGGCGAGCAGGTCCCCGCCGGCCCAGTGGACGTCCTCGACCAGCCACGCGCATGGGCCGCCGGCCAGCGCGTCGAGCGCCGTCAGCCAGGCGTCGAAGCGCGCCTCGCGCTCGGCGGCGATGTCGCCGCCACTCCCCGTGGGACCGGCCGCGGGGTCGAGGAGGCGCCGCGCCTCGGCGACGATCACCGCGGCACGCGCCGCCCCGATGCCGGCCGCGGCCAGGCGGGCATCGAGCTCCCCGACCCCACCCGCCTCGGTGATCAGCTGCGCGACCGTCTCGTACGGCGCGGTCCCCTGCGGGCGCACGCGCGCCCGCAGCACGGTGGCCCGCTCCCCGATCGCCGAGGCCAGCTCGGCCAGCAGCCGGCTCTTCCCGACGCCCGGCGGCGCGACGATGAGGCATCGGCCCGTCGTCAGCGCCCGCAGGCGGGCGAGCTCGGCCTCGCGCCCCAGCATCGGTGCGTGCAGGGCGCCCATCGCCGCCTCCCGCGATGGCTGCGGGCGGGCGGCCGTCGCCTCCCAGGCCCGCATCGGCTCCGCCTTGCCCTTGAGCTCCACGGTGCCGATGGCGGTGGTCTCGATCGCCTCCGCCACCGTCAGCGCCGTCAGCTCACCGATGAGCACCGTCCCCGGCCGCGCGGCGGCCTGGAGGCGCGCCGCGGTGTTGACCGTGTCGCCGGTCACGCGACCCGCATCCGGCCCGGCGGTGGCGTGGACCACCTCGCCGGTGTTGACGCCCACGCGCAGCTGGAGCTCGCCGGGCTCGAGGCCCAGGCGCACGCCGATCTGCTCGATCGCGCTCAGCAGCGCCATGCCCGCCCGCACCGCACGCTCCGCGTCGTCGTCCCGGGCACGCGGCGCGCCGAAGACCGCCATCGCGGCATCCCCGATGAACTTCTCCAGCACGCCGCCGTAGCGGGTGATCGTCTCGCGCGTCGCGGCAAAGTAGGCGTCCTGGATGGTCGCCATGTCCTCCGCGTCGAGGCGCTCGGAGAGCGGCGTGAAGCCCACCACGTCGGCGAACAGGACGCTGACGATCCGCCGGTCGACGGCCGCGGGCTCGGGCATGCGGGCAAGGGTACGGTGCCCCCGCAAGGGCCGCCGTCGTCGGCTGGGTTGAGCCGTGGGCCGCGGCGAGTTTCTCCGCAGCGGTCCTGACGGCCAAGATGGGCCACCGATCCCCGGCGAGTTTCTCCGGAGCGGTCCTCACGGCCAAGATGAGCCGCCGCTCCCCGGCGAGTTTCTCCGGAGCGGTCCTAACGGCGAAGATGGGCCACTTGCCTGGCCGATAGTTGCTCCCCAGCGGTCAGGCCGACCACGCAGCGCCGGTGTGCGGGCCGAAGTTGGTCGTTAGGACCGCTGACGAGCAACTCCCTGCAACCCGTCGCGCAGCCGACCGCGCCGCTCCCCGGCGAGTTTCTCCGGAGCGGTCCTAACGGCGAAGATGGGCCACTTGCCTGGCCGATAGTTGCTCCCCAGCGGTCAGGACGCCCATGCAGGGCCGGCGGGCGGGCCGAAGTTGGCCGTTAGGACCGCTGGCGAGCAACTCCCTGCAAGCCGTCGCGCAGCCGACCGCGCCGCTCGCCGGCGAGTTTCTCCGGAGCGGTCCTAACGGCGAAGATGGGCTACTTGCCTGGCCGATAGTTGCTCCCCAGCGGTCGGGGCGACCATGCAGCGCCGGTGGGCGGGCCGAAGTTGGCCGTTAGGACCGCTGGCGAGCAACTCCCTGCAAGCCGTCGAGGCAACCAACCTACGGGACGAGCGGCACCCGCGGATCGGGCGCCATGTCGCGCCACGCCTCCATGGCGCCAGCGAACGCCGGGTGGAACGAGCAGGCCATGGTGCGCACGTCGCCGGCCAGGGCGTTGAGGTAGTAGGCGTCCTCGCCGTGGATCGCCGCGAAGGGGTGGTAGCCGTCCGGCACCATCACCGCCTGGCCGTCGCGCACCGCG
>DASSPJ010000133.1:0-3052 GCA_035699665.1 Candidatus Limnocylindria bacterium
GGTGCGGACCTGGAAGGTCGGGTCCTCCTCGGCGAGGCGCTGGATGGCGGTGCCGAGCCGCTCCTGGTCGCCCTTGGACTTCGGCTCGATGGCCACCGAGATGACCGGGGCCGGGAAGTTCATCGACTCGAGGATCACCGGGGCCTCGGGCCCGCACAGGGTGTCACCGGTCGTGGTGTTCTTCAGGCCCATGACGGCGACGATCTGGCCGGCGGTGGCCTTCTCGATCTCCTCGCGCTTGTTCGCGTGCATCCGGTAGATCTTGCCGATCCGCTCCTTGTGGCCCTTGGTGCTGTTGAGCACCTGCGACCCAGCGGTCATGGTCCCGGAGTAGATGCGGATGTAGGTGAGCTTGCCCAGGTGGGGGTCGCTGGCGATCTTGAACGCGAGGGTCGCCAGGGCCGCGTCCTTGTCCGGCTCGCGCGACTCGATCTTCTCCTCGTCACCGATGGCGTGGCCCTCGACGGCGCCGACGTCCAGTGGGGACGGGAGGAACCGGACGACGGCGTCGAGCATGGGCTGGACGCCCTTGTTCTTGAACGCCGAGCCGGTCAGGACCGGAGTGAGCTTGCCGGCGATGGTCGCCCGGCGGATCGCCGCGATGAGCTGCTCGTCGCTGGGCTCGGTGCCCTCGAGGTAGAGCTCCATCATCGCGTCGTCGTTCTCGGCGATGGTCTCGAGCAGCCGGTCACGCCACTCGCGGGCGGCCTCGGTGTGGGAGGCCGGGATCTCGAGCGTGTCGTACATCTCGCCCTTGGCGGTCTCGTCGCTCCACAGCAGCGCCTTCATGCCGATGAGGTCGATGACGCCCTTGAAGTCGGCCTCGGTCCCGACCGGGATCTGCAGCACCAGCGGTGTCGCGTTGAGGCGGCTGACGATCATGTCCACGCAGCGGTGGAACTCCGCACCCGTGCGGTCGAGCTTGTTGACGAAGCAGATGCGCGGGACGTTGTAGCGGTCGGCCTGGCGCCAGACCGTCTCCGACTGCGGCTCGACGCCGGCGACACCGTCGAAGACCGCCACGGCACCGTCGAGCACGCGCAGCGAGCGCTCCACCTCGACCGTGAAGTCGACGTGACCCGGGGTGTCGATGATGTTGATGGTGTGGCTGTCCCACTCGCACGTGGTCGCGGCGGACGTGATCGTGATGCCGCGCTCCTGCTCCTGCTCCATCCAGTCCATCGTGGCCGCGCCCTCGTGGACCTCACCGATCTTGTAGTTGATGCCGGTGTAGAACAGGATCCGCTCGGTCGTGGTGGTCTTGCCCGCGTCGATGTGAGCCATGATCCCGATGTTGCGGACCTTGGCCAGGTCGATGATTGCGGTGTCGAGTGCCACTGCTAGCTCAGTCTTCTCTCGTCGTCGACGTACGTGGGTGCGGCCGGGGCCGCAGCGGGCGGGTGACTACCAGCGGTAGTGGGCGAAGGCCTTGTTCGACTCCGCCATCTTGTGGGTGTCCTCGCGGCGCTTCACGCTCGCGCCGAGGCCGTTGCTGGCGTCGAGCAGCTCGTTCATCAGCCGCTCGGTCATGGTCTTCTCACGGCGCTGCCGGGAGTAGCCGACGAGCCAGCGCAGCGCGAGCGTCGTCTGGCGCGGCGTACGGACCTCGACCGGAACCTGGTAGGTGGCGCCACCGACGCGGCGGCTGCGGACCTCGAGGGCGGGCTTGACGTTGTCCAGCGCGCGCTTGAGCGTGATCACCGGGTCGGTCCCGGTCTTCTCCCGGCAACCCTCGAGGGCGCCGTAGACGATGCTCTCGGCGACCGAGCGCTTGCCGTCGACGAGGACCTTGTTGACCAGGGAGGTCACCAGCGGGGAGGCGTAGACCGGGTCGATGATGACCGGTCGCTTCGGGGCCGGGCCCTTGCGCGGCATTAGCTCTTCTCCTTCTTCGCGCCGTAGCGGCTGCGCGCCTGCTTGCGGTTCTTGACGCCCTGGGTGTCGAGCGAGCCACGGATGATCTTGTACCGGACACCCGGGAGGTCCTTCACGCGACCACCACGCACGAGCACGATGGAGTGCTCCTGCAGGTTGTGGCCGACGCCCGGGATGTAGGCGGTGACCTCGATGCCGCTGGTCAGGCGCACGCGGGCGACCTTGCGCAGCGCGGAGTTCGGCTTCTTCGGGGTCGTGGTGTAGACGCGGGTGCAGACGCCGCGGCGCTGCGGGCTGCCCTTGAGCGCCGGCGTCTTGGTCTTCTCGACCTTGTCCTGGCGGCCCTTGCGGACCAGCTGCTGGATGGTGGGCATGAGCCGCCTTCAGTCTCCGTCTCGTACTGCTGCGTGTCGTACTGGGTTGTCGATCGACCCGGGTCGATCAAGCCTGTCGTGCGGGGTCCTGCTGCGACCCACGCGGTCGGGCGTGTCGCCCGGTTCCGACCTGATGAGCGATGCAGGACTCGTCGGGGTCGGGTGGTGCGTCCCACGCGCACGCGGGAGGGCCCAGGGGTGCCCGGGCACGGTGGGACAGATTACCTACCGCCTTCGCCGAGGTCAAAAGCACCGGCCCCGCACGGGGGTGCGGGGCCGGTGCCCAGGACCACTAACCCCGGAACGGGCCGTAGTCGAAGTCCTCCAACGGCACCGCCTGGCCCGAGCCCGAGCCGAACGGTGCGTAGTCGAACGCATTCGCGTCGGCCTCGTAGCCGCCCATCGTGTACATCGCGGCCTTCGCCTCCTCGGTGGGCTCCACCCGGATGTTGCGGTAGCGCGGGAGACCCGTGCCGGCCGGGATGAGCTTGCCGATGATGACGTTCTCCTTCAGGCCGAGCAGCGGGTCGGACTTGGCGTGGATCGCTGCATCCGTGAGCACCCGCGTCGTCTCCTGGAAGGAGGCCGCCGACAGCCACGACTCGGTGGCCAGCGAGGCCTTGGTGATGCCCATGAGCTCGGGGCGGCCGGAGGCGGGAGTCCCGCCCTCGGCGACCACGCGCCGGTTCTCCTCCTCGAAGCGCGAGCGCTCCGCGAGCTCGCCGGGCAGCAGCTCGGCGTCACCGGACTCGATGATCGTCACCCGCTTGAGCATCTGGCGGACGATGACCTCGATGTGCTTG
>DASSPJ010000134.1:0-3621 GCA_035699665.1 Candidatus Limnocylindria bacterium
GGGCTGCACCACGTCTGCTTCCGCTCCGCCGACCTGCCGCGCGACCTCGCGGCACTGGCCGCCGCGGAGGCCGAGATGATCGACGCCGCGCCCCGCCCCGGCGCCCACGGCAGCGTGGCCTTCGTGCACCCGCGCACGCTCAACGGCGTGCTGTGGGAGCTCGTCGCCCCCGAGCGCAGCGAGGAGTAGGCGCCCCGTGTCCGAGACTCCGGAGCAGCAAATCACCGCCCGCGGAGCGTGGCTGGGGCGTCATGCCTGACGAGCGTCGCCTGGTCACGGTGCTCTTCGCCGACGTGGTCGGCTCCACGACCCTGGGCGAGTCGCTCGACCCCGAGGACCTGCGGCGACTGCTGTCGCGGTTCTACGACATCGCGCGCCATACCGTGGCCAGCCACGGCGGCACGCTCGAGAAGTTCATCGGTGACGCGGCGATGGCCATCTTCGGGCTGCCGCTGGCCCACGACGACGATGCGCGCCGGGCCGTCGACGCTGCGCTCCAGCTGCGCGACGCGGTGCAGGCAGACGCGTCGCTCGGGGATCGGCTCCCGATCCGCATCGGGATCAACACCGGCGAGGTGGTGGCCAGCCGCGACGAGGCGCGCGCGGACTTCATCGTCACCGGCGACGCCGTCAACGTCGCCGCGCGCATTCAGCAGGCTGCTGAGCCGTGGCAGGTGCTGGCAAGCGCCCGGACCGCCAGCGCGGCAGGGGATGCGCATGCCTTCGGACCGGTGGTGGACCTCGATCTCAAGGGCAAGGGCTCGGCCATCCCCGCCCGTGCCGTCCTTGGCCGCGCTGAACCGGTGCGCCGTCGGACCCCGATCATTGGCCGGGACGCGGACCTTGCCCAGCTCGAGCTCGTCGCCCGCCGCGCGTTCGGCGAGCGCCGCCCCTACCTCGTGAGCCTGATCGCCCCGGCGGGTACCGGCAAGAGTCGGCTGGTCGAGGAGTTCGTCGTCCGCGTCGTCGACCTGGCGGCGGGCGTGCGGGTCGCGGTGGCGCAGTGCCTGCCGTACGGCCAGCGGCTCACCTACTGGCCGATGCGCGCGCTGCTGCTCAACCTCCTCGATCTTCCCGCCGACGCGGCGCCCGAAGAGATCCGACGTCGCTCCGTGGAGTGGCTGACCGATGCGGGGGCCGACGAGCCGGCGGTGACCGCCGACCTGCTGGCTGCCACGATCGGCGCGTCCGAGACCGATGCCGTCGACCGACCGGCCCTCTTCAGCGCGTGGCGCACCGCCGTCGAGGCGGCCGCCGCCGGCGGCCCGTTGGTTCTCCTGATCGAGGATCTCCACTGGTCGAGCGAGAGCCTCCTCGACCTCATCGAGTACATCCTCCAGCCGCGCGGCGACGCTCCGATCCTCATGCTCGCCCTCACCCGTCCCGAGCTGCTGGAGCGCCGGCCGGCGTGGGGCGGTGGCCGTCGCAACCACGTCTCCATGGCGCTCGAGCCGCTCGACGCCGGCTCCATCGAACAGCTCGTCCAGCACATTCTCGATGGGCCGGCACCGGAGCTCGTCCCGATGGTCGTCCAGCGCTCGGACGGGAATCCGTTCTACGCGGGGGAGATCGTCCGCTCGCTCATCGAGCGCGGCATCGACGTCCGGGACGCGGCGGCCGTCGCGACCGCCGCGGCCGGGCTCCCCGACACCGTGCAGGCGACCGTCCTGGCTCGGCTGGATGCCCTGGACCCGGTTGCGCGGCGCGTGCTCCAGCTCGGCTCGGTGCTCGGTCGCGGGTTCGCATCGTCGGCGGTGTCCGCGCTCGAGCCGGCACTGGGCGCCGCGGTCGAGGCGGCCATCGAGCGGCTCGTCGATCGGGATCTCCTTCGGCCGGGCGGGCGCGGCGAGCTGACGTTCCGGCACATCCTCATCCGCGATGTCGCCTACGGGACGCTGCCGCGTGCGGAGCGGGCACGGCACCACGCCGCGGCGGGAGCGTGGCTCGAGGAGGTGGGCGCCGCCGGCCGCGAGGACGAGCTCGCCGAGCTGGTCGCGTTCCACTACCGCGAGGCGGCCGCCCTGGCTGCTGCGACCGGGGAGACGGACACGGAGGTTTCCGCCAAGGCGGTCCATTGGCTGCGCCGGGCCGCGGACGTGGCGGCCGGCGCCCGGGGGATGGCCGAGGCGGCGGCGCACCTGCGTGCCGCCATCGAGCTGGCACCGACGGCACAGCAGCCGGAGATCTACGAGCGCCTTGGCCTCGTCCACTACTCCGGCGATCCGTCGGTGGCCGCATTCGAGGCTGCGTGGCGGCTCGGCGAGTCACAGGGGCACGACGTTGACTTCCTCCTGAACAACCTGGCGCAGCAGCTGATGGTCACCTGCCGATGGTTTGCGTCGGTTGCCCATCAGCCCAGCCTCCACGAGATCGAGGAGCTCGTGCAGCGCGGGTTCGGCTGGCTGCCGGGCGCGAGCGATCAGTCGCGCGCGCGCTTCCTCATCGCGACGAGCTTCCTGCCCTTCTGGCTGCGGAACGCAGCCGTTCGAGTGCCGACCAGCGACGACCTCGAGCAGGCACGCAGCCGGGCCGCCGAGGGCCTGGCGATCGCCGAACGTCTGGACGACGCGAGCCTCATGAGCGCCGCGCTGGATGCCATGACCTCGCACGCCCAGAACATCGAGCCCGCCCATGCCCGGCAGCTCTCGGAGCGCCGCCTGACGATGAGCCACCGGATCTCCATCGATGAGCGACTTGACGCGCTGAACATGATCGCCTGGACGTCGGGCCTGCTCGGCGACCTGCCCCCGCTGCTCCGCGCTGCCGAGCAGGCGATCGAGCAGATCCAGCCCGGTCAGAACTTCGGCTTTGCGCTCGGCGGGGTGTCCTGGCACGCCTACGCCTGCGCCCTCATCGGACGCTGGGACGTCCTCGTGACGGATGTGGATCAGCTGCGTCGGCACTGGGTCGAGGCGGAGCGTCCAGCGGCCAGCTATGCCCTCCAGGGGCTGCTCAGCGGCATCGACTGGGCGCGCAACCGGGGAGACGAGATGGCCACGTCGCGCTGGCGCGCGGTGGCCGACAGCATCCTCGCGCACTACGCACCCGAGCACCCGGTCGCCGCGCTCCGCGCCCTGGTCGAGCTGGACCTCGAGGGCATCGCACGCGTCATCGTGACCGCGGCTCGCTACCCCGACCGCGGGCACTACGTCGAGCATGCCATGGCCCTCGCCGCTGACCGGGCTCACGCGGTGCCGCTCGAGGCGGTCGACTCGGTCGCCGACGAGGCGGCCGAGCGGGGCATGCGCGTCCTGCTGGCCCAGGCGCGGCGCCTGCGCGGCATCCTGCGCCACGATGCCGCGGAGCTCGCTGCGGGCCTCGACCTGTTCGAGCGGATCGGCGCCACGCGATACGCGGCTCGCGTCCAACGGGAGCTCGGGCGCCTGACCCAGGAGCCGGCCCTGCTCGCGGCCGGCGAGCGCTCGCTGGACGACCTCGGCGAGCTCGACGCGCTGCATCGCGCGACGGCCGGCTGAGGCGACGCCGTCAGCCGACGCCGGCGTCGCGCAGCAGCTGGGGGATGTGGCTCGGCGAGTCGGCCACCGCGATCCCGGCGTCCTCCAGCGCGGCGCGCTTGGACTCGGCGGTGCCCGCGCCCCCGGAGATGATCGCCCCGGCGTG
>DASSPJ010000135.1:0-7043 GCA_035699665.1 Candidatus Limnocylindria bacterium
GGGCAGCTCCGCGCCGTCGACGGTCAGGCCGCCGCCGGCGAGCACCACCAGCGCGGTCTCGTGGCCCGGCTCGCCGACCTGCACCGGCCGCTCGATGCGCCGCGTGAAGAAGGAGAGGTACCGCCACCCGGCGCGCTCGGGGGTGACCGCCTCGCCGCGCGCGAGGCGCAGATCGGTCACGCCAGCAGCGCCTCGCCGACGAGGTGCAGCAGGTCGTGGTACGAGGCGGTGAAGGCGCGGAGCGTCCGGCGCGTGGGGCCCCAGCCGTCGAAATCGGCGACGCGCAGGCCATCGGGCTCGTAGGCGGCGCGGAAGTCGGGCAGCGTGGCCAGCTCCTGGAGGGTGTCGGCGTCCACGGGGTTGCCGATCCGCGAGCGCACCTCGACCGACGAGGCGTTGAAGCGCTTCTGCCACGCCGACGGGAGGGTGATCACCACGTCGCCGCCGATCAGCTCCGACCAGTGCAGGTGATGCCGGATCGCCGCGCCGAGGAGGCGGGCGCGAAACCGCCGCTCACCCCACAGCCAGTAGGCGCGCTTGAAGACCGCGACGCCGGACCACGGCAGCGCGGCCGGATGAACGGTGAGCCCCTCGCGGTCGACCGTCTCGCGCAGCCAGTCCTCGAGGCGCCCCATCATGATGGTGATGACCGGCCCCATGTCGTCGGTCGCCCTGCCCTCCGCCTCGCGGCGGACGAGGCCGCGCTCGACCGCCTCGGCAGCGGCGACCGCCTGGGCCACGCTGAACGACACGGTGGCGTTGACGCTGATGCCCCGGTAGCTCGCCTCCTCCATCGCCTCGATCCCCGCCGCGGTGGCGGGGAACTTGACGATGACGTTGGGCGCCAGGGCGACGAACCCGGCCGCCTGGTCCACCATGGCGGCCGCGTCGCGGTGAAGGGTCGGATCGGTCTGGATGGAGAGGCGGCCGGCCCGTCCGCCGGAGGCGGTGAAGGCCGGCAGCAGGAGCGGCGCCGCGGCGGCGCTCATCTCGGCCACGATCCCCCAGGCGAGGTCGCGCTCGGACCAGGTCGGGTGCGCGGCGGCGAGCGCGTGGACGCGGCCGGCCCATCGGTCCGGATCGGTGCGCCAGTTGTCGACCACGATGGTGGGGTTGGCGGTGGCGCCGACGGCGCCGAAGTCGACGGCGTAGCGCAGCTCGTCGACGTTGCAGCTGTCGTTCCAGATGTCGGTCGGGGTCTCGCCGATGGTGCGGCCGAGGAGCGTATCGGCGAGCGCGGCGGTGGAGAGGTGCATCGTGGCCATGCTACCCGGCCCCGCTGCCTCCGTCGCCGGGGCGCGGTCGCAGCTCGACCAGCTCGGAGCGCCACGCCGCGGGCTCGAAGTACGGGGCGAAGTAGGACTCGGTGCGATACACGAGTCCGTCGCGAATCTCACCGACCACGATGATCATCCACGTGGAGCCATCGGGGTAGCGAGCGCGCGAGATGCTGGTGAACGTATCGCCCTCGCCCTCCACCCGGATCACCGTGAAGATCGGCGTGCGCACGTAGCGCTCCTCGCCGCCCAGGATCCGGTCCCTGCCGAGCAGCTCAAGCTCACCCGGATAGGCGGTCAGGAGCGCGACCAGGTTGTCGACGCCGACGGTCAGCTCCCCGGACTGCGGGTAGAAATCCTGGAAGTCGGGGTGTGCCAGGCCGCGGAGGGCGTCCATGTCCTGGTTCTGGATCGCGTCGACCCAGCTTGCGAACGTGGCCCGATTCGACCGAGCCGGCGTCGCGTCCCGTCCCCCACTCACCGGGCCGGGCTCCGCCGCGGCTGGGGCCGCGCCACCGCCTCCTCGCCCTGCGTCCCGAGCGCGGCCGCCTCGGCGGGCGAGAAGGCGCAGGCCCTGATGACGGCCAGCGCGTCGTCGTGGGCGGCCAGAATCGCATCGAGCAGCTGGCTGCGCACCGACGCCGGCAGCTGCGGGTCCCCGCTGGCCTGCTGGTAGCCGGCATGACCCATGTAGGCGGACACGACGGTCTGCAGCTCCGCGGCGGGGAGGAGCGTGGCCAGCTCCGGCAGCAGCCGCTCGAACGAGCTGCGGTCGAGTGCCGTGAAGGAGCCGAGGTCCCGCGCGACCATCAGCGCGGTGCGGTTGACGTCGAGCTCGAAGTAGACGGCGCGCGCTGCGCTGCGCGCCTGGCGCAGGAACTGGCGGCGCTGGATGTAGATGCCCACCGCCAGCCAGCCGAGGACGCCCACGGCTGCGCCGATGATGCCGGGGACCAGCGACTCGATCGTCACGTGTGGCAGTCTCCGCCACGCGCCGGGCAATGCGCAATCCCCGACACCCGCGTTCCGGGACAGGCCGCACCGTAGAATCGGGACATGCCATCCCAGCGCCTGACGGGCGCCCAGGTCGTGGTCGAGCACCTCGTCAGGCAGGGCGTCCGGTACGTGGCCGGCATCCCGGGCCACGGATGCTGGACGCTCACCGATGCCCTCCTCGACCGCGCCGACGCGATCACCACCGTGCAGGTCATGCACGAGCAGTCGGCGGTCCACCTGGCCGACGGCCACTACCGCGCCGGCGGCGGGCCGATGCTCGCCTTCACCAGCATCGGTCCCGGGGCGACGAACACGGTGATCGGCATGGCCACCGCCTACGTCGACTCGACCGCGGTGGCGCTGTTCACCGGCTCGCCGCACACCTACCTGCGCGGACGGGGCGTGCTCCAGGAGCTCGAGCGCCGGCACGTGGCCGACAACCCGCGCATCTTCGAGCCGGTCGTCAAGGAGTGGTGGCAGCCGTCGCGGGTCGACGAGCTGCCGTTCACCCTCGACCGGGCCTGGCACGCCATGCGCTCCGGGCGCCCCGGTCCGGTGCTCCTGGACGTGCCGATGGACGTCCAGGCCGATGCCGCCGAGGTCACCCTGCGCGAGGCGGCGCCGGTGGGCCGCCAGCGGCCCGACGCGGATGCCGTGGAGCGGGCCGCGCGGCTGCTGGCCGGGGCGCAGCGACCGGTGATCGTGGCCGGCGGCGGCGTCATCTCGGCCGACGCGACCGCCGAGCTGCGGGCCCTGGCCGAGCGGCTCGGCGCCCCGGTGGTCACGACCTGGAACGGCAAGGGGGCGATCGACGAGACGCACCCGCTGGCCGGCCAGACGATCGGCGACACCGGCTCCACCATCGGCAACGCGCTCAGCAGCTCCGCTGACGTGATCCTGAGCGTGGGATGCCGCTTCGTCGACTGGTCGGCATCCTCGTGGCGGGCCGGGGTGACGTTCGCCATCCCGCCGGCGCAGCTCATCCAGCTCGAGATCGACCCGCGCGAGATCGGCAAGACGTACCCGGCGGCGGTGCCGCTCATCGGCGACGCGCAGGCGGGCCTCGCGGACCTGCTCGACGCCCTCGGTCCCGGCGAGCCTGCCACGAGCTACGGCCAGGAGATCGACACGCTGCGCGCGGCGTGGGCGAGGCAGGTCGAGGTCACGTCAGGCTCCGATGCCTCCCCGATGACCATGGCCCGCGCCGTTCGCGAGGTGCAGGCCGCCGCTCGCCCGGATGCGATCGTGGTCACCGGCGCCGGCCTGCCGCAGGGGATGGTCAAGCAGCGCTGGGTCACCCGGCAGCCGCGGACGCACATCACCTCCGGCGGGTTCAGCACCATGGGGTTCACCCTGCCGGCGGCGATCGGTGCTCAGCTGGCGCGCCCCGAGGCGCAGGTGCTGGCGCTGTGCGGCGACGGCGACTTCCTCCAGACCATGCAGGAGCTCGCCACCGCGGCCATGCTCGGCACCCCGGTCTGCACGGTGGTGCTCGACAACTCGGGCTGGATCAGCATCAAGGGCGGCCAGCAGGCCCATTTCGGGCGTACCGCGGCGACCGACTTCCTCCGCCACGGCGAGCCGTACTCGCCCGACTACGCCGCGATCGGGCGTGCCTTCGGCGTGCACACCGCGTCCGCGCACGAGGCCGCCGAGGTGCGGCCGGCGGTCGAGCGCGCACTCGCCTCCGGCGGCCCGTCGCTGGTCCACGTCCGCGTCGACCGCGAGCTGGCGGTGGCCGGGCCCGACAAGACCGGCTGGTGGGACGTGCCGGTGCCCGAGGGACGCCCGGTGCACGACGAGCAGCGCCGCGGCCGGGCCGAGGAGCAGGCCTGATGCGCGCGCCCATCGGCTGCGTGCCGATCGTGTGGAACAACGTCGACCTGCCCGACCTCGGTGCGCCGGTGCCGTTCGACGAGATCCTCGACGCGTACGTCGAGCTCGGCTACGAGGGCACCCAGCACGGCCGCGGCTTTCCCGAGGGCGAGCGCCTCGCCGGGGAGCTGCATCGCCGCGGGCTGCGCTTCGCGGAGCTCTACTCGGCGCTCGAGGCCGGCCCCGAGGGCCTCGCCCCGACCGCGCCCGACATCGCGCGGCGCGACCTGGCGCGCGTCGTGGCGGCGCGCGGCGAGGTGCTCAACGTGGCCCTCGACGGCGGCGGGGAGCGCGATCGCTGGAGCGGCCGCGTGGCGCACGGCGCACCGCGCTGGCCGGCCGCCGCGTACGACGGGCTGGCCGCGCTCCTCGGCGAGCTGGCGGCGACCGCACCGGAGGGGGTGCGCATCGCCTTCCATCCGCACACCGCCACGTGGATCGAGGCGCCCGACGAGGTGGACCAGCTGGCCGAGCGGCTGGCCGGGAGCGGCGCCGGGATCTGCCTCGACACCGGGCACCACCTGGTCGGCGGCGGCGACCCGCTCGACGCGCTGGCCCGCTACGGCGAGCTGGTGACGCACGTCCACGTCAAGGACGTGGATTCCGCCGTGCTGGCGCGGCTGCGTGCCGGCGAGATCGACGGCTTCGGCTCGGCGGTGCGCGCGCGGATCTTCACCGAGCCGGGGAACGGGATGCTCGACCTGCGCGGCGTGCTGGGCGCGCTCGCCGCACGCGACTATGCCGGCTGGCTGATGGTCGAGCAGGACTCGTCGTGGCTGCCGCCGGTCGAGGCCGCGCGGATCGGCATCCAGGCCGTGCGCGAGGCGCTGTAGGTGCGGGTCGCCGTGATCGGCGCGGGCAGCATGGGCGCCCTGCACGCCGAGCTGCTCGGAGCGCTGCCGGAGGTGGAGCTGGCCGTGGTCGACGTCGACGCGGCGCGTGCCGTGGCGGTCGCCCAGCGGGCGGGCGGCAGGGCCATCGGTCTCGAGGAGGCGATGGACTGGGCCGCGGCGATCGTCGTCGCCACGCCCCCGGAATATCACGCCGCGGCGGTCGAGGTGGCCGTCAGCCGCGGCATCCACGTCCTGTGCGAGAAGCCACTGACCGATGCCCTGGCGTCGTCGCGCGCGCTCGCCGAGCACGCCGCCGACGCGCACGTCGAGGTCGGCTTCCAGCGGCGCCACGACGCGGGGCTCGCCGCCCTGCGGGAGGCGCTGGCCGATCGGCGCATCCACCTCGTGCGGCTGACCGCCTACGACCCGCGCTTCGAGGCGCGGGGGCTCGACGCCTGGCCGGCCTCGGAGGTGGCGCCGATCTTCCGCGACTCGTCGATCCACGACTTCGACTTCGTGCGCTGGGTCACCGGGCAGGAGGTCCTCGAGGTGACCGTCGACGCCAGCCGCCGCGACGATCCCCGGCCGGCCGACCCGCGCGGCATCGAGACCGCCCTGGTGACGATGCGCCTCTCCGGCGGCACGCTGGCCGAGCTGGCGGCGAGCTGGCTGCACCCCGGCGGCTACGACATCCGGGTCGAGGCGCTGGCCGACGGCGCGGCCCTCACCGCGGGACTCTCGCCACGCACGCCGTCGCGCCACCTCGAGTGGGCCCACGAGCCGGCCGATCCGGCCTGGGCCGGCTACCTCGAGCGCTTCGTGCCGGCCTACCGCGCCGAGCTGGTCGCCTTTCTGGCCGCGGCCCGCGGGGAGCAGCCGCCGGCCTCGACCGCGCGCGACGGCCTCGAGGCGATGCGCATCGCGGTGGCCGCCACGCGCAGCTTCGTGGAGCGCCGCACCGTGCCGCTCGCCGAGGTCCCGTGACCGACCGCGACCGCCACCTGGAGCGCGCCCGCGAGCTGCTGCGCGCCCACCCGGTGTTCGACGGCCACAACGACCTGCCCTGGACGATCCGCCAGGACGAGACCGCGGCGGGCGACGTCACGCGCTACGACCTGCGGACCCGCACCCGGGGCCATACCGACCTGCCGCGCCTGCGCGCCGGCGGCGTGGGGGCGCAGTTCTGGAGCGTCTTCGTGCCAGCCAGGGCGGACGTATCGGGCCGCGGGTTCGGGGAGATCCAGCTGGAGCAGATCGACCTGGCGCACCGCATGATCGCCCGCTACCCCGACGACCTCGCCTTCTGCCGCTCCGCCGACGAGGTCGAGGCGGCCATGGCCGCCGGGCGCGTGGCGTCGCTGCTCGGCATGGAGGGCGGCCACGTCATCGAGAACTCGCTCGAGGCGCTGCGGCGCTTCCATGAGCTCGGGGCGGCCTACCTGACGCTCACCCACACCGCCACCATCGACTGGGCCGATGCGGCGACCGACGCTCCCCGGAGTGGCGGCCTCGCCCCGTTCGGCCGCGAGGTGGTGCGTGAGATGAACCGCCTCGGGATGCTGGTGGACCTGTCCCACGTGTCGCCGGACACGATGCGCGACGCCCTCGACGCCTCGGCGGCGCCGGTCATCTTCAGCCACTCATCGGCCCGCGCCGTGTGTGACGTGGCGCGCAACGTCCCCGACCGGATCCTGGCCCGCCTCCCCGCCAACGGCGGCATCTGCATGGTCACCTTCGTCGCCGGGTTCGTGAGCCCCGCGGCCGCGGCGGCCCTCGTCCCCGCGATGGCCGAGTTCGAGCGTCGCTCCGCCGGCATCGGCGACCTCCGCGCGCTGCGTCGCCTGCGCGACGAGATCGTGGGCGCCGTCGACGTGCCGCTCCCCGGCGTCGCCGAGGTGGCCGACCACGTCGAGCACGTGGCACGCGTCGCCGGCCACGACCACGTCGGCCTGGGCGGCGACTTCGACGGGTCGCTCCTCTTCCCGACCGGCCTCGAGGACGTGTCGGGCTACCCGCGCCTCATCGCCGAGCTCATCGCCCGCGGCTGGACCGATGCGCAGCT
>DASSPJ010000136.1:0-3506 GCA_035699665.1 Candidatus Limnocylindria bacterium
GTAGTACTGCCTGGTGAGCTCGCCATCGGTCAGCGCCTGCCAGAGGCGCTCGGGGGTGGTACGGATGAAGATCTCGTAGACCTGCTTGGGTGCGGACATCGGTGCTGCCTCCAGGGTCTGCTTGAGGTCGGCCAGCCCGGAGACGAACGGGGCCGCGTAGCGGCTGATCCATCGGTCTGCGATGAGCTGGATGGGGACCGGATTGAGGAAGTGGAGCTTGCGTCGGCCGTCGCGGCGGGTGGTGAGCAGGTGCGCCTCCTCGAGGACGCGCAGGTGCTTCATCACCCCGAAGCGGGTCATGCCCGGGAGCGTGGCCTCCAGCTCCCCGAGGGTGGCGCCATCGCCCTCGCGGAGCCGATCCAGCAGCCGGCGGCGGTTTGCGTCGGCGAGCGCGCGGAAGGCGGCTTCGAGCTCCTCGGCCATGGTGCCGCCGATATTAGGTGACTGATTAGTCACCTGTCAACGGGTGGGGGTCGGCGCGGGCTCATCGCGTGGATCCATCGAGTCCGGGATGCGACGCGGCTCAGCTGCCCCGACCTGGCCCGTCGCGTCCGCCCCCACCGACACAAGCCTGTCGCGGGCGCGCTCGTCGCTGAACAGCAGCACATGGCCCTCGCGCCGCCAGTCGCTCAGCGGGCACAGAATCCCGGGTGGGCAGTAGATGCCGCGCTGGAAGACGATCTCGCGGATCGCGGGGCCATCATCGGGCACGGCATCCAGGGCGGCCTCGACGGCGTGCGCACAGGTCAGTGGCGCGTCAGTGGGCGGGGGCGGGCCACAATCGATCATGCCCGGGACCGCCAGCGTCCAGGGGAACAGCGCCGAGCCAGCCGCCACGGCCGCCCAGACGCCAAGGACGGGGATCGGCACCCTCCTCACGAGGAACGAGACGCTCGTTCGACGCCGATGGTGCCCGTGCTCGGCACGTTGCACCGGGTGGAGACATCGGCCAACGAGCGCGCCGGATCGGGCGCCTGCGTGACCGTTTCGATCAGCCGGACGATCCGAACACCCCTCATGGACCGATACGGAGGCCTCCCGGTGGCCGATACCTCCACCCCATGCAACCGCCGGGAATATGCATTGACGCCGGCCTGGCGCGGGAGCACGATGCCGGCATGAGCGACGCGTTCGACGGCGCGGGCCGAGAATTCCGGGAACCCACCTTCCGGGCGGCGGTGGCCGTGCTGGTGGCGTCGCTGATCGCCATCGCGCTGGTCTGGCTGGCGGCCAGCTGGGCCCTCAACCAGCAGGGCAGCCCGACGTATCCTCCGGCGGGCGATCCTCCGGCGCAGCAGGAGTAGGCGCCCCCGAGCCCGCGGCGCCGATCTCGGGCGGATCACCAGTCTGATGAGGCTGACCGGGAGGAGGAACGCCCGCGGAGGGGCCTATCACTCGCCGTCGTCCGACGGACCAGCCTGGGGAGACTGAACCGCAGGAGGACGGGCCGCCGCAGAGGGGCTCCTCCGACCGGTGAGTCCCAGGAGGCTGAACCGGCTCGCCTCAGCTGACCGACTGGACCGCCGCCGCCACGGCGGCACGCAGGATCGCGTCGCGGCTGAACCGGCACTGCATGCGCTCGTCATCGGTCTGGTCGAAGACCGTGCGCGCGTCGGCCAGGTTGTCGAACAGGAAGAAGGCCCCCGCGGCCGGCACGCCCGCCGCGCGGGCCATGGCGAGGGACGCGGCGCACTCCATCTCGACGCCGGCGTACCCGGCGCGGCGCCAGCGGGCGACGTCCGCGTGGCGCTCCAGGGCGATCGAGGTGGTGGTCACCAGCGTGCCGTCGCGCACCGCCACCCCGGCCGCGGAGAGGGCGCGGCGCAGCCGGTCGGCCAGCGACGGGTCGGGAACCACCGGCGCACCGCCGGTCAGCTGCCGCGAGACGCCGTCGCGTCCCACCACCGCCGAGGGGACGAACACGTCACCCACCGCCCAGCCTTCGGCGAGGCCGCCGAACGAGCCGATCTGCACCACGGCCCCCGCCCCCAGGCGCGTGGCAAGGTGCGCGTAGGTGAGCGCCTGGGCAGCGCCGAAGACCGCGCTCACCCACACGCGCCGCCCGGCCACCTCGACCAGCGAGGTGCGCTCGTCCAGCTCGCGGGCGGAGGGCCACGTCCGCGCCACGTCGGCCGCCAGGGCGCGGGCCGACCAGCGCCCGTCGAGCACGGCCACGTCCGGCAGATCCTCCTCCCCGATGCCGAACATGCGCCGCAGGTCGGCGGGGTCGGCGTCGATGTACAGCGGGCCGCTCACACGTAGCGCACCGCGTCGGCCTCGTCGTCGTCGATGACCCGCGCACAGGTCGGGCACCACAGCCGAGCCTCGACCGGGGTGCCGCAGGTGGCGTGGCGCGTCGGCTCCGACTCCGGCGCCCCGCGCCCGCCCCAGTCGGCGAGGAGGTGGAGCGCGCCGGCGAGCGAGGCGCCCTCCTCGGTGAGCTCGTAGACGAAGCGCGGCGGCCGCTCCGAGTAGGGCGTCGCGCGCAGGATCTTCTCGCCCTCGAGGCGGCGCAGCCGGTCGGTGAGGATGTTCGGGGCGATGCCGCGCACCGCATCGGTCAGCTCGTTGAAACGGCGCGGGCCGTCGAGCAGCGCCTCGATGAGCAGGAGGCTCCATCGGTCCCCCACGCGCTCGAGCGCGGCAGCCAGGGGCGAAGGCTGGGCGGGCATGCGCGGATCGTACGGCATCGGTCTTGACAGCCGGGTCGTGGGTGGTAACTTGCACATTGCAAGTCACATCCCAAGACCGATGAAGGAGCGTTCCATGGCAGCCCTGGCGGAGCTGGGCAGCGAGATCAAGGCGATCGGCGACAGGGTCGGCCCGAGCGTGGTCGGCATCGGGAACCGATGGCGCGGCGGGTCGGGCGTCGTCCTCGAGGAGGGGCTCATCCTGACCAACGCCCACAACCTGCATGGCGACGAGGTGTCCGTCACCTTCGCCGATGGCCGCGAGGTGACCGCCACGGTGCGCGGCGTGGACGCCGACGGTGACGTCGCGGTGCTGGCCGCCGACACCGGCTCCGCCCCGGCACTCGGCTGGGCCGATGGCGCGACCCCGGCGCCCGGCGACCCGGTGGTGGCGCTCGGCAACCCCGGCGGGCGCGGGCCACGCGCGACGTTCGGGTTCGTGAGCGGCGTCGACCGCTCGTTCCGCGGGCCCCGCGGGCGGCGCGTGTCGGGCGCGGTGGAACACACCGCTCCCCTGCTCCCCGGCTCGTCGGGCGGCCCGGTGGTCGATGTCGACGGCCGCCTGCTGGGCATCAACACCAACCGCCTGGGGAGCGGCTTCTACCTGGCGATCGTCGCCGACGCGACGCTGCGGGAGCGGCTGAGCGCGCTGGGTCGGGGCGAGTCGCCGAAGCGCCGGCGGCTGGGGGTCGGCCTGGCGCCGGCGCACGTGGCACGCCACCTCCGCCGCGCGGTCGGTCTCCCGGAGCGCGACGGGCTGCTCGTCCGCGAGGTCGAGGACGGCTCGCCCGCCGCGGCAGCGGGGATCGCCGAGGG
>DASSPJ010000137.1:0-9422 GCA_035699665.1 Candidatus Limnocylindria bacterium
GCGCCTCAAGGGAATCGACGAGCCGGTCGAGGTCGGCCGGATCGCCTGGTAGTCAGGCGCCGTCCACCATCGGCTTGACCTCGCCGATCCAGCGCTCGATCGTCTCGTCGTCGAACGGGGCCGCGAGCTCGGCGATGAACGTGTGGAAGCCGAGCGCCTTGCGGTCGATCATCTCCCGGGCCACCTGCTCCGGGGTCCCGACCCAGAACGTGTCGTCGTCCTCGACGGCCGACATCGGCGTCCGGTTGTGGGCCATCTGGGTCTCCCACACGCGACGGGCTTCCGCCTCGGTCGAGCGGATGATCGGCTTGCATCCCACGGTCAGCTCGATCTCGGCGACGTCGCGCCCGACCGTGTCGCAGTGCGTGCGCAGGACCGAAAGCTTGTGGCGCAGCTTGTCGACGGATCCCATCGCGTTCCACATGTCGGCGGACTTCGCCACCGATCGGAGGGTCTTCCGCTCGCCGGACCCGCCGATCATGATCGGCAGCCGATCCTGCACGGGCGGGGGCTGGAGTCGGAGGCCGCTGAGCCGGTAGCGGCCGTCCGGCGGCGAGCTGACGGCTTCGCCGGCCAGCAGCCGGCGCATCGCGTCGACCGCCTCGTCCATCCAGGTCAGCCGCTCTCCCGGCGAGCGTCCGAAATCGATGCCGAACTCGGTGTGCTCCGTCTCGAACCACGCTCCACCGATGCCGAGAATCGCCCGACCCCCGCTGATGTGGTCGAGGGTGACGGCCATCTTCGCCACCAGCGCGGGGTTGCGGAACGTATTCGCCCCGACCAGCAGTCCGAGGCGCGCCCGGCGCGTGACCTTGGCCCAGGCGGCCAGCGTCGTGTATCCCTCGAAGATCGGCTGATAGGGGTCGCCGAAGATGGCGTGCAGGTGGTCCCACGTCCAGAGGTGCTCGTAGCCGAGCTCGTCGACGCGCACCGCGGCGCGCTCGAAGGCGTCCCAGTCGGTGGCCTGCGCCCAGAGGAGGATCCCGAGTCGCGTCTCCATCGGTCGAGCCTAGCGGGTCACGACCCGGCGAGGCGTGCCACCGCGCCGGCGATGCGGTCGAGGACGGGGCGGCGCATCGCCAGGTAGCTGATGCCCCAGCGGTCGCGGCGCTCGAGCAGCGTGTCGACCATCGCGTCGACATCGGTCCCGAGCAGGTAGTGCGGGCTGCGCGCGAGCTCCTCGTCGCTGATGCCGCGGTTGGCGTCGAAGAGTCCCACGTTGATCTCGATCTCCGGCCAGCGGTAGTCGGCCGCCTCGCGGATCCAGGCGATCTTGCGATCGACCGCCGCCTCGGTGAGGTCGTTCGGGTCGCTGCCGCCCTTGGGGAGCGAGCGTGGATCGAGCGCCACGATGTCCGCCTCCCGCGCCGCGAAGCGCAGGACCCGCGGCCCGCCACCGCCGATCATGATGGGGGGATGCGGCCGCTGGACCGAGGTGGGCAGGCCCTCCTGGCGGATCTCCGGATACGCGTCATCCGCCTGGTGCTCGATGCGGCCCTCGCTCATCGCCTGCTTGAGCATCGAGACCGTGGCGACCATGCGGTCGACGCGGCGGCGGGGCACGTCGAAGGCGAGTCCCGCCGCCTCGTACTCGGCCCGGTTCCACCCGGCGCCGAGGCCGATCTCGAGGCGCCCATCGGTCACCAGGTCGAGGGTGGTGAGCTCCTGTGCCAGGACCGTGGGGTGCCGCAGGTCGTTGTTCAGCACGAACGTGCCGATGCGCAGGCCCGTCGCCTCGGCGGCCGCCTGGAGCAGCGGCAGGGTGGCGTAGCGGCCGAGGTGATCCGTGCCGAGCAGCACGTGCACCCCGGCATCCGCGGCGCGCTTGGCCTCCTCGAGCAGCGTGGCGCGGGTCGTCGCCACCTGGTCGATGATCAGGCCGAAGCGAAACGGTCGCTGCTCGGGCGGTGTCGCGGGTGCGGCTGGATCGGTCACCCCCGTCAGGAGGCGGCCGACCGCTTGCGCGTGGTGGTGCCTGCCTTCTTCGCCGTGGCCGGCTTCTTGGCGCTGGCCGGCTTCTTGGCGGTCCCCTTGGCGGTTGTCGCCTTCGCGGCCGAAGGGCTCTTCGACGCCGTGGCCTTGGTCGTGGTCGCCTTCTTCTTGGTCGTCGAGCTCTTCGCCGTCGTCGCGCGCTTGCGCTTGGTGCCGGTGTCGATCGGGAGCGCGTCGCCGACGCGCTTCACGACCGTCCCGGCGACGTCCCCGGCCGTCTCGGCGACTTTGCCGGCGACGTTGCCGACGGTCTTGCCGACCTGCTTGAGCGTCTTGCCTGCATCTGGCATGTGCTGATCTCCTCTGCTGGGCTGCGCCTCGCTCGGGAGGCGGTCAAGCGCCCATCGATGCACGGTCCGTGCCGGGCACGGTGAGGCTCACCACCTCGGTCGGCTCCGCCTTGCCCTTGAGCTCGATGCGGCGGCGAGGGAGCGTCGGATCCAGCCCGGCTGCCACGGCCGCCTGGACGGTCACCAGGATCTGACCCGCCTCGGCGGCCGACGCGAGACGAGAGGTCGTGTTCACCGTGTCGCCGAGGGCGGTGATCTCGGTATGGGCCGCGTCCCCGACGGCACCGATCCACGTCGGACCGGTATGGACACCGGCGCCGACGGGCACCCACGGTCCGTCCGCACTCGCGTGGCCGGTCGCCTCGAGCAGCGCACGGGCGGCGGCCACCGCCCGGTCCGCGTGCCGCGCTCCGGCGATGAACGGGAAGAAGAGGGCGACCAGCTCGTCGCCGACGAACTTGTCGACCTCACCCTCGTGCGCGAAGACCACGTTCGACGCCACTGAGTAGAAGCGGTCGAGCAGTGTCCGGAAGCTGCCGCTGCTCATGCCCTCGGCGATCGTGGTCGAGCCCCGGATGTCGGCGAAGAGGAGCGTGCACTCGATCTCGGCGCCGCCGTGGTGCTTCGCGAGGAAGACGTAGCAGGCGTTGCAGACGGTCGGGTTCTTTTCCGACGGTCGCTTGCCGAGCGCGCGCATGACCCCGGCGGCCGGTCCCTTGAACGGTGCCGCGCAGAGCTGGCAGCGCGGATCGCTCGGCAGGTGACGGAAGACGTTGCGCAGGCGCCGCTCCCTGCGATCGCCGTTGGTGAGGAAGTCGCGCCAGAAGGCCTCGCGGCCCTCAGGGTCGTCGGGCGGGAGCATCTCGCGGCCCACTGTACTCCGCGCGAACAGCGCGGCTCACGCATTCCGCAGTCCCGCCGCAGGCCCGCATCGGTATGGTGCGCGGCATGAACGCACACGATCGCTCCCTGGTTCTCGTCGCCGGCGGCGTGGTGGCCGTCACGATCCTCGCCATCGTCGTCGTGCTGGTCGCCGGAGGGCGCCAGCCGGAGACCTTCCCGGCGGACACGCCGGAGGGCACGATCCAGCGCTACCTGTCCGCCTTCGATGCGGGTGACCATGCCGCCGTGTACGACTTCTTCTCCGCCGAGGTCCGCCGCCGGATGAGCCTGGATGACTACACGCTGATGGTCGACCAGACCGGCCACGATTTCGGTGGCGCCCAAACCGGGCGTGTGCTCTTCGACACGGTCGACGTGTCCGGCGATACGGCCCGCGTGCGACTCACCGTCGAGCGCATCTACGGCGACGGGCTCAGCACCTCGACCTCGCGATCCACCAGCGAGATCCGCCTCGTCCGCGAGGCTGGCGCATGGCGGATCGACGAGCCGCTGGTGTGGCTCGATCCCGGCTACTTCGAACCAGCCCACTGACAGCAGAGGAGCACAGACCGATGCAAACCGCGCGACGCCTCTACGTCTACCTCCTCTCCGGCATCAGCCTGGGCGTGCTGGTGACCGGCCTGGCCATGTTGCTGGGACTGCTCTTCGAGAGTCTCGGCCTCGGGCCGACCGGCGACCCGCTCTTCGACCGTGGCGAGGGGATGCGGCAGCAGCTCACCGTGGCCGCGGCCATCACCGCCGTCGGGCTCCCGCTGTGGCTGGCCCACTGGACCGCCGCGGAGCGCAGCGTCCGGCCCGACCGCCCGACCGCCGCGATCGAGCGCACCTCCGATGTGCGGGGCCTCTACTTCGCGATCGCCATGGGCGCGTTGCTGCTCGTCACGGCGACGGCATTGAGCTCGCTCATCCGCGAGTCGATCCTGGGTGCCACCGCCCCCGCCGACGCGTACGGCGACGGGATCGGCGGCGACATCGCCACGCTCCTCGTGGCCGGTGCCGCGTGGGCGTACCACGTCTGGCTGCGCAGCCGCGACTGGGCACGCGGGCCGATGACCGGGGGCGGCGCCGCGCTGCCGCGGACCTACCTCTATGCCGCCGCCTTCATCGGCCTGTGGATCTTCCTGACCGGCTTCACGTCGCTCATGGAGCTGGCCGGCCGCGCGATCCTCGGCGAGCCGGAGGTCGGCTTCGCTCCGGGCGAATCCTGGTGGGCCTACCCGCTCGCGGACGCCGTGTCGGGGATCGTGGTCGGCGGCGCGGTCTGGGTCGGGCACCTCCTCTACGCCCGCGGCCTGATGCGCGACACCGGCTGGCGTGGAGCGAGCGAGCGCCCCGCGCGGCTGCGGCTCGCCTACTTCGTGGTGGCCAGCGTGGCCACCGCCGCGGCGAGCCTGTACCTCGCCGGCGACGCGGCGCGCAACGCCATCGAGGCGCTGCTCGGGGTGAGCGAGGCCAGCGGCAGCCAGATGGCGGGCCTGATCGCCCTCCCGCTCCTCAGCTCGGCCGCGTTCGGCCTCACGTCGTTCCTGCACGCCCGGGCCATGGAGGCCGAGGCGGCGGAGCTCGGCGACGAGGAGCGCGTGGAGACGGTCGACCGGCTGCGCCTGTACCCCCTCGCGCTGGTTGGCCTCGCGTTCGGCGCCTTCGGGCTGGCGTGGCTGCTCGGCATCGTCGTCGACCTCGTGCTCCCCGGCGGCCGGCTGCTGAGCGGTGGCGACGCCTACCGGAGTGAGCTCGCCCGCTTCGTCCCGCTCACGCTCCTCGGTCTCGGCCTGTGGTTCGTGCGCTGGCGCGAGGTCGGCGTGCGCTGGACGGTCGATCCGTCCGGCGAGGCCGCCTCGACCGTTCGTCGCGCCGCGCTGCTGCTCGTCCTGGCGGTCGGCCTCCTGGCCGGCGTGGCGAGTCTCGGCTACATCCTCTACCGGCTCTTCGGGGCGCTCTTCGGCGTCACCTCGGCGGGGGATCCCTCGACCGAGCTGAGCCGCGCCATCGGGGCGGTCGTGGTGGCCGCCGGGGTGGCGGCGTACCACGGCATCCTCCTCCGCCGCGACGGGACCGTGCGCGCCGGCGCCGAGCCGCCCGAGGTTGCCGGCCCGGGCGAGCGCGTCACGGTGGCGCTCGTCGTCCGCGGACCTGCCGGCGTCGATGACGGGGAGGTGCGTGAGGCCGTGCGCCGGGCGCTGCCGGCCGGCTACGAGCTGGCCGAGGAGGCGGCCCCGGCGATCGGCCGAGCGGAGGTGGATCCGGACGTCGCCGGGGCCTGACCGGGCGGGTTCCCATCCGCCGATCGGCGGGGGTACAGTGCGCGGCGTGAACTGCGCCGCGTGTGGCACCCCCAACGAGTCCGGCCGCAAGTTCTGCGGCGAATGCGGCGCTGTTCTCGCGGCCGCCTGCCCGCGCTGCGGCACGCCGAACGCGTCGAGCGTCAAGTTCTGCGGCGAATGCGGGTTGGACCTCCGCGCCGACGGGTCCGATGCGGCGTCGCCCGCGTCGCCCGCGTCGCCGGTCGCCGCCAGCCATGCGACCGAGCGGCGGCTGGTATCGGTGCTCTTCGTCGACCTGGTCGGCTTCACCACCGCGTCCGAGGAGCGCGACGCCGAGGAAACGCGCGAATTCCTGTCGCGATACTTCGATCTGGCGCGCACGATCATCGACCGCTACGGCGGCACGGTCGAGAAGTTCATCGGCGACGCGGTGATGGCGGTGTGGGGCGCACCGACGGCGCACGAGGACGATGCCGAGCGGGCGGTGCGGGCCGCGCTGGAGCTTGTCGCGGCGGTGCCGACGCTGGACGACTCCGGGGCCACGCGCGCCCGTGCCGGCGTGCTCACCGGTGAGGCGGCGGTGAGCGTGGGCGCGGTCGGTCAGGGGATCGTGACCGGCGACCTTGTCAACACCGCATCTCGCCTGCAGTCGGCGGCGGGTCCCGGCGAGGTGTTCGTCGGCGAGGCGACGTTCCACGGTGCCGCGCAGTCGGTCGCCTTCGAGCCGGTCGGCGAGCGCGATCTGAAGGGCAAGAGCGCACCGGTGGCGGCGTGGCGGGCCATCGGCCTCGCCTCCCGCATGGGCGGATCCGGGCGCAGCGCCGGCCTGGAGCCGCCGTTCACCGGCCGCGACGACGAGCTGCGCCTGCTCAAGGACCTCTTCCACGCCACCGAGCGCGAGCGCAAGGCGCGGCTGGTGAGCGTCATCGGCCAGGGCGGAATCGGCAAGACGCGCCTGGCGTGGGAGCTGGAGAAGTACCTCGACGGCCTCGTCGCGACCACGTACTGGCACGCCGGCCGCTCACCGGCGTACGGCGACGGGATCAGCTACTGGGCCCTGGCCGAGATGGTGCGCGGTCGGGCCGGCATCGCCGAGACCGATGACGAGCACACGGCCCTCGCCAGGCTCCGCGCCACCGTCAGCGAGTGGGTCACCGATCCCGCCGAACGTGCGTGGATCGAGCCGCGGCTCGCCGGCCTGCTGGCCCTGGGGCCGACCCCCGAGGGGTCGCGGGAGGAGCTCTTCGCCGCGTGGCGGGCGTTCCTCGAGCGCATCGCGGCGGCCGGTCCGACGGTCCTCCTGTTCGAGGACCTCCAGTGGGCGGACCAGGGGATGCTGGACTTCGTGGAGCATCTGCTCGACGCGGGCCGGGGGCTGCCCTTCTTCGTGATCACCCTTGCGCGGCCTGAGCTGCTCGAGCGGCGCCCGGGTTGGGGGAGCGGTGTGCGCAGCACGACCACGCTGCGGCTCGACCCACTGCCCGATGAAGCGATCGAGACGATGGTGCGCGGCGTGGTCCCGGAGCTGCCGGCGGCGGCCCTGGCGGCCATCGTGGAGCGCAGCGCCGGCATCCCGCTCTACATGGTCGAGACGCTGCGCATGCTCATCGACCGCGGGCAGCTGGTGCGGACCGAGAGGAGCGACCGCTGGCAGCTCGCGGGCTCGCTCGCGCACCTCGAGGTGCCGCAGACCCTGCGGGCGTTGATCGCCTCACGGTTGGACGCCCTCGACCCGCCGGAACGGCTGCTCCTCCAACAGGCCGCCGTGCTGGGCCAGAGCTTCACGCCGGAGGGGATCGCGGCCCTCGCCGGCGAGGCGGAGGAGGCGATCGCGGACCGTCTCAGCTCACTCGTGCGCCGCGAGCTGCTCACGCGCGAGACGAACCCCCGATCCCCGGAGCGCGGACAGTTCCAGTTCGTGCAGGGCATCGTGCGCGAGGTCGCCCACGGCCTCCTGTCGAAGGCCGACCGGCGTGCGCTGCACCTGGCCGCAGCCCGCTTCTTCGAGGCTCGGGCCGAGGACGACCTGGCCGGGGTCCTGGCCAGCCACTACCTCGACGCGCACACCGCCACGCCTCCGGGTCCCGAGGCGGACGCGCTCGCGGCCCAGGCGCGGATCGCGCTGCGCGCCGCGGCGGATCGCTCGATCGCCCTGCATTCGTACGGCAGTGCGGTGACGTACCTGGAGCGCGCACTGGAGATCACGACCGACATCGCCGACCGCGGCGCGCTCTCGGAGCGCATCGCCGTGGCGGCGAGCAACCTGAACGACTACGACAAGGCGCTGTCCCACGCCATCGCGGCGACCGAGGCCGCGCGCAAGACGGGGGACCGGCTGGCCCTGCTGCGCGCGCAGGCCGCCCACGGCGAGGTCGAGATGTCGCAGCACTACGATCGGCCCGCGCTCACCGTCCTTCGCGCCGCCATCGCCGAGGCCGAGGACCTGCCGCCGTCCGTGGAGAAGGCGCGCGTCGAAGCACAGCTGTCGCGCGTGCTGATGGTGCAGGGCTCCCCGGAGGCGCTCGAATGGTCCGAGCGGGTGCTCGCCTCACCGGCCGCCCTGTCGGACCCGGCCCTCATCCTTCGCGCGCTGGTGACCAAGGCGACCGTGCTGGGCAACATCGGTCGCATGCGAGAGTCCGAGGTGCTGTTCCGCGGTGCGATCGCCATCGCCGAGGAGGACAAGGCGTACTGGGAGCTCCTCCGTGCCAGGAACAACATGCTGATGGTGCTGTCGCACGACACGCGCCTGATGATGGCCAACGTGCTGGAGGGCTACGAGCTGACCACCCGCGTCGGTGAGCAGACCTGGGCGCGCCAATTCCTGGGCCTGCTGGTCGACCTGTCCCGTGAGATGGGCGATCTCGACTCGTGGATCGGGGAGCTGGTCGAGGCAACCGCAGGGCAGCGCGGGTTCTACGCCGACTGGGCGGTTGCCGCGCGGGCGGAGCGCGTCGCGCTGCGCGGCGACGTCGAGAGCGCGCGCCGCCTCCTCGACGAGGTGCGCGCCCATGCCTTCGAGTCGCTTCAGGCCGAGGAGTACGTCGTCGGTGCGGACGCGATGATCGACATCGCCGGGGGTGCGTGGGTGTCGGCGTACGACCGCACCCGGTCGTACTGGAGCTCGGAGCAGAGCGCGTTCATCATCCAGTGGGCGATCATCGGCGCGCTCATGGCCGCGGACGTCGACCGGCTGCGGGAGCTCCGTGACGCCGTCCCGGGCATCCAGGCGGCGGACGCCGTGCGGGAGGCGTATGACCTCACGCTGAGCGCCGGACTGGCCCTGCTCGGTGACGCGAGCGTCGGCGACGCCGGCGCCCTGACGCGCCAGGCCACCGAGCGGCTGCAGGCCATCGGTCAGCTCATGCTGCAGGCGCTGGTCGCCCTCGCGCTGGGGATCCGCGGCGCGGGTCGCCTCGAGGGTGCCGAGGAGCTGCGCGCGAGCGGCGAAGCCTTCCTGCGGGAGCGCGGCATGGGCCCGGTCGTGGATCGCTTCCTGGAGGTACCGCCGCCCTCCCGCGCTCACCGCACCGCCGCTCGCGAGGAGATCCCTTCGCCCCAATGAGCCCGCACCGCCAGCGCCGCCCTCGCGCGCGCATCGCGTGACGCAATCCCCCGACCATGCCGCGGCGGGGAGCGGGGCTCTCTCACTCGTCAAGAGCCCCGCTGGGGACTCACACGTCAGCCCAGTGCCTGGTCACCCATCGGGCTGGACGCCTGGTCGTCGACCCCGTTGAAGAAGTAGGCGGGGTTGCCCGGTGTATGCGGGCGGGTCTTCATGCACACCAGGCCGTTGTCGTTGTGGTCGATGCCGGCCCACTGAGTCACCCGCACGAAGTACTCGAGGCCGGCGCCGTCGACGAATCCGAAGGCGGCGGCAAAGGCGTCGAACGCGGCCGTGAACGTGACCCCGTCGGCCTCGTAGACGTCGATGCCCTCGGCCTCGAACCCGGCGACGGTGATCGCCCACCAG
>DASSPJ010000138.1:0-19316 GCA_035699665.1 Candidatus Limnocylindria bacterium
CGACCCCGAGGCGCACGCTGGCTCGCGACGCGGTGACCACGTTCGAGAGCCCGCGCGCGCGACCGAGCGGGAGTGAATCGTTGCGCAGGGGATAGCCGAGCCCGGCGCTGGTCACGCCGAGCGCGTCGCCGGCCACCGGCAACAGCGTCACGCCGCTCCCCGGCGGCGATTGGATCGCCAGCTCGCCCGGCCCGCGCAGCGCGCGCACCGTGACCGGGCCCCGGACCACGCGCAGCGCCACGCCGCGCTCGTCCCAGGCCGGATCGGCGAGGAGCAGCAGGTTGGCCAGCTGGTGGTCGATCCGCGAGCCGCCCAGCGCACCCAGGATCGTCACGTCTCCAGCGCCGGCTGCCACGACGGCCTCCAGCGCCAGCTCGAGATCCGAGGCGTCCTTGTCGGCGGGATGGCGCTCGACCGGTACCCCGGCTCGCTCCAGCTCGGCGACCAGTGACGCGGCGACACTGTCCAGGTCGCCGACGAGGCGATCCGGGGTACGACCCAGCGACCGCAGCCAGGTGGCGCCGCCGTCGGCGGCGATCACCAGGTCGGCATCGGTCAGGAGGTCGGCATCGGACGGATCGGTCGATCCGCCGGCCACCACGATGGCTCGCATCGGCGAGGTGTGACTCCCTTCGCTGGCATGACCCAGATCAGGTGGGTGAGGGTCTGCGGTGGTCCGCACTCTCAGCGCTCGGTGGCGCTCCCCTGTCGGTTGTGTGGCGAGCCTAGCACGGCCGGTATGATCGGTCGACATGGACCGCCAGACCGATGCCGCCGCCGTCCCGGCGGCGGTCGCCCGGGTGACCGAGGCCGCGACGGCGGCCGGGCTCGCCATCGAGGTGCGGCGCCACGCCGCCGGGGCGCGCACGGCGACCGATGCGGCCGCCGCGATCGGATGCGAGGTCGGGCAGATCGTGAAGTCGCTGGTCTTCGTCGCCGACGACGCACCGGTGGTGGCCCTCGTCTCGGGCGGCAACCGTCTCGATGCAACGCGCCTGGCTGCCGCCCTCGGGGCGGCGCACGTCCGCCGCGCCGACGCGGACGAGGTGCGCGCCGCCACCGGCTACGCCATCGGCGGCGTGCCGCCCTTCGGTCACGCCACCCGGCTGCGCGTCGCCATCGACCCCGACCTGCTGGGATTCGCCGTGATCCACGCCGCCGCCGGCCTGCCGGACGCGACGTTCGCCACGACCCCGGCGGACCTCGTGCGCGCGACCGGCGGCGTGGTCGCCGAGATCGCCGAGCGGCCCGCGGCGGAGCGCGCGCCCCACTGATGCCGGGCCTGGTGGTCGGGCTGCTGCTCGCGGCGGCAGGCGCGCTGCTCATCGCCGGCGGCCTGCTGGCGCTCCGCGGCTCCGGCGCGCGCTTCGCCCTGGGACGCCGGCTGGCCGGCGCCCCGGAGCTGCCGGTCGGGGCGCTGCTCGAGGCCACCGACCTGCCGGCGCGCGCGGTGCGGGTGGCCGGCCGCGTTCGCTGCGCCGACCCGATCGTCGGCGAGCGCGACGACCGCCTCGTGGCCCTGCACCGTGACGTCGAGGTGCGCCTCCCGCGCGGCGGCTGGCGCACCATCGAGCGCGTCCGCGAGACCCGCGCGTTCGAGCTGTGGGACCACGACGGATCGGTGGCCGTCGACCCGGCGGCCGCGGCGGAGCCGCTGGTCGCCATCCCGCACGTCTGGCACGGCGACCCCGGGGAGCTCGGCGAGCCGTTCCGCGGCGCTGTGGAGCGGCTGGCCGCCGAGCACGGGCGTCCCGCGGAGGCGCGCGCCACGACCCGCATGCTGAGTGTCGTCGACCGGCTCCTGGTGCTCGCCGTGCCGCGACGAGACGGCGCCGGCGCCGTGCGCCTCGACCCGCCTCCCGGCGGCTACGTGATCTCGTCGCTCGAGCTCGACGACGCGATGCGCCTCCTCGGGGGGCGGCGGCGCGGGCTTCTCGGGATTGGCGTGGCGGCGGTGGCCGGTGGCCTGCTGCTGGTCGCCGCCGGCCTGGTGACGGCCCTCGCCGCGTCGCTCCGCGGCTGACCGCCGCCCAGGTCGCTACATCTGTACCTGGGTCAAGCGGTACCAACGGGGCATCGGCGCCGGGCGGCTCCAGTTCTAGCATCCGGTGCACGGGACTTACCAGAAGTTCCAGTGCCCACGTCGGAGCCCCACGTGCCCAACCAGCCCCGCGACCGAGCGACCGATGGCGACGCCCTGATCAGCGTCGCCCAGGCCGCTGCGATGCTCGGGGTGCACCCCAACACGATGCGCGCCTGGACCGATGCCGGCCGCCTGGTGGCGTACCGCATCAATGCGCGGGGCGACCGGCGCTACCGGCGCGGCGACGTGGAGCGGCTGCTCACCGAGGGGGCGGGTGGCGAGGGCGCGTCGCGCGTCAGCACGCCGGAGCTCCGCGACCCACAGCTGGCGGTGCTCGGCCGCATCACGCAGGGCACCATCGGCGTCACCTCGGCGGCCGCCGTCTGCCGCGTGGTGGTCGAGGCGCTGCGCACCACCATGGGCATCGAGCGTGCCGCGGTCTACCTCCGTGACGAGGCCGACGAGGGCGGGCTGGCGCTGGAGACCCACGCCGGCTATCACATCGCGCCGCCGCAGCGCCTGGGGGGCGAGCCGGTCGCCGGTGCCGGCGAGCATCACCTGCCGCTGCGCGCGGCCGGCACCGAGGTGGGCGTGCTGGTCGTCGTGGCGGGCGAGGGCCGTGAGCTGGACGAATCCTTCCTCGCGGCGGTCGCGGCCAGCCTTGCCGGCCACGTGCGCAGCGCGCGGATCCTGGCCCGCGCCCGTCGCGAGCTGACCCGCTCGCGCGCCCTGCGCGGCGTGATCCAGGAGCTGAGCGGCCAGCTGGAGCTGTCGAGGGTGCTCGAGGATGTCGTCTCACGCACCCGCGCCCTCTTCGAGGCGGACAAGGCCGGCCTGTGGCTCATGGGCGGCAGCGACCACCCGTTCGTCGAGGCGGCCATCCACGGCCTCTCCGACGAGTTCCTGGCCGCCGTCCGCGAGGTCGACTGGGAGTCCGATGCCGTCGGCGTGCGTGCCGTCCGCGACCGGCGCCCGTACGTCGTCCATACCGATCGCGACCCGCTCGGGCCGCTCGGGCCGCACTACCTGGCAGAGGGGGTGGCCACGCTCTGCCTGGTGCCGCTGGTCGCCAACGACGAGGCGGTGGGCATCCTGGGGCTGTACCACACCGGCCACCGGCCGTGGCCCAGCGAGGAGGTGGCGCTGGCACAGGCGTTCGCCAACCAGGCGGCGGTCGCCATCAGCAACGCGCGCCTGTATCGGTCCGTCGCCGACCAGGCGGCGCGCATGCGCTCGATCCAGGACCTGTCGGCGCGCCTCAATCGCCTGACCGACGTGACCGCCATCGCCGAGGCGATCGTGGCCGAGGCGAACGCGCTGGCCGAGTACCACGACATCCGCATCTACCGCGTCGACTGGGAGCGGCGGGTCTGCGAACCCATCGCGTTCACCGACCGACTCCTCGGCGAGGGTGACTTCCGCGAGCGTCTCAAGGTCGCCATCGGTCCCGGCTCGTTCACCGGCATGGTCGCCGAGTCGGCCGAGCCGATGCTCATCAACGACGCCCTGCACGACGACCGCGGGCTGACCATCGAGGGCACCGACGACGTCGACGAGTCGATGCTGGTGGTGCCGATGGTCTACGAGGGTCGGGCGGTCGGCGTCATCGCCCTCTCCAAGCTCGGGATCAACCAGTTCAGCACCGATGACCTCCAGACGATGACGATCTTCGCGGGCTACGCGGCCCAGGCGATGGCCAATGCCACCGCCTACGAGCGCCTCAGCAGCCAGTCGGCCGAGCTGGCGCGCCAGATCGACTCGCAGCGACGCCTCCTGGCCATCAACGAGCAGCTCCTCTCCACGCTCGACCCGTCGGAGGTGCTGGAGTCGATCGCCGACGGCCTGCGCAGCGTGGTGGACTACGACAACCTGTCGATCTACCGCGTCGACCACGAGCAGCAGCGGATGGTCCCGGTGCTCGCCCGCGAGCGCTTCGCCGAGGAGGTGATGAACCATATCGTGCCGTTCGGGCGTGGGCTGATGGGCTGGGTCGTCGAGCACGGCGAGGCGGTGCTGGTCAACGACGCGCTGGCCGACCCGCGCGCGATCCAGATCCCCGGCACCACGCCGGACCCGGAGGCGCTCATCATCGTGCCGCTGGTCGCCGGCGGCGCGGTCATCGGTACCCTGAACGTCGGCCGCATCGGGACCGAGGAGATCTACTTCACGCAGACCGACTTCGAGCTGGTCCAGCTGTTCGCCGGCCAGGCCTCGATCGCGCTGCGCAACGCCGAGGCGCACCACCAGGTCGCCGTCCGCGCCGACACCGACGCGCTCACCGGGCTCGGCAACCACGGCGCCTTCCAGCGCCGCCTGGCGGAGCTGGTCGCCGAGCGCGAGCACGCGGCGCAGCCGGAGCCACTGGCGCTGCTGATGATGGACCTCGACAACTTCAAGGCCTACAACGACTCGCTCGGCCACCCCGCCGGCGACGCCCTGCTCCACGCGGTCAGCGGCGCCATCGCATCCGCCGCGCGCGCCACGGACCTGGTCTTCCGCTACGGCGGCGACGAGTTCGCCCTCGTCCTGCCCGGCATCGACGAGACGGTGGCCGTCGCCATCGGCGAACGGGTGCGGCGCGCCGTGGCGCGTCTCACCGAGCGCGAGCCGGCGGTGGTGACCATCTCGGTCGGGGTGGCCACCATGCCGGGCGACGCGTCCGACAAGAACGGCCTCATCTCGGCCGCCGACACGGCGCTGTACTTCGGCAAGCGATCGGGCGAGGACTGCCTGGTGAAGGCCGCCGACGTCCCGCGGGAGATGCACCAGCTGCGGGGCACGCTGGACGAGCTGGCGCGGGCCGCGTTGCGCAGCACCAGCGACGGGAGCGTCGAGCAGCTCGTCGAGCACGCCGCCAGGCTGTCCACCGCCGCGGACCACGGCGGCGAGTCGATGCGCGACACGCTCCTCGCCGTCGCCCGCTCCATCGATTCGCGCAGCGCGGCGACGCGCGGCCACGCCGACCGGGTCGGGCGCCTCGCGCACCGCATCGCCCTCGAGCTGGGCATGGACGACGACCAGGCGCGCACCGTGGAGCTCGGCGCGCGACTGCACGGGCTCGAGGTGCTCGGCACCACCGAGCTGGAGCCGATCGAGTCGCTGCGCGGCGTGGCCGAGATCGTCCGCTGGAACCGGCGCGAGGGCTCCATCGCCCGCCGCGCTCCCCTGAGCGCGCAGGTCGTCGGCCTCGCCGACGCGTTCGACACGCTCACCGTCGCACGCCGCCCGCGACGCACCCGTCCCCAGGCGCTCGCCGACCTGCGCGCCCTGGCCGGGCGGCGCTGGAAGGGGATGGTCGTCGACGCGCTGGCGCGGACCATCGGCGTCGAGGAGCGCCCCGCGCGCCGCCGGCGCGCGGATCGGACCGTCGTCGAGGGCGCCGCCTGACGCCACCACGGGGCAGCCCATCACGCGTCGACTCCGGTCGACAGCCGGGGGCCCGATGCTAGAATCGCGCCTCGCATGCCGACCCCCCGCACGGTCCCGACACGCCCGCGCGGGATCCTCCTCGCCCTGCTGATCGCCGCCCTCCTGGCCGCGTGCAGCGCCTCGCCATCGGTTCCGTCGGTGGTGCCGAGCCCGAGCGCCGCCCTCCCGACCCCCGACCCGACGCCGACCGCGACGCCCTCGCCGTCCCCGCTGCCGACCGCGCGCTACACCAACCAGCCGGACGCGGAGCTGGCGAGGCTCATCCCTTCGCACGCCGGGAGCGCCACCGTGGTGGTCCCCGACGTCGGGCAGTTCGGCCTGACGCCCGGCGACATGGGCGAGGCCTACGGCGAGCTCGGCGTCCGCTTCAGCAGCCTGGTGGTGGCATACGTCGAGCTGCCGCGCACGACGCTGTACGCGATGCGCGTCGACGGCGAGCCGCCGACCACCGAGGAGCTCGAGCCGTACCTGGCCACCGCCGGGCGCAAGGTGGGCATCGCGGGCCTCGACCCCGAGCCGTGGAGCCTGGAGACGTTCGGCGACCGCCGCGCCTGGACGCGGGGCGAGGACAACGCGACGGCGGCGGGAACCCGCATCTACACGTGGGCCGCGGACGGGTTCGTCTTCCTGCTCATCGGCGTCGACGACGGCGTCAACCGCGCGCTCCTCGCCGGGCTGCCCGGCGAGCCCCCGCCGACCCCCACGCCGCGCCCGAGCCGCTCGCCGCGCGCCACTGGCAGCGCCAGCCCGTCGCCGAGCGGCACCCCGACGGCCTCGCCGAGCGGCTGACCGACCCCGGCCCCGGCCGGCGCCACGCTCCCCGCGCCGCGCGGGCTACCATGCGCGGGATGTTCTCGCGGATCGCCTACGGGCTCTCCATCGCCGGCACCGCGCTGGCGGTCGTCCTGCGCCTGGTGGGCGCCGATGCCACGCTGACCTTCGCGGTCAGCGCGCTGGCGATCCTCGGCCTGGCCTACACGCTGGGGCACGCCACCGAGCAGCTCGGCGCCTCGATGGGCCCGCGCATCGGCGGGATCATGAACGCCACGGTCGGCAACATCGGCGAGATCATCATCGCGTCCTTCCTGATCTTCTCCAACGAGCTCGAGGTGGTGAAGGCCTCCATCACCGGCTCGATCATCGGCAACCTGCTCCTCGTCCTGGGCGCCTCACTGCTCGTCGGCGGCCTGAAGAACGGGATCCAGAAGTACGACGCGCAGTCGACCGGCATGAACGCGGCGAGCCTGATCCTGGCCACCATCGGGCTGGTCGTGCCGGCCACCTTTGCCTTCCTCATCAACGCCGGACCGGAGACCGGCGCCGACGCGAGCCAGTTCTTCAGCATCGAGGCCCTCTCGATCGGCGTGGCGGTGGTGCTGCTGCTGACCTACGGGGCGCAGACCTGGTTCTTCCTGAGCAGCCCCGAGGTCCCCTCCGCGCGGGAGCACGGCGAGGAGGGGATCGCGCACTGGTCCCCGCGCCGCTCGCTGATCGTGCTGCTCGCCTCGGCCGGGGCCCTGACCGCCGTCTCGGAGATCCTGGTCCACTCGCTCGACCCGATGGTCGAGACGCTCGGGATCAGCAAGTTCTTCGTCGGCATCATCCTGATCCCGGTGATCGGCAACCTCGCCGAGCACGTGGTGGGCATCACGCTGGCCTACAAGAACAAGATGGACTTCAGCCTCATCACCTCGATCGGCAGCGCCACCCAGATCGCCCTCTTCGCCGCGCCGGTGCTCGTCTTCCTGGGGCTCATCGTCGGCAACGAGCTGACCCTGGTCTTCACCCCGCTCGAGGTCGTGGCGGTCGGCGTGTCGACCATGATCGCCGCCTACATCGCGCTCGACGGCCGCTCGAACTGGATCGAGGGGCTCCAGCTGATCAGCGTCTACGTCATCCTGGGGATCGCCTTCTTCTTCCTGACCTGACGCTGCGCGAGGGAGCACCCGGGGGCCACCCGTCCGCGACCCCGGGGGCGGCTGTCGAGGGCCGCGTGCGTCGAGCGCGGGGAGACATCGGTCTATCATCCGAGCCGTGCTGACCCTGCCGGGCCCGGTCGTCACCGTCGACTGGCTGCAGGCCCACCACTCCGACCCGAGCCTGCGCATCGCCGACGTGCGCTGGTCGCTGAACCCGCCGCCGGGGCGCGAGCGCTACGCCGCCGGCCACCTGCCCGGCGCCATCTTCCTCGACCTGGGAGCCGACGGGTGCTTCCTGGACCCCGATGCCCTGCGTGCCCGGTACGCGGGCCTGGGCGCCGGCGAGCGCCCCACCATCGTGTACTGCGGGTCGGGCACCACCGCGGCCCACGACCTGCTGGCGATGGAGCTGGCCGGCATCCCTGGCGGTCTCCTCTACGAGGGCTCGTGGAGCGACTGGTCGTCCGACCCGCGGCGTCCCGCCGCCACCGGGCCGACCCCGTGACCGACGACTGGGGCACCTGGGAGGACGACGCGCCGGGCAACGAGCGGCTGGGGGCGAAGCGCGACCGGCTGGCGCGCCTGCTGAGCGTCGCGTCGATCCTCTACTCCCGGGGCAAGGGCGAGTCCGGCGTGGCGGTGAGCGAGATCGCCAAGCTGACGGGCATGACCACGCGGACCATCTACCGCGACATCCGCGCCCTGGAGGAGGAGCTCGGAGTCCCGGTCTTCCAGGCCGGGCGCGGCCACTACGGGATCGAGCGCAAGTTCTTCCTGCCGCCCCTGCGCCTCACCGTGCCGGAGGCGATCGTGCTGTTCCTGGCGGCGCGGCTCATCCGACGCTGGAGCGACGAGTACGACGCGGAGGTGGTGAGCGCCTTCACCAAGCTGGCCGACCTGCTCCCCCAGCCGATCGCGCGGCACGTCGCCGCCACGATGCTGGCCGTCGGGGAGCGGAGCCCCAACGAGCCGTTCACCCGGTCGTTCGCCACGGTGGCCCGCGGCTGGGCGGAGGGGCGCGTGGTGGCGATGACCTACGAGCCGCCGGCCGGCGGCGAGCGCCGCGAGACGCGGGTCCGACCGTACTTCCTCGAGCCGGATGCCGCGGGGCGCAGCATCTATCTCATCGGTCACGACGAGTCGGTCGACGCGATGCGGACCTTCAAGGTGGAGCGCATCCGCGCCGCGAGCCTGACGACCGAGCGCTACGAGATCCCCGACGACTTCGACCCGGATCGCTGGCTGGCCCATTCGTGGGGCATCTGGTCGGCCGACACAACGCCGACCGAGCGGGTGCGGCTGCGGTTCGACCCCGCGGTCGCGCACCGCGTGCGCGAGTCGGTGTGGCACCGCTCACAGGAGCTCACCGAGCTCGACGGCGGCGGGGTCGAGATGACGGTCACGGTGGCCGGGATCGTCGAGATCCGGCCGTGGATCCTGTCGTGGGGCGACGGGGTCGAGGTGCTCGAGCCGCCCGCGCTGCGCGAGGCGGTGGCCGGTGCCGTGCGGCGCGCCGCCGACCGCTATGGATGAGCCGCGCGTCGAGGTCGAGCTGAAGTACGCCGCCGATGCGGCCGCCCTCGAGGCGCTGGCGGCGATCGATCGGCTCGGGCCTGCCGAGGTCGGTCCGGCGATCGTGAACGACGAGACCGATCGGTACCTCGACACCGCCGACGGGCGGCTCGCCGCCGCCGCCTGGGCCTGCCGCCTGCGCACGCGCCGCGTGCATGGCGTGGCCCGCACCTTCGTGTCGCTCAAGGGCCCCGCCGAGGCGGTGGCGGGAGCGATGCACCGCCGCCCGGAGCTGGAGGGGCCGGCCACCGACGCCCCCGATCCCGCCGCCTGGCCCGCCTCGGCTGCCCGCGACTTCCTCGCCACGCTGGCCGCCGGGGCTCCGCTCACCGAGGGCGTCGTGCTGGAGCAGCGGCGCCGTGAGCGGCCGGTCCGGCTCGCCGGACGGACCGTCGCCACCCTGTCGCTGGACGAGGCGCGCATCCTGCGCGTCGGGGTGCCGCTGGGTGAGCTGCGGGTCGTGGAGCTCGAGCTCGCCGACGGCGTCGACGCGCCGGTCGAGGCGCTGGCCGCCGCCCTGGAACGCGTGCCCGGCCTGCGCGCCGACCAGCGGTCCAAGCTCGAGCACGCGCTGGCCCTGGTCGCCGCCACCACCGGGAGCGGGCGCTGAGCGCCGCACCGCGCCGCACCGCCGAGCTGCTGGCGCTGGGCGCCGGCATCGCCACGTTCGGCTACGTCGGCTGGGACGGCGCGCTGTGGGACGCGCGCTACCAGCTGCTGCTGCATCTCTTCGCGCTCGGCGCCGTCGGCGGCCTGGTGGCGATGGCGGTACGTCGCGCGGCGCTGCCGCGGACGCGCATCGACGGCGCGATCCTGATCCTCCTGCTGGCCTTCGCGGTGGCCACGCTCAGCGCGGCCAATGTGGGGCTCGCGACGCGGGCGCTGGCCGGGATCCTGGCCACCGCGGCGATGCTGCCCGTGGCACTGGTCGCGCTCCGCGAGCGCCCGTCGTGGGTGGCGCTGACCGTGCTGCTGCCGACCATCGCGCTCGCCGGCGGCGCGCTGGCGGTGATGGTCGCGCGGCGCGCCGCCTGGTTCTTCGTCGACGCGCCCACCCTGGTGCCGCCGGTGCGCGTCGGCGCCGAGGGGACCCCGTTCGGGTCGGTCGCCACGCCGCCGTTCATGCTCCTCGCCGCCGCGCCGCTGGTCCTGCTCGTTCCGCACCCACGGGCACGCCGCTGGCTCATCGGGGCGCTGCTGGGGGTCGGGGTGCCGCTGACCCTCCTCTCGGGCTCACGCTCGGCCTGGGTCGCGCTGGCGGTGGCCGGCGTGGCGCTCGGGGCCGGTGAGCTCCGCCGCGTCCGTCTGCCGAGCCGCTGGAGCGGCCGCCAGGTCGCCATCGGCGCGGTGGTCGTGGTCGCCGTAGTGCTGGCCGTCATCCTCGTCGCGCCGCGACTCACGGCCATCGGTTCGCTCGCCTACCGGCTCGACCTGTGGCGCGACACGCTCGCCGCATGGAGCAGCGACCCGCTGCTCGGGATCGGCCCCGGCACGATGCCGTATGCCCGCCAGGCGGCAGCCGAGCCGCTCTCCTTCCCGGCGCGCCAGCCGCACAGCCACAACCTGGTGCTCGGGCTGCTCGGCGACACCGGGCTCGTCGGGCTTGCCGCCGGCCTCGCGCTGGTGGCGCTGGTGCTGTGGATCGCCGGGCCGTGGCGCGCTCGCTCGACCATCGGCCGGGTGGGTGGCGCCGCGCTCCTCGGCCTGGCGGTGAGCGGCCTGTTCGAGGATCTCACCTTCCTTCCGAACTACAACCTGCTGCTGGTGCTGCTCGTCGCGCTGGTGCTGACCGACGCAGGTGCCGTGCGCTGGGCTCCGCTCGCCGCGCCGCGGCGTCTGCTCATGCCCCTGGCCGTCGGCGTCGCGGCGCTGGTCGTGCCGTGGGCCGCCGGTGACCTTGCCGGGGTCGCGTATCGCGGTGCCGTCGACCGCTTCGAGGTTGGCGACACCGTCGCCGCGGTCCGTGGCTTCGAGCGCGCGGAGCTCCTCGACCCGTGGCACCCGTCGACGCCCAAGGCACTGGCCGTCGCCGCCGACGCCGCCGGCGATGCCGACCTGGCGCTGCGTGCCGCGCGCCGCGCAGTTGAGCTCAACCCCGGCGACGGCCGGGCGTGGACCAACGTGGCCCTGCTCTGCCTCGCCCGCGGCGACGGCACCTGCGCGTCGCAGGCCGCCCGTGAGGCCGCGAACCGGGCGGAGCCGTTCGGGACCGAGCTGGCCAATGCGGCGATCGTGCTCGACGCGCTCGGCGACACTGCCCGCGCCGACGAGCTGTACCGGCTCTCGCTGCTCACCAACGTGCGCACCGCGCTGCGGCTCGCGTGGCCGCGACCCGTCGACGCGGGCGACGAGCCGATGGCGGCCATCGACCCGACCACCGCCCAGCTCAACCTGCTCGTCGCGCGGCGCGCCGCCGGCGAGGAGATCCGCCCCGCCGACTACGCGGCGCCGATCGTGCGCGCCGTGGCCGCCCGCATGGCCGGGGACCGCGCCGGCTCCGAGGCGGCGCTCGCCGAGGCGCAGCGCACCAGCCCGTACGAGCTGGTCACCTGGGACCTCTCCGCCCTCGTGACGTGGAGCTGGGGCGGCGACCCCGGACCGGCGACGCGCGTCGGTGCGGTCATCCGCGGCGGCCGGCTCGTCCCACCGGGCACGCGCGTCGCGCCGGCCCCCACCGGGCTGACGTACGACATCGGCTCGTTCCGCATCTACCCCCGCGACGCGCTGGTGGCCTCCGCCGAGCGGCTGCTGACGCCGGTGCCGTATCCCTGGTTCCTGGCGCCGCTCCTCGACCCGGCGCTCCAGGCGCGGGTCACTCCAGCGGCAGGCGGAGGATGAGCGCGAGGGTCGGCCGCTCGTGCACGTCGGGGCGCGGGGTCACCGGCACGCGCAGCCAGGCGTCGCCCGCCGCGCCGGCGCGGTGCCGCGCGTCGAGCCGCCGCGCCGAGAGCGCCTCGATCCCGAGCATGCTGAGCGCCTCGGCGACGAGCCGCCCCTCCCGCGGGTAGCCGCGCCCCACGACCGCCCGGTCACCCGGCGGCAGGATCGCCTCGAGGCGCGCGCGCCGCGCCCGGAAGGGGCGGCGCACCACCGGCCGGTACGCGTCCCACAGCAGGTCGCTGGCGACGAACGCCGGCGAGCCGACCCACTCCCCGGCCTCGAGCCGCGCGCGCAGGAGCTCGGCGTCCGGGCGCCCGCCATCGTCGAGGACCAGCAGCGTGCCGTCGATGACCGCGCCATCGGCGTGGATCGCGGCGGCCAGGTCGCGCAGCTCGGGGAAGGCGGCCAGGGCGTCGGCCAGCCCCTGCGTCCGCAGGCGCACGGCACCGCCCTCGACGAACGCCCAGGCTCGGGCGCCGGGCCACCACGGCTCGAACAGGTGGGCCTCCGAGTCGAACGGCGCGTCCCCGGGGGTCGCGAGCATGGGCACCACGCGCGCCGGGAGGCGCGCCGCCTCGTGTCCGGGGTGGGAGGGGATGTGGAGCGGGAGCTGGTCGCCGTGCACGCCGCGCTAGGCGGTCTTGCGACGCCGCGCCGGCCTGGCCGGCTTCTCCTCCGCGGCCGCCTCGGGCGCGGCGTCGTGCGCCGCGCGGCGCGTCTCGCGCGCGGCTGCCACGCTCGCCTCGAGCGCCGCCATGAGGTCGGTGATCCTGGTCGGCTCGGCCTTGGCGGCGGCCACCGGCTGCTCGCCGGCCACCTTGGCCTCGATGACCGCCATCAGCGCCTGCCGGTAGTCGTCCCGGTACTCGTCGGCGGAGAAGTCGCCGGTCATGCTGGCGACCAGCTGCTCGGCCATCTTGCGCTCGGCGGGCTTGATCTCGATCTCCGCCTCGGGGAGGCTGAGCTCGCTGACGTCGCGCACCTCGTCGGGCCAGTGCAGCGTGGTGAGCAGCATCGTGCCGCTGAACGGGTTGAGGGCGGCCAGCTGCTCGCGGTCCTTGAGCACGATCTTGCAGATCGCCGACTTGTTCTCATCGGTCAGGACGCTCTTGAGCAGGTAGAACGCCTTGGCGCCGATCGGATCGGGCTCCAGGTAGTAGGCCTGCTTGACGAACTGGGTGCCGGCGTTCTCGCGATCGGCGTTGACGAACATCTCGATCTCGATGGCGCGCATCGTCTTGAGGGGGACCGCGTCGATGTCCTCGTCGGTCACCACCACGTACTTGCCCTTGCTCCACTCGTAGCCGCGCACCGTCTCCGACCGCGGCACCACCTCGTCGTGGTACGGGCAGTAGATCTTCATCTGGATCCGGTTCAGGCAGCTCGCGTGGAGCATGTTGAACCCGATGCTGCTGCTCTCGGTGGCCAGGTACAGCTTGACCGGGATGGTGACCAGCCCGAACTGGATCGCTCCCCGCCACATGCTTCGTGCCATCAGATCGTGCGCGCGCCTCGTTGCACCGCCTGGACGATCGGTCGCCGTGCCCTGCGGCCGTCGTGCGGGCGAGCATGGTACACCGGGCCCGCAAGGGCGCCGACACCCGACGAGGGTACCGGGGGGGTACCCCTGACGCGGCCCGATCCGGCCATTGCCGAGCGTGCGGAGGCAGGCCGATCATGGCCGTGATGACCGACCAGCCGCTCTCCACCACCCCCGTCACGCCACCGCAGCCGACCGAGCAGGACGGACCGATGCGGGCCTACGTCCTCGAGGACGACCCCGACATCGCCGCCCTCGAGGCGGACGTGCTGCGCGACCTGGGCTTCACCGTGGTCACCTGCACCCGCATCGTCGAGCTCGGCGACCTGATGGAGCTGGCCCTCCCCCACCTGCTGGTGGTCGACGTCATGCTCCCCGACGGCGATGGCGGCGACATCACCGAGCTGCTCCGCTCGGCGTGGCCGGGGATCCCGGTGGTCATCGTCAGCGCCGCCAGCCGCGAGCGCCTCGCCGAGCTGGCGCCGATCGGCCCGGTGGTCCCCAAGCCGTTCGACATCGACGCCTTTGCGAGCGCCGTGCTGGGCGCGGTCGAGGAGCCGCTCACGGCCCGCCAGGCCTCGTGAGCGCACCCCTCATGCGACGCGGGCGCCGTCCGGCCCGGTGACCGCCACGACCGCCGCCACCTCGCTGCCATCGCGGCGCGTGAGGCGGTAGCGATGCTCGATCTCCACGCCACGGCTCAGCAGCGCGCTGACCGGGCAGTAGCGCGTCGCCGACAGCTCGATCGAGCGGCGCAGCGCCTCGGGGTCGAGGTCACCGGTCACCAGGTGCTCGACCGTGATCGCGGTGTAGCGCTGCGGGTGCTCGGTCGCCTCCTCGCCGCGCACGTCGAGGTCGTAGCGATCGACCACCTGGCGCTTCTTGCGCAGGATGCTCGCCACGTCCATCGAGGTGCAGCCGGCCAGCGCGCCGAGCAGCGCCTCGCGCGGGCTGATCGCCGACCCCTCGCCGTCCGGCGGCGCCGAGTCCATCGCCATCTCGCCCCGCCGCCCGGTCACCTCGATGCGCATGCGCGCCGGGTCGACGAAGCGCGCGGTGATGTGTCGTGCCATGCCGCGAGCCTAGCAGCGGGGCCGCCCCGATGCGCCTGATCCGTCCGCGGACCCCCAGCGGCAACCGCCGGCCACTCCTCCTCGCCCTCCTCATGCTCGGCGTCGGGGCGATCGCCGCCGGCCTCGCCGCGCGGCTGCCCGGCGCGTCGGAGGCGGCCGGCCCGCTCGCCCTCGCGGCGGCGCTCGGCCTGGGCGTCGGCGTGGCGTGGCTCATCCGCGCGGTGACCCGCCGCCCGGCGAGCCCCATCGCCGACGAGCTGGGGCGCCTGCTGGGCGACGCGTTCGACGAGAGCTGGGTGCTCATCGCCGAGCCTCGGCTGCCGGGCGTCTCGCGCGACCTCGCCGGGCTGCTCGTCGGTCCGGCCGGCGTGCGCGCGCTGGTCGTGCGCCGCTGGCGCGGCCGCTATCGCGTGCGCGGACGGGGGTGGGAGTACGACACCCGCGACCGGCGACGCGGCTGGATCCGCTGCCGCACCAACCCGTCGTTCGACGCCGACAGCGTCGCGGGTGCCGTCTCGGCCTGGGCGCGTGCCGCGCAGGTCGACGAGCACCTCGAGGTGATCGGTGCGACCGCCTTCCCGTACGGGCATTCAAAGGTCGTCCTCGAGGAGCCCGGCGGCGAGGTCGTCACCACCGACAACGCGCCGTGGTGGGCCAACAGCATCGGCCGCGTGCGCCGCCTCGACCCGCGGCGCGTGGCCGTCGTCGTCGAGGCGGTGATGGCCGCCACCGAGGCGAGCGTCGCGGTATCCCCCGCCGCGCGCGCCGCCCAGGGTCAGCGGACCTAGCCGGCCTCGGTCTCCGCCGCTCGCGGCGCGCCGCCCGTCGGCGCATCCTCGGGACGACGGTCGCGCTCCCGGAACCACGACCGCGCCCGCTCCTCGTCGAGCACGTCGGCCAGCAGCTGGTCGGGGTCCTCGTCGTCGGCCACCAGCAGCAGGTGGGCGCGGCGGCGCTGCACGGCCACCGCGTCGACGCGCCGGTCGAGCCCCTCGTGGGTGGCGCACGTCACCTCGACCTCGGTCATCGGCAGGAAGCGGTCGACCGCGTTGAGCAGTCCGTCGGTCGGGCGGCTGCCGAGCGAGATGTGAATCCTGCCGGTGAGGCGGAACGGCGGAACCGCCAGCTGGGCCATCACGCCGCGCTTGGGGATGCGCATCTCCGGGTTGGAGGTCGCCTCGCCGGAGCGCATGACGATGAACAGCACCTCGTCGACCGACACGAGCACCTGCGGCGCGGCGATGGTGGCGGTCGGGGCGCCGTACTCGCTCACCGTCGCCCGCTCGATGACCAGGTGGGCGGCGGGCGCCTGGTTGACGATGTCGCCGACGCGGCTGAAGCGGGTCGCCACGCTGCCGCTGACGCGGTAGGTATCGGTGTACAGGTCGACCTCGACCGCGGTGGGGGCGGCGCCGGCGAACCCGCCGAAGCCCTCGAAGCTCATCGGTCCACCCTCCGCGCCTTCCAGACCTCCTCGGACGGCCAGCGGCGCGCCCATTCGAGGCTCATCCATGGGTAGCTGGTGGTCGCGTCCGGCGGTGGTCGCAGCTCCAGCAGGTCGGTCACCTCGAAGCCGTTGGCGCGCAGGACCCGGATCCAGTCCCCGTGACCGATGTGGAACTCGACTCCGTCCTCTCCCGGCCACTCCTGGCGATGCATGCCGAAGTACGGTCGCAGCAGGCGCTCGGTGGCCGGACCCTCGGCATCGGTCTCCGGGATGCACAGCACGCACAACGCGGAGTTGGTGAGGAAGATGAGCTCCCCGCCGGGACGCAGCAGTCGCGCCGCCTCCGGAATCCAGGCGTACGGGTCGCACCACAGGGCGGCGCCGTACTCGCTGATGGCGAGGTCGAAGCTCGCGTCGGGGTACGGGGTCGTCTCGGCATTGCCGAGGTCGAGCGGGAAGTCGAGGCCGTGCTCGCGCTGCAGGCGGCGCGCCGTCTCGAGCTGCGCCGGGGAGTTGTCGATGCCGGTCACCCGCGCGCCGCGCCGCGCCAGCCACGCCGAGACGTACGCGGTCCCGCAGCCGAGCTCCACCGCGTCCCTGCCGTCCAGGTGCGCCGGCAGAACGCCCACCTCGCGCTCGGGGATGCCCCAGATGCCCCATTTCGGCTCGTCGCGTGCCCAGCTCTCCTCGCCGTTGGCGACGTACTGGGGCGCCAGCTCGTCCCAGTAGGCGCGGTTGGAGGCGACGTGCTCGGGCAGCTCGGTCTCGCTCATGCGCCGCCGATGGTAGCGTCCTCGGCCTCGCCGGTTGCCGCGATCCGCTCGGTCTCGCCGCGGGCGCCGGTGGCCAGCAGGATCCGCCCGCTGGCCTGCTCGGCGAAGAGCGCCTCGACGCTGGCCAGCGTGTCGATCTCGTGGGGGCCCTTGTCGTCGCGAATGCGCACGATCCGTGGAAAGCGCATGGCGAAGCCGGATCGGTGGCGGGTCGAGCGCATGATGCGGTCGAAGGCGATCTCGACGACCACCTCCGGCACCACCGTCCGGTAGCGCCCGAAGTCGCGCAGCGTGATGGCGTGGAAGCGCTCTGTCATCTCGGCGATCTCGGCATCGGTCAGGCCGGTGTACGCCTTGCCGATGGTCAGCAGCTTCGCGTCCGGCTCGTCGGAGGCGCGCACCGCGAAGGTGTAGTCGGAGAGCACGCCCCGCCGCTTGCCGTGCCCCCACTCGACCCCGACCACCACGCAGTCGAGCGTGGCCAGCGCCTTCTTCAGCTTCAGCCAGCCCAGCCCGCGCCGTCCCGGCTGGTAGACCGATGTGGGGTCCTTGACCATCAGCCCCTCGTTGTGGCGCTCGCGCGCGTCGTCGAAGTGGCGCTCGACCTCGTCCGCGCTGCGCGCCGCCGCCTGGTGGGCGAGGAGGAACCGCTCGGCGGTTCGCTCCGGCAGGGCCAGCGCCTCGAGCGCGGCGCGGCGCTCGCGGAGCGGGGTCTCGAGCAGGTCGCGGCCGTCGTGATGCAGCAGGTCGAAGGCGACCAGCGCGACCGGCACGCTGGCCAGCAGCTCGGGCGACGGGTCGACGCGTCCGAGGCGCGTCTGGAGCGATGCGAAGTCGAGCACCGACCCCTCGCGCCACGGGACCAGCTCGCCGTCGATGACGGTCGTCGCGTCGAGCGCCTCGGACCCGGCGGCCACGACCTCGGGGAAGGCACGGCTGATGTCGTTGAGATCCCGGGAGAAGAGGCGCACCTCGCCGTTCGGCGCCCGGTGCAGCTGGGCCCGGATGCCGTCGTACTTGTCCTCGATCCACGCCTCCTCCCCGACGCGGCGCATCACCTCGGCGCTGTCGGCAACCGGGGTGGCGAGCATGAAGCGGATCGGTCGACCGATGCGCAGGCGCGCCTCGCCCAGCGCGCCCCGCTTCGCCAGCAGCGCCGTCTCGCCCGGATCGGCGACCAGCATGTGCGCACGGCGCACGTCGGCCAGCTCCGCGCCGAAGGCGGTCGCGATCGCCTCCTCCAGCAGCCCCTCCCGGAGGCCGATGCGCGTCTCGCGCGAGCCGACCCGCCCGATGTAGCGCGCCTCCGCCGCGCTGGCGCCACGAAACAGGTGGGTGAGGATCCGCACCCGCTCCTCGCTGCTCCCCGCGGCGGCGATGGCCCGGAACGCCTCCCCGACCTCCGCCACGGTCAGCGAGGCCGCGGGGCGCTGTGCGGCGAGCAGCTCGGCCGCCGCGTCACCGAAGTCCGAGTGGCGCAGGTAGGCTGCGCGCAGTCGCGCCTCGTCTGCGCCGCTCGCCGCCGCGAGGGCGGCGCCCTGCTGGACCCAGCCCATGCCCAGCCGCTCGTCGCCGCCGGCCAGCGGCCGCCCGGCCAGGAACGTGGCGGCGATGGCCAGATCGTCGGGCGGGAGGTCGCGCAGGTACGCCGCCAGCGCGTCGCGCTTGGCGAGCTTCGAGCGCGTGGCGGCCACCGCGTCGGCGGTCGCCGCGAAGTCGGCGAAGGGCGAGGAGGGCGCGGCGGCGGGCATCAGCGCGAGTGTAGGGCGCGCGCTCCCCGCGCTCGACGCGCGCGGCGGTTTCGCAGGCTCGCGGCCGGGGACGGGTGGCCCCCGGGAGCTCCCTCGCGCGTGTCAGCCGGTCGTCGTGCTCCACGAGGACGTGCTGAGGCGTCACCGCACCCCTTGACGCGACACCCGCGCCGGTCGCACGCTCAGCGCATGACCTTTCCGTGGCAGAAGCGCGTGCCGGAGGAGCTGAAGGACCGCATCCCGCCGGGGCAGGTGCTGACCGACAAGTTCCCGGTGCTGCACTTCGGCCGGGTGCCGGAGTACCCCGACCTGGCGCGCTGGGACTTCCGCGTGTGGGGCGAGGTGGAGACGCCCTTCACCCTGACCTGGGGCGAGTTCCGGCAGCTGCCGACCACCACCCGCACGCAGGACGTCCACTGCGTCACCCGCTGGTCGAAGCTCGACACGACCTGGGTCGGAGTGGCGGTCTCCGAGGTCCTCGACCGGGCGGGGGTGAAGTCCTCCGGCAGCCACGTGATGGCCTATTCCGACGGGGGCTACACGACGAACATCCCGCTCGAGGCGCTGCGCGACGACGACGTCCTGCTGGCGCATACCTACGACGGCAAGCCGCTCGAGCACGACCACGGCGCTCCGCTGCGGCTACTGGTGCCCAAGCGGTACTTCTGGAAGTCGGCGAAGTTCCTGCGCAGGCTCGAGGTGATGAACGCCGACCGCATGGGCTTCTGGGAATTGAACGGCTACCACAACGACGCGGATCCCTGGCGCGAAGAGCGCCACTGGTTCTGAGCTAGACGTCGCTCGAGAACGTGTCGCAGTCGGCGGGCTTGCCCGCCTCGCGGCCGCGGC
>DASSPJ010000139.1:0-7683 GCA_035699665.1 Candidatus Limnocylindria bacterium
TGTGACTCGACCGCCACGAGTCGATGCACGTCGTGCTCGACCATCACCCGCGCCGCATCGGAGATCGGCGCCGTGATGTTGACCGTCACCGCCGGTCGGCTCATCACCTCGCCCACGCGGCGACGGAACATGCGCCCGCGCACCACATCGGCGACGTGCGGCTGGCTGAGATAGAGCACATCGGTCTGGCTGAAGACCCCCACCAGCCGGCCGTCATCGTCGACCACCGGCAGGCCGCTGACGCGGTAGTGGCGCATGAGCTCCTCGGCCCGCTCGATCGACTCGGTCTCGCCGACGACGATCGGCTCCAGCGTCATCAGATCAGCGACGGAATACTCGATCCGCGTGTCCATCGAACCATCCTGGCTGCCTTTGCCGGACAGGATGGCCGGGGTGCCAGGAGAACCGGGAGGGCCAAGGGGCCCGCAGGATCGGGACCTGCGGCCCGAAACCCGGCGGCTGGCGGTCTCGTCGGTGCCATCCCCGGCGCTCGGCTACCATGGTCACGACCGGCCAGTTGCGTGGTCGGTCATCGGCCGTCGGCGTTCTCACCGCCGGCGGCTTTCTGCGTGCTAGGGTACGGCCGTCCGTCGGTGCACCGTCCCGCGGCGGCCGACCAGATGAGCCACGACCACGAGGGAGGCGATGACCGGCGACACCGTCGAGTGCTTCAACTGCGGCCGTCCGAACCCCGGATGGGCGCAGGTCTGTCGCTCGTGCGGCGTTCCCCTCGTCGCGGCGCGCAGCAGCTCGCAGGCGTCGGGACCCTTCCCCACCGACCGTGCCTCGCTCCTCTCGATGGGCGCGGCCATCGGCGCCGTGCTGGTCGCGGTGCTGCTGGGCTTCCTCCTCTCGAACATGAGCCCCACGACGCCCACGGTCGGCTTCCAGACGCCCACCCCCACGCCGCGCGCGTCGATCTCGGTCCGGCCGTCGTCGTCAGCGCTCGGATCGGTCCCCGCGGCCGCCAGCGCCACGCCGGTCCCGACCCCGGCCCTCCCGGGCACGCTGACCTTCGGCACCTCGCTCGACCCCGACACGCAGGCCGTCACCGCGCCCACCGACACCTTCACGCCGCAGGCCACCGCCTTCGCGCACTCCATCGCCTTCACCGCAGCCTACGGGGCCGATGCGATCGCCGAGGAGGTGATCCGCGTTGCGGGCGACGGGACCGAGACCGTCGTCCAGAGCCGCGACGCGGCGACGTTCGCGGTCGACCCTACCGCGACGGTGATCGGCTACACCGCGCCGATCGGCGCCCTGTATCGAGACTGGGGCGCCGGGTCGTACGTGATGCGCGTGTACCGCGGCGACGAGCTGGTCGCGGAGGGTCGGTTCACCCTCAGCCCGTGAGCGGCGGGGGGCCGGCAGGTCAGCCGTCGCGGCCGGCGATCTCCGCCCAGGCATCGGCGTACAGGCGAGCGCGGACCGGCAGGTAGCCCGGGTAGGCGATCCGGGCCTGGCGGACGACGTCCGCGGCGACGGTCACCAGCGCCAGGGTGTCGGTCGTCTCGACGAGCAGCTCGCCGTTCGGGTCGTACGCCACGCTCGGACCGCCGATCAGCACCCCATCCTCGGGATCGGGCCGGTTGACGCTGAGGATGTACGCGCAGCTGGTGAGCGCGTTGGCCCGGAAGACGGTCTTCCAGCGCTGGTACGTGCGCTCCTCGGTCGCGCGGGGCGCGAGCACCGCGACGGCTCCCTGCGCGCCGAGCAGGTGGCAGCCCTGCGGGCGGTTGATGTCCGAGCAGAGCTGGACGCCGATCGGCACGCCGAAGCCATCGATCGCCCGCGGCGCCTCCGTGCCCGGGTCGTAGTGGCTCGTCTCCCAGAAGCCCGGCTCCTCGGGAAGGTGCAGCTTCTCGTACGTGGCGACGAGCCTGCCGCGCCGGTCCAGGACGAGGGCGCGGCTGGTCCGCCGCCCGGTGTCCGGGTCACGGTGGATGATGCCGCCGATCAGGCCGATCCCCGCCTCGCGCGCGGCGTCCGCCTGGAGCCTGGCCCGGTCGCCGTCCATCCCCTCGGCGTCCTCGTCGCGCGCGTCCTTGGTGGACGGGCGCCACGGGTTCAGGGGCAGCTCCGGCAGGACAGCCACGTCGGCGCCGCGCTCGGCGGCCTCGGCCAGGCGGTGGCGGAGCCGACCGGCGCCATCGGCCTGCCAGAACACCTCCGAGACGAGGGCGACGGTGAGGCGCCCGTCGGCGCGCGGTGCATCGGTCATGCGGGGGAGAGTACCCGGTCGGCTCCCCGCCGTTCATCCGCGTGCTCACCCCATGAGCATGGTGCTCACCGGGCGAGCATTTGACCAATAAGCGACCGATAACCGGGCGGTAAGCGCGGCCCTGCCACGATGCACGAGTGCGCACGAACGTTCCGCGGGCCATTCGCCACCTGCGGCGAGACCGATCGTGGACGCAGCAGCAGCTTGGCGTGCGGGCCGGCATCTCGCGCGCCGCCGTGTCGCGACTGGAGCGTGGCCTGATCTCGCCGATGACCGTGCGCGCGCTCGATGCGGTTGCCCGGGCCCTCGGGGCCTCGCTCAGCATGCAGGTCGAGTGGCACGGGGAGAGGCTCGACCGCCTGATGGACGCGGCGCATGCAGAGCTCCAGGAGTCGGTCGCGGCGCTCCTCACTGCGGCGGGCTGGGTCGTTCACGTTGAGGTGAGCTTCAATCGGTACGGAGACCGCGGGCGGATCGACCTCCTCGCCATCCATCCGACCCTGCGGATCGCGGTGGTGGTCGAGATCAAGTCGGGGATCGGCGATGTTCAGGACACGCTCGGCCGCCTCGACGTCAAGGTCCGCGTCGCCCGGCCAGTGGCGCGCGAGCTCGGGCTCGGCGAGCTTGTGGCTGTCGTCCCGGTCCTGGTGATCGGTGACTCACGCGCGGCCAGGACGGTTGTGGCGACACACGGCTCCCTCTTCGGCCGATTCGATGTGCGCGGCCGCGCCGCCCGTGCCTGGATTCGGCAACCCGGCGGGGTCATCCCGGGCGGATTGCTCTGGTTCGCGTCCCCCGGCTCGGGCGGCTGATGCGGTGTCTGCGGCCGCCGAGCCCAGCGGCCGCTCCCGGGTCCCGGCCGCAGCCGTTGAGCGCCCGCGCCGCCGAGGCCGACGAAGGCGACCAAAGCGTCGAGCGTCACAGCGTCGAAATGCTCACCCGGTGAGCGCTGCGCTCGCCCCATGAGAATCCGGGCGGTTCGTGCGCGGGGCGGCGTCCGCGCGGGACGGGAGAGCTCCAGAGCGTGCGCCCTACCCCTCCCCGAGGAACTCGCGCACGAGGTTCTGGAAGTGGTAGACGCCGTTCTCGCGCTTGGCGGAGAAGCGCCCCGTGTCATACGCGCGCGAGCGCAGGCCGCGCTGGACCTGCTCGCAGATGACGATGTCCTCCTGCTGGATCTCGTCGGAGAAGGCGATCGTCTGCTGCATCGACTCCCAGCCCGGTCCGCTGCCCGGGGCGGCGAAGAACCACTCGAAGATGGTCAGCGTCCGGTCCGGCCCGAGGGGAAGGATGACGTTGGACGACATGTTGTCCTGGTAGATGTTGAACATGGTGTTGGGGAAGAGCCAGTAGTAGAGCGCCGAGTCCTCCGCGCCGGGCTGCCGCAGGTAGCGCCGGTCGACCCCGATCTCCTCGCCCGGCTTGAGCTCGCGGATCGGGGCGTGCTGCTTGGAGTAGTAGCGGAACTCCTCGACGCGGTAGCTGTCGTAGTCGAGCTCGCGGTACAGCTGCGGGTGGGCGATCGGGAGGTGGTACCCCTCCAGGTAGTTGTCGACGTAGACCTTCCAGTTGCACTCGACCACGTAGTCGCGGCGCTCCACCGGGCGCATCGAGTCGACGTCGTAGCCGGCGCGCTCGACCTCCATCGGGATGGCGCCCAGCATCTCGCGCAGGGCCGGGGCCGACGGATCCAGGCAGACGAAGACGAAGGGGCCCCATCGGTCAACCCGCACCGGCACCAGCCCGAAGTCCTCCTTGCGGAAGTCCTCGGTCTCCTCCATCTCGGGACAGGCGCGCAGCGAGCCGTCGAGACCGTAGGTCCAGCCGTGGTAGCGGCACTGGAGCGACTTGCGGTTGCCGCGCGAGAGGGCCACCTGCCCGGCGCGGTGGCGGCAGACGTTGTAGTAGGCGTGCAGCTGGTCGTCCTGGGCGTGGGTGATCACGATCGGCTCGTCGAGCACGGTGACCGGCACGAAGTCCCCGATCCGTTGGAGCTCGTCGTAGCGGGCCACCAGCTGCCACGTCCGCGCGAAGACGAGCTCCTTCTCCCGCGCCAGGACGTCCGGGTCGAGGTAGTAGCGGCTCGGGAGGGTCGCGGCACGGCTCAACGGGATCGTCATGCCCGCGAGTGTACCGATGCGGGACCGCGCCGATTTCGTTGGCGCGTGATCGGGCGAGGTGCTACAACCTCCCGATCAGCGGAAGGAGCCTACGTCCTTCGCCGAGACGCTGTGACCGCGAGTGTGAGGATGCGATGACACAGTATCGAAAGCTCGCCCTGATTCCGGTGGCAGGACTGATCCTGGCCGCCTGTCAGGGCGGCAGCGGGGGTAGCCCATCTGCCAGCGCCGACGAGAGCCAGCCAGCCAGTGGCTCCGGGAGTCCGGCCGCGGCAACCGCCGTCTGCGACGACTACACCGGCGACGATTACCTCGGCCGGATCTGCGAGGCCGGCGTCATCGTCGTCTCGACCGACCCCGAGTACCCGCCCCAGTCGTACGCCGAGGGCGACTCGTTCGCCGGCTTCGATATCGACGTGGCGACGGAGATCGCGGACCGGCTCGGGGTCGACATCGAGTGGGAGACCCCGGGATGGGACGCCATCACCGCGGGCAACTGGTCGGGGCGCTGGGACATGAGCGTCGGGTCGATGACGATCACCGAGGACCGCCAGGCGATCATCGACTTCACCCAGCCCTACTACTTCACCCCCGCCCAGATGGCCACCTACACGGGCAGCGGCATCTCGTCGCTCGACGACCTGGCAGGTGAGACCGTCTGCGTCGGCTCGGGGACGACCTATCTCCAGTGGCTCGATGGGACGCTGACGCTGCCTGAGGAGGCCGGCGAGGTTGCCGACCCGCCGGAGGGCGTGCAGAGCACCACGTTCGAGACGGACATCAACTGCGCCGAGGACTGGCGTGCGGGCCGGACGACCTTCGCCGGCTGGCTCAGCTCGTCCACGACGGTCGCCGGCGCCATCGCCAGTGGCTTCGAGATCGAGACGGTGGGAGATCCGGTCTTCTACGAGCCGCTGGCGGTCGCCTTCGACAACACGGTCGAGGACAACGACTCGCTCGTCGAGGCGGTCGACAAGATCATCGGCGAGATGCACGATGACGGGACCCTTTCCGACCTCAGCAAGCACTGGTACTGCGCCGATGGCAGTTACCCGTGCGAGGATGAGTCGCAGGCGCTGGACCTGACCGTCAGGGAGTAGCTCGAACTTCATTCGAGGGCCGGGCGGCGGCGCGAGGCCGCGGCCCGGCCCCTCGATCGTCCAAGAAGGAACCGTGTGATCGAACCCCAGAGTGACAGGCGTCCGGTCCGGTACCGGATCGAGGATGTCGAGGGGGCGGAGCGGCGCGCCAAGTGGACGTGGCGCGGCACGTTCGCCGTCGTCTGGATCGGTCTGGTGGTCGGCCTGGGGATCGCGCTGGCCCTTACCGGTCGCATCGACCCGGGATTCATCGCCCAGGTCGGCCCGTTCATCCTGCAGGGCGCACCCATCACGGTGCTGGTCTGCGTCGTCTCGATCGGCCTGGCGATCGTCATGGCCACCGCCGGCGCGCTGGGTCGCCTGTCCACCAACCCGGTGCTCAATGCGATCGCCTCGTTCTACGTGTCGCTCATCCGCGGCACGCCACTGATCGTCCAGATCCTGTTCTGGTACCTGGCGCTGCCGCAGTTCGGAATCGTGCTCGACGCCATCACGGCCGGCGTCGGGGCGCTCGCGTTCAATTACGGCGCGTATATGACCGAGATCTTCCGGGCCGGTGTCGAGGCGGTGCCGCCGGGCCAGCGGGAGGCGGCCCGGGCGCTGGGCATGACCGACGCGCAGGTCATGCGCCGGGTCGTCTTCCCCCAGGCGCTGCGTATCGTCACCCCGGCCATCGGCAACGAGTTCATCGCCATGATCAAGGACAGCGCGCTGGTCTATATCCTCGGCGTGCGGGAGGTGCTGTGGCGCGCGGATGTGACGGGTACGCGTTATTTCAGGTCGACGGAGACACTGCTCATTGCGGCGGTCGTGTACTGGGTGCTGACGATCATGCTGAGCTTCGCGCAGGAACGGCTGGAGCGCCGCATGCGCCGGGGTGACCGATGACCGAGAATGCGGCGGGCCCGACTGAGCTGGGGCCGGTCGTGGTTCGGGCCATGGGGATCGAGAAGTACTTCGGCCGCAACCACGTGCTGCGCGGGATCGACCTCGAGGTTCGGCAGCGCGAGGCGGTCATGGTGATCGGTCGATCCGGCTCAGGCAAGACGACCCTGCTGCGGTGCATCAACTTCCTCGAGGAACCCACGTCAGGGTCGATCGAGGTCGACGGCCTGCGCGTCGACGCCGACCCGCTGCATGCTCGGTCACGGCGCCACCGAGAGCAGATCCGCCAGATCCGACTCCGCACCGGGATGTTGTTCCAGGACTTCAACCTCTTCCCGCACATGACGGCGCTCGGTAACTGCATCGAGGCGCCGATGCGGGTGCGCCGCGTTCCGAAGGCCGAGGCAATCGAGCGGGCGACCTACTACCTCGAAGTGGTCGGGTTGGCCGAGAAGCGCGACGAGTACCCTGCGCGGCTATCCGGCGGGCAGAAGCAGCGAGTGGCCATCGCCCGGGCCCTGTCGATGGAGCCCAAGGTGCTCCTCTTCGACGAGCCGACCTCCGCGCTCGATCCGGAGCTGATCGGCGAGGTGCTGCTGGTCATGGAGGACCTCGCCCACAGCGGCACGACCATGATCGTGGTCACCCACGAGATGCATTTCGCGCAGGAGGCGGCTGACCGCGTCGTCTTCATGGAGGGCGGCAAGATCGTGGAGCAGGGTCCTCCCGAACAGGTGCTCAACGACCCTCGTCACGAGGAGACGACCCACTTCCTGCGCCGCTTCCTCGATCGCTGAGCCGGCTGGCCCGCCGCGTGCAACGGATCCCGCGGCCGTGGCGTCTGGAGCGTCACCGCCCCCGCACGCACCACGAGGTCGACCGATGATCGAGCGCCGCTGCACCCACTGTGAAGCCGAGGTCGAGGTCCCGGAGGGCCGCGCCACCCGATGCCCGGTCTGCGGCACCGATCCCGACCTGCCCCGCGCCACGTTCGTCGACGCGGCGCCCTTCTACTTCGCCATTCCCGTGGAGGACCTTGCCGAGCAGCCCGCCGGGACACTCGGCGCCGGCTAGGGCAGTTCCCAGCGCGCCCGTTGCGGCGCGGGGTCAGCGGTTGACGCCGTAGACCTCGGCGCGCGGGAGGCGGGCCGCCTCGTCCTCGGGGCGGATCCGCTCCCTGGATGGCTGGAGAGCCACCGGGGTGTCGACCGGCGAGCCGCCCTCCTGGGCGATCAGCCAGCGCAGCCCGACCTCGGTGAGCTCCGCGCCCCCGGCCCGGCCCGGCTCGATGAACGGCAGCGTCACCATGCGGCGGCGCGCGAGGCGCTCGAGCGCCAGCTGGAGCCGCTCCGGCTCG
>DASSPJ010000140.1:0-4446 GCA_035699665.1 Candidatus Limnocylindria bacterium
GACGTAGATCACCAGCGTCGGCAGCGCCGCCAGCAGCGCCCCCGCCATCTGGACGTTCCACTCCACGATCTGGCTGCCCGCCAGGTTGTTGAGGGCCACCGTCACCGGCCACGCATCGGGGCGGGTGAGGATGATCGCGAACAGGAACTCGTTCCACACGTTGGTGAACTGCCAGATCAGGACGACCGCGAAGCCCGGGATCGACAGCGGCAGGACCAGGTGGCGGTAGATGCCGAAGAAGCCGGCCCCGTCGATGCGCCCCGACTCGATCACCTCGGTCGGCAGGGTCGCGTAGTAGTTGCGGAAGATGAGCGTCGTGATCGGGATGCCGTACACCACGTGCACCAGGATCAGTCCCGGGATGCCGCCCACCAGGTTGATGGTCTGCATGAACTGCACGAGCGGGATGAGGATGCTCTGGTACGGGATGAACATCCCGAACAGGAACGCGGTGAAGACGATGTCCGAGCCGCGGAACTTCCACTTCGACAGGATGTAGCCGTTCATCGAGCCGACCACGGCCGAGATGGCGGCGGCGGGCACCGCCAGCAGCACCGAGTTGACGAGGTTCGGGCGCAGCGCCTCCCAGGCGGCGAGGAAGTTGTCGAGGTAGACGCCCGAGGGCAGCTCCCACATGCGCGCCAGGCTCACCTCGGCGAACGGCTTGAGGCCGGTGATGAGCATCACCCACACCGGCAGCAGGAAGAAGGCGGCGAGCGCGCCCAGGACCAGGAGCTTGACGACCGTGCCGGCCGGGTTCGCGCCCAGGCGTCGCGGCGCGAGCTCGGGTCGCGGGGCGGCGCCGGTGGCGCTCACAGGTCGGTCTCCCGGCGCAGGCTCCAGACGAGGTACGGGATGACCAGCAGGCCGACGCTGAGGAGCAGCACGATGCCGATCGCCGCCCCGCGCGCGAAGTTGTTGGCGTCGAAGGTGGTGGTCCACATGTAGATCGCCGGGACGTCGAGGCGCAGGTCCTTGCCGGACAGGGCCACGATCAGGTCGAACACCTTGAGCGACAGGTGGCCGAGGATGATCAGCGCGCTCAGCAGCGCCGGCCGCAGCAGCGGCAGGATGATGCGCCGGTAGACCTGCAGCTCCGATGCGCCGTCCACGCGCGCCGCCTCCTTGAGCTCCTCGGGAATCGCCCGCAGGCCGCCCAGGAAGAGCGCCATGGTGAAGCCGGACATCTGCCACACCGCGGGCAGCGCGACGAAGGCCATGCCCCATGGCGGGTCGGAGGTGTGCCAGGCGCTGACCAGCGGATCCAGACCGATGCCGTCGAGGATCAGGTTGAAGCCGCTCGACCGGCTGCCGGTGGACGGGTTCATGAGCCAGCGCCACGCCACGCCGGTGACGATCAGGCTGATCGCCAGGGGGAAGAGGAAGATGCTGCGGAAGAGCCCCTCACCCGGCACGTGACGGTCGAGGAGGATCGCCAGCAGGAGCCCCAGGGCGACGGCGCCGACCACGAAGAAGGTCGTGAAGACCAGCGTGTTGCGCATGTCGATCTGGAAGCGCCGGTCGCCGATGAGCTCGGCGAAGTTCGCCAGGCCGGCCCAGTCGTAATTGGGCGTGAGCCCCTGCCATTCGCTGAGCGACACCCGCCCGGACCAGGCGATGAAGCCGTAGACGAAGATGCCGATCGCGATGATCGACGGCAGGAGCATCGCGACCGGCACCCAGTGCCGACGTATGGCGGTCACGGTCGACCTCGGCGTGCGGGGAGAGGAGGATACGGGCGGCCGGATCCCGGCCGCCCGTGTCAATCGTCAGCCGCCGCAGGCGCCCGATGCGGCGCACGCCGCCGCCAGCGCCTCGCCCAGGGCACCGGCATCGGTGTCCGACAGGAACAGGCCGATGGCGGTGTCGATCTCCGCCTTCCAGGCGTCGTTGGCGACGACGCCGTGGGTGAGGCTGCCGACCACGGTGTCCGACTCCCAGTCATCCATGGCCGAGGTCAGGTACGCGTCGTACAGGCTGCGATCGCCGTCCGATCGCGCCGGGATCGAGCCCTTCACCGGGTTGAAGGCATCCTGCCCGGCCTGTGAGCCGGCGACCTTCAGCCAGGCGATGGCTCCCTCGCGGTTGGGCGCCCCAACCGGCAGCACGAAGCTGTCGGAGAGGAACTGGAACGCGCCGTCCGTCCCCGGCGCGGGATCCCAGCCGAAGCCGGTCTCCGGCTCGAGGTTCTGCTGCTTGAAGTACCCCTCGGCCCAGTCGCCCATGATCGTGAAGGCGGCATCGCCGTCCACCACGAGCTGCGCCGCCTGGTCCCAGGAGAGCGTCGAGCTGTCGTCGTTCGTGTAGGCCAGCACCTGCCCGAACGTGTCGATGGCATCCAGCACCTCGCTGCTGCCCCAGTCGCCCGAGCCGTCCCACAGCGCGTTGTAGCCGTCCGTGCCGAGCGATCCGAGGAGGACCGTCTCGAACAGGTGCATGCTCGTCCACTGCTCGCCCATGGCCAGCGGGGTGACGCCGGCAGCCTCCAGGGTGGCCGCGGTCTCGAGGAACTCGTCCCAGGTGGCCGGCGGCTCGACACCCCACTGCTCGAGGTTGTCCGGCACGTACCACATCACGTTGGCGCGGTGGATGTTGACCGGCACCGAGTAGATGTTGCCGTCCTGGCTGATCAGGTCGATGAGGCCCTCGGGCATGACGTCCAGCCAGCCCTCCTCCTCGTACAGGTCGTTCAGCGGCTCGATCTTGCCGCTGGCGACGTAGGTGCCGATCAGCTCCTGGCCGGCGTGGCCCTGCCACGAGTCGGGCGGGTCGTTCTGCGACAGTCGCGTGGCCAGCACCGCGCGCGCGTTCGTGCCGGCACCGCCGGCGACCGCCGCGTTCTCGAACGTGTACTGCGGGTATTCCGCCTGGAACACCTCCAGCATCGCCTCGAGGCCCTCGGCCTCCCCGCCGGCGGTCCACCAGCTGAAGACCTCCACCGAGCCGCCCCCGCCCGATCCGGAACCGGCAGGCGTCCCGGACGCGCCGGCGCTCGGCGACGCACCCCCGCTCGTACAGGCGCCGACACCGATGGCGACGATCGACAACAGGGCAAGGGCGCGTGGGAACCGATGATGTCTACCCGGCATGGGTCTCCTCCTCCAGGGCCTCACGGACGCAGAGGCGCGCCGTCACGGACCGATGGGCCGCCGATTCGATGGCCGGTCACAGTATGCCCCCGAAGGGTCGCTTGCCGATAGCCCTCGAGTCACCGACCATGACGCGGACATGAGCGATCCGGCTGCCCCTCGCCCGTCACGCCGCGCGCGCCGCATCGGTCTGCGCCTGGCGCTCGCCGGCCTGGCCGTGCTGGTCGTCGCCGGCGGAACCGCGGTGGGCGTCAATGCCTTCGGGATGGGCGACCGCTGGGAGCGCCTGGTCGACCGGGTGTCGATGGTCGTCGATCCCCCGCCCAGCCGCGACACCGCGGCGACGGTGGTGGTCACGCCCCGCCCGTCGCCGAGCGTGACCCCCACCCCGGCGCCGAGCGAGTCCGCCTTCCCGCACGCGGGCCGGACCTCGCCCACGCCATCGCCGACGCCGGCACGCGTGCCGGTGGATGTCAACGTGGCGCTCAATGCCCAGGCGGTGTTCACCTCCCAGATCACCGACAAGGACTGCGCCGTGGCCGGCACTCAGATGGTGCTCACCGTCCTCGGCCTGGGCAACGCGTCGAACGAGTTCCAGACCGAGATCCACGATCGGATCGGCGAGTGGGAGTCCTGGGACGACAGCCACAACGGCGGCTGGGGTCCGGCCGCGGTTCGCCAGGCGCTGGCCGCCTATGGCGCCCCGGGCTACGAGGAGCGCGCCTACGAGAGGTACACCGATGCGCTTCGCGACTCCGCGATCGCCATCCGCGAGACCGGGATGCCGGTGGTCATGTTCCCGTGGTGGGGCGCCCACACCTGGGTGATGACCGGCTACCGTGCCGATGCCGACCCCGCGCGCTTCCCCGACGCGACGGTCTCCGGCGCCTACATCCTCGACCCGTGGTACCCGCGCTTCTCGACCATCTGGGGCCAGTCCGACCCGCCGGGCAACTTCGAGGACCTGGCCGAGCTGGCGCGCAACTGGCCGGCGGCGGCCGGCCCGCCCGGCTACGAGTCGATCGGCCCGGGCTGGACGCGCCCCGAGGGCGCCTACCCCAGCCGCGACGGCCGCTTCGTGGTGCTCATCCCGACCATCCCGCTGACTCCCTCGGCCGGAGGTGCGGCGCCCTAACCAGCCGTTCGGCGGGGCCGGAGGCGCACCGCCAGGGCCAGGGCCAGCAACACGACCTTGGCGGCCTGGCCGATCGCGAAGCCCACCGGGATGGCGAGGATCTCGAGCGACGGGAGCAGCGCCAGGGTGGCCGCCACGGTGATGCCCAGCCCGCACAGCGAGGCGAGCACCTGGAGCAGCGTGTGACGCGTGGCGTAGATGGCGCGGCTCAGGAGGTGGGTC
>DASSPJ010000141.1:0-3546 GCA_035699665.1 Candidatus Limnocylindria bacterium
AGCGCGACGAGGGTGACGAGCGCGACGTCTACCGGCTCAAGAAGTTCCTGCGCTCGAACCAGGGCACGTGCATCAACCAGCGCCCCGTCGTCGACGTCGGCGACCGGGTCACCGCAGGCCAGGTGCTGGCCGATGGCAGCAGCACAGACGGCGGGGAGATGGCCCTGGGCCAGAACATCCTCGTCGCCTTCCTCCCGTGGGAGGGTGGCAACTACGAGGACGCCATCGTCATCAGCGAGCGCCTCGTCAAGGACGACCTGTTCACCTCGATCCACATCGAGAAGCACGAGATCGAGGCCCGCGACACCAAGCTGGGCCCCGAGGAGATCACGCGCGACATCCCGAACGTCGGCGAGGAGTCCCTGCGGAACCTCGACGAGGACGGGATCATCTACGAGGGCGCCGAGGTCAAGCCCGGCGACATCCTGGTCGGCAAGATCACGCCCAAGGGCGAGACGGAGCTGACCGCCGAGGAGCGCCTCCTACGGGCCATCTTCGGTGAGAAGGCCCGCGAGGTCCGCGACTCCAGCCTGCGCCTGCCGCACGGCGAGCGGGGGATCGTGGTCGACGTCCGCCAGTTCAGCCGTGAGAACGGCGACGAGCTGCTCCCCGGCGTCAATCGCCTGGTGCGCGTCAGCGTCGCCCAGAAGCGCAAGATCGCGGTCGGCGACAAGATGGCCGGACGCCACGGCAACAAGGGCGTCATCGCCAAGATCATGCCGGTCGAGGACATGCCGTTCATGCCGGACGGCACGCCGGTCGACATCGTGCTCAACCCGCTCGGCGTGCCGAGCCGGATGAACATCGGGCAGGTCCTGGAGACGCACCTCGGCTGGGCCATGAAGGCCCTGGGCCTCAAGGCCGCCACGCCGGTCTTCGACGGCGCCAGCGAGGAGCACATCCGCAGCGCCCTCGGCCGAGCCGGCCTCGCCGAGGACGGCAAGACCGAGCTGTTCGACGGTCGCACCGGCGACCCGTTCGACCACCGCGTGACGGTCGGCTACATCTACATGCTCAAGCTCCACCACCTGGTGGAGGACAAGATCCACGCCCGGAGCACCGGCCCGTACAGCCTCATCACCCAGCAGCCGCTGGGCGGCAAGGCGCAGTTCGGCGGGCAGCGCTTCGGCGAGATGGAGGTCTGGGCGCTCGAGGCCTACGGCGCGGCGAACATCCTCCAGGAGATCCTCACCGTGAAGTCCGATGACGTCATGGGCCGCGTGCAGACGTACGAGGCCATCGTCAAGGGCGAGGAGATCCAGTCGCCCGGCGTTCCCGAGTCGTTCAAGGTGCTCGTCAAGGAGCTCCAGGCGCTCGGCCTCAACGTCGAGATCCTGAACGAGAACGAAGAGGAGATCCGATTCATCGAGGACACCGGCAGCTACCCGCTCCCGGACCTCGGCGGGATCAACCTCCAGGGCTTTGAGGAATAGCACGGGGAGCGGCGCCATCGCGGCGCCGCGACCCGCACCCATCGGTACACCGAACGCCGGGGTACGGTCAGCCCCGGCGCAGCGCGCCACACGCGGCCGTCAGCCGCAGGAGTCGTAGCCGCTCATGCTGGAAGTCAACAATTTCGACGCGATCCGCATCAGCCTCGCGTCGCCCGAGCAGATCAAGAGCTGGTCGTCCGGCGAGGTCACCAAGCCGGAGACGATCAACTACCGCACGCTCAAGCCGGAGAAGGACGGGCTCTTCGACGAGCGCATCTTCGGTCCCACCAAGGACTGGGAGTGCTACTGCGGCAAGTACAAGCGCATCCGCTACAAGGGCATCATCTGCGACAAGTGTGGCGTCGAGGTCACGCGGTCCAAGGTGCGCCGCGAGCGCATGGGCCACATCAAGCTGGCCAGCCCGGTCAGCCACATCTGGTACTTCAAGGGCACGCCGAGCCGGCTCGGCATCCTGCTCGACATCAGCCCCCGCAACCTCGAGCGGATCCTGTACTTCGCGCTCTACGTGGTCAACCGCGTCGACGAGCACGAGCGTGACCGCGCCTCCCAGCGGGTCGACGAGGAGCTGAAGGAGCGGATCGCCCGCGCCCAGGCCGTGGTCGACGAGAAGCGCGCCGAGCTCGAGGCGGCCATCGCCGACAAGCGCACCGAGGTCGAGGGCGCCTTCGCCGCCGATCAGAAGCGGCTCGAGGAGCAGCAGGCGGCGCGCACCGACGAGCTGGTCACCGCCGCCCAGGCGCTCGAGGCCGCCATCAAGGCCGGCGGCAAGGAGATCGCCGAGGACGTCGTGTTCGCCGCCACCGGCGAGGTGATCGCGCGTGCCGGGAGCACCTCGAAGGAGGCGCTCGCCAAGCTGCGCGAGGTCGTCAAGGGCGAGGTCGACGCGGTCGACAAGGACACCAAGGCGGCGCTCGCATCGGCCAAGGAGAAGCGCGACACCTCGATCGCCGACCTGACCTCCGGCATCGACGAGGCGCTCGCCAGCGAGCGCGAGCAGGTCGCCCGCGAGACCGATGACGCCCGCCTGTGGGCCAAGGCCGAGCGGCAGGCGATCGACTCGATCAAGATCATGCAGACGCTCACCGAGAGCGAGTTCCGCAGCCTGACCGAGCGGCACGGCCGCCTCTTCGACGCGGGCATGGGCGCCGAGGCGGTCAAGAAGATCATCGAGCAGCTCGACCTGGACGACCTGGCGCAGAAGCTCCACGTGGAGATGCGCCAGACCTCCGGCCAGCGCCGCAAGAAGGCGATCAAGCGGCTGCGGCTCATCGAGGCGTTCCGCAAGAGCGGCGCGCGGCCGGAGTGGATGATCCTCACCACGCTGCCGGTCATCCCGCCCGACCTGCGGCCGATGGTCCAGCTCGACGGCGGCCGCTTCGCGACCTCCGACCTCAACGACCTGTACCGCCGCGTCATCAACCGCAACAACCGCCTGAGCCGGCTCCTCGACCTCGAGGCGCCGGAGATCATCATCCGCAACGAGAAGCGGATGCTCCAGGAGGCCTGCGACGCGCTGATCGACAACGGCCGCCGCGGCCGTGCCATCGCCGGCACCGGCAACCATCGGCTCAAGAGCCTGTCCGACATGCTCAAGGGCAAGCAGGGCCGGTTCCGCCAGAACCTGCTCGGCAAGCGCGTGGACTATTCCGGCCGCTCGGTCATCGTCGTCGGGCCGGAGCTCAAGCTCCACCAGTGCGGCCTGCCGAAGAAGATGGCGCTCGAGCTCTTCAAGCCGTTCGTCATGCGCCAGCTCGTCGAGAAGGGCTTCGCGCACAACATCAAGAGCGCGAAGCGGATCGTGGAGCGCGTGCGTCCCGAGGTGTGGGACGTGCTCGAGGAGGTCATCCAGGACCATCCGGTGCTCCTCAACCGCGCCCCCACCCTCCATCGGCTGGGCATCCAGGCGTTCATGCCGGTCCTGGTCGAGGGCTCGGCGATCCAGATCCACCCGCTCGTCTGCACGGCGTTCAACGCCGACTTCGACGGCGACCAGATGGCGGTCCACGTGCCGCTGTCGACGGCCGCCCAGGAAGAGGCGCGGACGATGATGCTGTCCACCGCCAACCTCCTCTCGCCGGCGGACGGCAGCCCG
>DASSPJ010000142.1:0-5188 GCA_035699665.1 Candidatus Limnocylindria bacterium
CACCGACCACGGCGAGCCCACCATGGAGCGGGTCGACGCCTCCTCCGGCACCATCGCGGCCAGGATCAAGGGCGTCGGAGTCAACGTCGCCGTCACCGCCACCGACGACGCGATCTGGGTCGCCACGAATGACGGACTGGCGCGGGTCGACCCCGCGACGAACGAGATCACCCACGAGATCGAGCTGGGGTCGGGCGATCACTACGCGGTGGCGATGGTCGGCGACCACCTGTGGCTCAGCCAGCCGGACCGTGCCCGCGTGCTGCAGATCGAGGTGCCTTAAAGGTACGGACCGCTGACCAGGAAGCCTTGCCACGTCCGGAAGGCGCGGCGTACGATGCCACGGAACTGGGCGGGAAGGCGTCGACGCGCGGCTTGCACCCCGGCCGCCTGAGCCGCGTCGAGCCACTGGCGAGACCGTGCCCGCGGATCCGTGGAGGTCTGTGCCCGTGCCCCGCCGATCGAACCGCACCGCCGCGCTCTCGCTGGCGCTCCTGCTGCTCGTCGCCCCCGCCGCTGCGCCAGCGCCGGCGGGCGCGGAGTCGGGCGGCGGGCCGGTGGTCCAGATGCTCGACGACTTCGCCATGGTCGGCGAGCTGACCACCGTCGGCCAGCCGGTCGACCACGTCGTGCTGGCCTGGGACGAGATCATCGACCCGCGCTTCCTGCCCGATCCGGACGACTTCACCATCAGCATCGGTCCGGCGGGCAGCGAGGTCGACCATCACCCGACGGCGGTCAGCCTCCAGTTCTCGGGTGCGGCCTCCGACAGCTTCGGGTTCGGCGGCGACGGGGTCAGCTTCATGCGGCTCGAGCTGCCCTCCGGGGTGACGCTTGACGTCGACGAGCGGGCACTGCTCGACTACGTGCCGGACGCGGTCGTGGTGCGGGACCTGGCGCAGACCCCCTCGCCGGGGTTCTGGGACGTTCCGGTCTCCGTGGCCGAGATCGGCATCTGGGCGCCGATCGCATTCATCGTCGATGCCTACCACGGCGCCGACAAGCTCGTCGTCGCCCTGAGCAACCCGATCGAGCCGACGTCGCTGCCGGATCGGTCGCAGTTCACCGTCACCGTCGACTCCGTCGAGGTGGAGGTCCAGGCGGTGGCGAACCTGTACCCCAACATCGGCATGACGTTCCTCGAGCTCACCCTGCCTGACGCCATCACCAGCGAAACGACGCCGGTCAGCGTCGCCTACGACGCGACGCCGACCACGCTGATCAGCCGCTTCACGGGCACCCCGCTGGACAGCTTCGGGTCCTCCGGCGCCACCGTGATCATCTCGACCAACGCGGCCGGCGCGACCCTCGTGGCCGGGGAGTCGCTCTCGACGTCGACCGGGGCGCCCACCGCCGGCGATCCACTGGCCACCACCATCGTGGCGGTTGCCGACGGTCCGGCGGCGATCACCGAGTCGATCGTCACCGAGCCCGATCCGGCCGGCTACAGCCTGTTCGGCTTCCAGTCGGAGATCACGCTCCCCGATGCGCCCGATCCTTCCACGCCGAACGTGCTGACGTTCGCCATCGACGCCAGCGTGGTGCCGGCGGGGCAGACCGCTGCCACGGTCGTCGTCTTCCGCAACGGCGTGGCCGTGCCCGACTGCACCGGCGCGCCCGGGGAGGCCGTCCCGTCACCGTGCGTGTCGGAACGGATCGCCCTGGGCGACGGCGACATCGGTCTGACGGTCCTGACGGTCCAGGCCAGCACCTGGAACCTGGGGTTCCGACCGCCCTTCGGCTTCGGCGGCTTCCAGTCGCCGGTCGACGGCGCGGTGCCGAACCTCGCCAGGGCCGGCAGCGCCATCCCCGTTCGATTCAGCCTCGACGGGTTCCGCGGCCTGGAGATCCTCGAGGCAGGCTCGCCGAGCTCGCGTCCGGTCGATTGCGCCAGCCTGACCGATGGCGACCTGATCGAGCAGACCGTCACGTCCGGCCAATCGGGCCTGTCGTACGACGCCGCGACCGATGCCTACACCTACGTGTGGAAGACCGCGAAGGAATGGAACGGGACCTGCCGGCGCCTGGCGGTCAGCTTCGTCGACGGCTCGAGCGCCTCCGCGCTCTTCGACTTCCGGCGATGAGCCGCGTCCGGCCCGCGCGGGGAGCCGGCGCATGACCGTGGGCCCCCGGGGTCGGCGCGCGCCACCTGCCTGACGGGGATCGGCCCCTGCGCTGCTGTGCGTGGGACGCACGAACGGGAGGAGGACGCCGCCCTCCTCCGCCGGCTCGTGCGCCGCACGCACCACGCGACGGGGGACGGGCCGATTCGGTGGTTCCCCGGCTCCAACTTCGTCGGTTCGTGCGTCCCACGCACAGCCGGCGGCGCCCGATGGCCAGTTGCGTCCGACGCACGAACGGGAGAAGAACGACCCGCTCCTCCGCCAGGCCGTGCGTCGCACGCACCACGTGACGGAGGACGGGCCGATTTCGGTGGTTCCCCGGCTCCAGCTTCGTCGGTTCGTGCGTCGCACGCACAGCAGCGCAGGGGCGCAGGGGCATGGACCGATCGTTCGCGCGCCCCTATGGCGCGATCACCACGAGCTCCGCCGCGCCGGTGCCGATGTACAGCCGATCGGTGCCGGCGACGAGGCTGTCGCAGTCGCAGCCGGCCATGTCCACCTGCCGTCCCGCCTGCCAGGCCAGGGTGGCCGGGTCGAGGCGGACGAGCCGCCCGTCGAAGGTCATGCCCCACGGCCGGTCGGCGAGGAGGACGACGTTCATCTCCTCGGTCTGGGCCACGACGCGCCGCTCCGGGATGCTGAATCGCTCGGCGGGCCGACCCGCGTTGCCGGAGATGTACAGCGAGTCGCCGCTCACCTCGACCTTGATGCTGTTCTCCGCGATCCGGTACTCCGCCAGCTGCTCCATGGTGTCCGGGTCAAAGAGCAGGAGCCGCGGGGCGTTCCAGATCGAGACCCACAGCCCCTCGTCGGTGAGGGCGATGCCGGCCGGACCGATGGGCATGCGGGTGCGGCTGATCACCGCCCCCGTATCGGCGTCGATGCGCACCAGCACGTTCAGCTCGAAATCGGTCATCCAGACGTCCGTGCCGGTGGCCAGCATCTGGTACCCGGCCGCCTCCACCGGGTAGCGGTCGACGATCTCGTTGGTCTGCGGATCGATGCGCACGATCGTCTCGTCGCCGCCGGCGCTTGCCCAGATCCACCGTCCGTCCGATACCGGGGCCGTGTTGTAGCGTCGCGCGGTGAGCGTGGACAGCTCGATGGTGGCCAGCACATCGCCGGTGGCGGGGTCGACGCGCGTCAGCGTTGCCGGCGGGTCGGAGGTGAGCCACAGCGATCCGTGTGCGTGGAGGGCGGGTGCCGTGCCCGGCGGGATGGGGAACGTTGCCTCGACCGTGCCTGCCGCTGGCAGCGCGTCGAGCGGCGGCGGGGAGAGCTCGAGCGGTGTCGGCACCGGCGACGCGGACGCGCCGGGCGGACGGTCATCGGTCAGAAGCCCACCGCCGACGACGACCACCGCGACCGCCACCGCTCCGGCGGCCAGCGCCGCGCCACGTACCCACGGGAAGGGGCGGCGCGGCGCCGGGAGCGCAGCGATGCGATCGAGGGCGCCGTCCAGAAGATCTGCCGGCGGCTCGAGCCGGCCCAGCTCGCCGAGGTAGTCGCGAACCGGCTCGGGGAGCCGCTCGCGGTCGTCACGTCGTGGGTCGATCACGACGCCTCCTCCGCGGCGAGCGCGACCCGCAGCCGCTGAAGTGCGGCATGGAGCCGCGACTTGACGGTTCCCTCGCGCAGGCCGAGGGTGGTGGCCACCTCGCGGAGCGGCAGGTCGGCCAGGTAGTGGAGGACGACCACGGCGCGCTCATCGGGACGCAGTCGGCCGAGCGCCTCTTCGACCGCCCATCGGCCCGCGAGGGCGCTCATCGGCTCATGGTGGAGGGCGTCGCCGTGACCGATCGCCGGGTCGAAGGGGATGGCGGGATGGCGCCTTCGCGCGCGGAGCACGTTCCGGGCGCGGTTCATGAGGATGCTGCGCAGCCACGCATCGAGGCGATCCGCTCGGTTGAGCCGGGGCAGCTCGCGCCACGCGCTGACCAGCGTGTCCTGGGCCACGTCGCGCGCCTCCTCGGGCCCGACCATGCCGGCCGCCAGGCCGTACAGCCGGGCGAGATGCGGCTCGACGAGCTGCTCGAAGGCACGCAGGTCGCCGTCCCTCGCCCGCCGGACGAGCCCGTCGACCGTGGTCGCACCTTCGCGTGGATCGGCATGCCTACCTGACACCGTTCCGCCTCGTCTCGTTCGGCCATGGTACGTAGGTGCCGAACGAATCGGCCCGCCGCGGTGTCAGTACGGCATGGACCACCATCCGGACAGCCAGGAGTGAGACCGATGCGGCACCCGATTCCATTCACCGGCGCGTTCGCCCTCGCCGTTCTGCTCCTGACCGCCTGCGGGCCGGCGCTGTCGCCTCCCAGCCCCTCGCCGACGCATGACCCGACGCCCACCGCGCGGCCGACGGCCACGCTCCCGCCCGGCGTGACGGCGGCGTTCGAGTTCGACACGTCCGAGTTCGGCGTCTATGGCGTGGTGGGATTCGGCGACTCGGTGTGGGTGGAGCACGACGAGCACGGTGAGGGGCGTCTATCGCGCATCGATCCCGCGACCGGCACGATCACCCACGTGATCGAGGGTAGCTTCCCGCAGCGCATCGGTGACGACCTGTGGTTCGAGCGCGATGGCGAGGTCGTTGAGGCGGACCCGAGCACCGGCCAGGAGGGCGCGGCGCACCCGATGCCGATGGGCGGGAACTGGACGATCGACGGCGAGTGGCTGTGGGTCGCCTCGGAGGATGCGCACACGCTCGTCCGCTCGCGTCTCGGCGAGGCCGCCATCCAGGACGAGATTCCGCTGCCCGAGGGAGAGCCGAAGGCGCTCGTGGCATACGAGGGCTCGATCTGGGTCGTCATCGATGGAGCGAACGTGATCCTGCGCGTGGACGCGGCAACGGCCGACGTGAGCGCCACGATCGAGACGGGCTCCCGCCCGCACACCGTCGCGATAGCCTTCGGGTCGCTGTGGGTCACCGACCACGGCGAGCCCACCATGGAGCGGGTCGACGCCTCCTCCGGCACCATCGCGGCCAGGATCAAGGGCGTCGGAGTCAACGTCGCCGTCACCGCCACCGACGACGCGATCTGGGTCGCCACGAATGACGGACTGGC
>DASSPJ010000143.1:0-7161 GCA_035699665.1 Candidatus Limnocylindria bacterium
CCCACGTTGCCGCCGAGGGCGTGCAGACCGAGGTCTCAGCACCCGGTTCGTCGTCCGGGGTCGACACGCCTCCGGGCGGAGGGGCCGCCGGCGCGCCGACAACTCCCTCCGAGCCGGTGGCGTCGCCGGCGACCGAGAGCGGCCCGACGCAGACCCGCTGGGATCGCCGCTCGATGGGCGAGCGCCGCCGGCCGAGCACCGCCGAGCAGGCGGTCCCGTGGCTCATCGGGATCGTGCTCGCCCTGGCGGGGATCGTCATCGTCCTGGTGGCGCTGATCTTCACCGCCGAGAACGGACTGCTCGGCGAGCCGAGCCCCTCACCGTCGACGCGCACCAGCGGCCTCGTGCCGATCATCTCGCCCGGCGCCAGCCGTCCCGTCACCGGCTCGGCGTCGCCCCGCGCCACGGAGGCGTCCAGCCCCAGCGCCGCGCCCTCCACGCCGACGTACGGCGCGCTGGAGATGCTCTACCTCAGCCGCGCCACGGCCAGCGCCCCGATCTACCTGTACCGTCGCGACTTCAGCGTGGACGAGGAGCCGGAGACGCTCGCGCGGGCCGACCAGGGGATCGAGCAGTACGCGTGGGCGCCTGACGGGCGCCGCGGCGTGGCGATCATCTCCGGTCGGGCCGTGGCGCTCCAGGAGGACACCGCCGCGCGCCCGCTCATCGAGGGTGTCTCCGAGGTCGCGTTCGGCAACGACTCACGGACGGTGTACGCGGCCCGCGTCGCCCGCGACGGGGCGAACGACGCGGCGCAGGTGGTCGCCATCGACTGGCAGTCTGGGGAGCAGGAGATCATCGGTTCGGTGACCTTCCCGCATCCCGAGGTGGCCGCGGAGTCGGCGCTGGAGGAGGCGCAGTTCATCGACGACGGCGGCCTCGTGCGCCTGTACCCGACGATCGACGGCAGGATCCTGCTCTGGGTGCTCGGCGCGCCGGCGACGTATGCGATCGATCCGGAGACCGCCGAGGTGACCGAGACGACCGGCCTGCCGCTCCTCTCGTCGCCGGACGACCTGTTCCGCATCACGCTCTCGGAGTCTGCGGCGGGCGGGACGCTCATCCTCACCGACGCGGACGGCAACCAGCGCGCCTCGACCCTGGCCCCCGGCCTGGTGAGCCACATGCGCTGGGCGCCCAACGGATCGGAGGTGGCCTTCACGCTGGGCACGCAGGGAGCGAACGGCGGGATCGTGCAGAACCTGTACGTCTGGGACCTGGTCGACGGCAAGGCGCCGACCATGATCACCAGCAACGGCGCCTCGTTCGGCGCCGAATGGCGCGGCGCGGCGGTAAGGTGGGTCCATGAGCCCGCGTCCTGAGATCGTCAACCCCATCGGTGTCGAGCTGGACGAGACGGCGCGCCGCATGCGGATCCGATGGGATGACGGCCACCTCGGCGAGTGGGGCTGGACCGAGCTGCGCCGGGCCTGCCCGTGCGCCCTGTGCGCCGGCGAGGGCAACATCCCCGGCGTCGTGACCCTCGACACCGCCTTCACCGAGGCGCAGGTGACGATCGATCGCGTCAAGTGGATCGGTCGTTATGCGCTCGCTCCCATCTGGGCCGATGGGCACGACACCGGCCTCTTCACCTACCTGCGCCTGCGCGAGCTGTGCGCCTGCCCGGAGCACGCGGCCGCGTGACCGTCGACCTGGAGCGCGGCTTCACCCTGGCGCTCGGCGGGGGCGGCGCGCGTGGCTGGGCGCACATCGGCGTGGCCCGCGCGCTCGAGGAGGCGGCGCTGACGCCACGCGCCATCGTCGGGACCAGCATGGGGGCGGTGATCGGCGCCGGGGTCGCGGCGGGGTACCCCGCGCGCCACATGGAGGCGGTCGCGCGACGGGTGCCGGTGTATCGGCTCATCGGGCGCCGCAGCCGCTACGCGCTCTTCGACTCGCGGCCGGTGCTCGAGGTGATGGGGCGCGAGCTCGGCAACCCGCGGATCGAGGAGCTGGGCATCCCGATGGCCGTCACCGCCTACGACCTGGTGACCGGCCAGACGACCGCGATCCGCGAGGGCGACCTGGTCGAGGCGCTGGCCCGCAGCATCGCCGTGCCGCTCTTCTTCGCCCCGACCCACGACGGCGACGCCGTGTGGTGCGACGCCGGCCCGTGGGAGGCGGTCCCGGTCAGCGTGGCGCGCGCCCTGTGGCCGGAGCTTCCCGTGGTGGGGGTGCGGGTCGATGCCCCGAAGCCGTCCCTGCTCGGCAGCCCGCTCGGTTCGCGCTTCCTGCGGCTCGTCGCCGCGCGCCTCGGCGAGGCCGGCGACGTGCTGACCGCGCGCCGCTACCTGGCCCTGCTCACCGCGCGCTGGGCCGATCCGGTCCACGAGGAGGCGGCCGACCTGCTCATCGCGCCCCGCCTGGGCCTCACCTCCGCCTGGCAGTTCGGGCGCATCGGTCCGATGGTCGAACGCGGCGCGCGCGACACGCGCCTGGCGCTGGTGGAGGCATCGGTCGGTGGCTGAGGGCGGCGGGCTGCTGCTCGTGCACGCCCACCCCGACGACGAGGCGATGACCACCGGCGGGGTGATCGCGGCCGCCGTCGACGCCGGGCGCCGGGTCGACCTGGTCACCTGCACCGATGGCGCCGAGGGCGAGATCCACGACCCGAGCCTGGACCCCGAGGAGGCGAGGCCGCGCCTGGCCCACATCCGGCGCGACGAGCTCGCCTGCTCGCTCGACGCGTTGGGCGGCGGCCGGATCAACCTGCACCTGCTCGGCTACCGCGACTCGGGGATGATGGGCACCGATGCCAACGCCCACCCCGCCTCGTTCTGGCAGGCAGACCTGGACGAGGCCACCGGGCGCCTGGTGGGCATCGTCCGCGAGGCGCGTCCCGCGGTGATGATCAGCTACGACGAGCACGGCAGCTACGGCCACCCCGACCATATCAACGCGCACCGGATCGCGTTCGGCGCCTGGGAGGCCGCGGCCGACGCGAGCCGCTATCCCGAGGCCGGTCCGCCGCACGACGTCGCCAAGCTGTACCAGACCGCCTTCCCCCGCGAGCGGTGGTTCGCGCTCATGATCGCCATGAAGGACCGCGGCATCGAGCTGCCGTGGGACTTCGACTCGTCGGTCGAGACGTACGCCGCCGACGCGCTGAACCCGACGAACGCGGAGGCGGTGCGCCAGGCGGCCGAGCAGCGCGAGGCGGGGGAGGAGGTCGAGGGCTTCGGCACGCCGGAAGCGGCGATCACCACGCGCGTCGACGTCCTCGCCGTGGCGGACCGCAAGCGCGCCTGCATGGCCTGCCACCGCACCCAGGCGCAGGACCTCGGCTGGTTGCTGAACCTGCCCGACGACCTCGCCGCCGATGCGCTCTCACCCGAGTCGTTCGTCCTGCGCCGCTGGCGCGGCCACGAGCCGCTCCCCGCAGGGCTCGACGAGGACGACCTGTTCGCCGGCCTGTAGCCTCCGAACGTGCCGTCGAAGCGACTACCTGCTCACCGGGTGAGCAGGCTGCGCACCGGGTGAGCATTCGTCTGGTTCGCGGCGGGCCACGGCCACCAACGGTATGCTGCGACCCATGTCCGGACGTTCCATCGGTCTGTCGGAAGAGCTGCACGCGTACCTGATGCGCGTCGGCGTGCGCGAGCCCGCCGACCTGGCGCGGCTGCGCGAGGACACCGCCGGCCACCCGCAGGCCAGCATGCAGATCGCACCGGAGGAGGGCGCGCTGCTGGCCATGCTGGTGCGGCTCATCGGCGCGGAGCGGATCCTCGAGATCGGCACCTTCACCGGCTACAGCAGCACCGCCATGGCGCTGGCACTCCCGCCCGGCGGCCGGATCGTCTGCTGCGACATCAGCGAGGAGTACACCGCGCGCGCACGGCAGGCGTGGGCCGAGGCGGGGGTCGAGGACCGGGTCGAGCTGCGCATCGGTCCGGCGATCGAGACGCTCGCCGCGCTGGAGGGCGAGGGCGCGTCGTTCGACCTCGCCTTCATCGACGCGGACAAGCCCGGGTATTTGGACTACTACGACGCCTGCGTCCGCCTGGTGCGTCCCGGCGGCCTGGTGTGCCTCGACAACGTGCTGTGGTCGGGCCGCGTGGCCGACCCGGACGACACCGACCCTGCCACCGAGGCGATCCGCACGGTGAACGCCCTGATCGCGGTCGATCCGCGCGTCGACGTGGCGATGGTCCCGATCGCCGACGGCCTCACCCTGGCGCGCGTCCGCTAGCGCGTCCGGTGTCTCCGCTGCTGGCCGACGCGGCGGATCGCTGGGGGACGCCGCTCTACGTCCTGGACCTCGACCGCGCATCGGCCAACCTGGCACGGGTGCGAGCCGCGCTGCCGAGCGCGCTGATCGCGTACGCCGTCAAGGCGAACGGCGACCCCGGGCTGCTCCGCCGCCTCGTCCGGGAGGGTGCCGGCTGCGAGGTGGTGACCGCGGTCGAGCTGGCGCTGGCGGTGCGCGCCGGCTGCCCACCCGAGCGGATCGTCATGAACGGGGTCGGCAAGACCGATGCGGAGGCCGCGGAGGCGCTGCACCTCGGCGCGCTGGTCAACGCGGAGTCGCTGGACGAGCTGCGCGCGCTGCTGCGGCTGGCGGTCGCCGGGGCACGGATCGGGCTGCGCCTCAATCCCGGGGTGGCGGCCGCCACGCATCCGCACCTGGCCACCGGGAAGAGCGACAGCAAGTTCGGGATTCCCCTCGATGCCGCGCCGGTCGCGCTGGGCCTGGCGCGCGAGGCCGGCGTGCGGATCGCGGCGATCGGCGCGCATGTCGGCTCGGACATCGACGACCCGGCGGTGTACCGCGCGCTCGCCGCACGCCTGGCGGCCCTCGAGGCGCCGATGCTCGACCTGGGCGGTGGATGGGCATCGGTCGAGATGGCCGGGGCAGTGGCCGACGCCGCGCCCGGCCGGTCGCTGATCGTCGAACCGGGCCGCGCGATCGTGGCCGATGCCGGCACGCTGGTGACGCGCGTGGTCCGCGTCCAGCCGCGGGCCGCGTTCGCCTACCTGGTCGCCGACGCGGGGATGAGCGAGCTGCTGCGCCCGCTCCTGTATGGCGCGGACCATCCGGTGTCGCTCGTCCGATCGGGGGAGGCGTGGGACCCGCCCGCCACGACCCACCTGGCCGGGCCGGTGTGCGAGGCGGGCGACGTGGTGGCGCGCGACATCGGTCGCTGGCTGGACGGCGCTGCGCTGCGCAGCGCGGGTCCGGGAGCGCTGCTGGCCGTCGAACGGGTGGGCGCCTACGGTGCGGCGATGGCATCGGCCTACAACGGGCGGCCCCGTCCGGCGGAGGTGGTGGTGGAGGGCGGCGAGGCGCGCCTGTCGCGGCGGCGCGAGACGCTCGCCGACCTCGTCGCGCGCGACGCCGAGTCCTAGTTGTCGGCCGCGACCTCGCGGAAGCCGTGCCCGCCCATGACCCGCCAGCCGACCCCGTCGTGCTGGAGGTGATAGATGGCCGGGGTCGGCATGTCCAGGTGGAATTCGAGGTCGACGCCCGGCTCGAGGGTGGCCAGCAGGAGGCTGATGAGGTTGCCGTGGCTGCCGACCAGCACCGTGCCGCCCGCCGCGTGGCGGCTGCGCAACAGGTCGAGCTGCGAGCGCGCCCGCTGCTGCGCCTCGCGTCCCGACTCGGCGCCCGGCAGCCGGTAGTCCGGCTCGCGCCACGACCGTTCGAGGTGGTCGCGCCAGTCCGCGCGTGACTCGGTGGTCAGGCGCCGCTCACGGAACTCGGGCAGCAGCTGCACGGTCATCATCCGCCGCTGCGCGGTGGGCGTGACCGTCGCGATGGCGCGGGCATAGGGCGACGAGTAGATGGCGTGGAGCTGGAACGGCTCGAGCTCATCGGCCAGCTCGTCCGCCGCGCGTCGCCCGGCCTCGGTGAGCGGCCGATCGTCGTCGCGCTCCTCCCAGCCGGCGCTCCCCGGCGGCACCGAGGCGGCATGACGGACCAGGAGGACGTTGAGCAGGGGGAGTCGTTCGGGCATCGGGTGCGGAGTGTAGCGGGGGCGATAACGCGCCGGTAAGCGGCCGGTAAGCGGTCGCGGCGATCATCGACGCGTGTCGGGTCGATCGAGCCTGCTGGTGGCGGCGCTCCAGCGAGCCGCCGATCAGCGTCGCGAGATCGGCTCGCAGGTTCGCTCGGCGCGTCGTGCGCGCGGGGTGGCGCTCGCCACCGTAGGTGCGGCAGTCGGTCGCTCGGCGGCGTGGGTGTCGCGCGTGGAGCGTGGCCACGCGCCGGGCGTCTCGCTCGACGACCTGGCCGGCCTCGGGGCGGCCGTCGGCATTCGCATCAGCGTGTCCGCGTGGCCGGACGGCCCAGCGGTGCGGGACGCCGGCCAGATCGACCTGCTCCGTCGGGTGCAGGCCCGGACCGGCTCCGCGCTGACCTGGCAGCTGGAGGTGCCGATGCCGATCCCCGGCGATCGCCGGGCGGTGGACGCGGTGGTGCGCGCGATTGACGGCGCCGCATGCGTCATCGAGGCCATCACGCGGATCCACGACCTCCAGGCTCAGCTGCGGAGCATTCGCCTCAAGGCGCGCGACCTCGGCATCGAGCGGATCGTGGTGGTGGTCGCCGCGACCGCCCGCAACCGAGCGCTGCTGCGGCAGCTGTCGGACGTGCTCGGACTCTCCTTCTCGCTCGACACGCGCGCCGCGCTGACGACCATGGCCGCCGGCCGGATTCCCGAGCGCGATGCGATCATCCTCGTCTGACCCGCCGGACGAGCTGCGCTTTGCAACGACGGCAAAGATCTGGCGTCGCACACCTTCGGGTTTGCCATCGGTGCAACGAACGGGCACCGAGCGGCCGGGCGAGGCCGGTTCAGGGCCAGGTCCTTGCGGCTGCGGCAACAAACGCTGCCTGCGGGACCCGTTCGGCCGCCTCGCCTGCGAAACATTGCCCTCGCTGCAAAGTTCGCGGGCCTTGGGTGCGAAACATTGCCGTCGTTGCAAGTCTCGCGACCACGCGACGGTCAGGGGCTGGCGCGGCCCGCCACACGCTCGGCATCCCGCAGGACGCGCAGGGCATTGCCGCTGGTGAGGGCGGCGAGCTGCGCATCGGTCCAGCCGCGGGCGATGAGCTCGGCGATGAGGCGCGGGTAGCCCGACACGTCCTCGAGGCCGGTCGGGAAGAGGAGCGACCCGTCGAAGTCGCCGCCCAGGCCGACGTGGTCGTGGCCGGCGACGCGT
>DASSPJ010000144.1:0-13713 GCA_035699665.1 Candidatus Limnocylindria bacterium
GCCGGGTGGATCACGTCGTCGAGCCCGGCACCGATGACCAGGGCCGGCGCGGCGATGCGCCCGCTGTCGACCGCCACGCCCTGCATCCGTTCCCGCCGCGCGCTGCCCGACTCGCGCGCGCCGGCGAGCAGCTCCTGCATCTTCTCGAGCTCGGCGTCGTCCATGTCGGGCATCCACTCGCGCAGCCGCTCCATCGGCGCGATCCAGCCCCACCACTTGGCGTCGTAGACGTCGGGGACGCTGCGCAGCTCGGGCTCGTCGGCGCGGCGCGGCAGCGCGGCGGCGGGAGGCGAGGGGGCCAGCAGCACGAGGCCCAGCACCGGGTGGCGCTCGGCATGGAGCATCGCCGCCAGCGACCCGATCCCCCACCCGATCAGCACCGGGGGACGGCCGACGTGCCGCACCGCCACACCCACGTCGGCGGCGTAGTCGGCCATGGTGGTGGTCTCGAGATCCGCGTTGTCGGAGGTGAAGTGGCCGCGCAGGTTGAGGGCGTGCGCCTCCCAGCCACGCTCGGCGAGATAGGCAGCGAAGCTCGACCACAGCCACGAGCCGGTCAGCGCGCCGTGCACCAGCACGATCGGCGGCTTGCGGGAGCGGCGCTCCGGCTGCGTCGTCTCGACATGGATCCCCTCGGGCTCGACGAATGCCTCGTCGCGCTTGATGGCCTGCACCATGCGGCTGCTATGCGTCCTCCTCGACGGTGGGTGGATGCTCCTCGACGCCGCCGATCGGCATGAACGCCATGCCGGTCAGCAGCTTCGGATAGAAGTAGGTCGATTTCTGGGGCATGACGTCCCCCGCGTTGGCGACGGCGGCGAGCTGGTCGAGGCGCGTGGGACGGACGAGGATGGCGGCCTGGGCCTCGCCGGAGCGGACGCGGGCCAGCGCCTCGGCCTCGCTCCTAGTGTAGGCGAGGTGCTGACCGCCGGCCACCTCGGCGGCCCCGATCCCCAACCGGTCGTCGAGCAGCGCGGCGTGCAGCAGCGACAGGTCCAGGCGACGGACCGCGCCGCTGACCCGCTCGCGCCGCATCCGGTCGTCGGCCGCGTCGGCATCGGCCACCAGGAGCCAGCCCTCGCCGCCGGGCAGGACGAGGCCGAAGATCGCCTCCTCCCCGTCGCCGCGCGCCTCCAGCGCCCGTCCCAGCTCGTCGGGGGGGACCGGCAGCGCGGAGAAGATCGGATCGGGGTCGCGGACGAGGGAGCGCAGTGCCTCGGGATCGGCGCGCAGCAGCAATCGGTGCGTCGGCCGGATCTCGAGCTCCTCGAGCTCGGCGTTCACCAGCACGCACATGATCCAGTCGGCCTCGAGCGCCCCGCGGGGCGCATCGGTCCAGTCCGGGTGCGAGCGCAGCTCGGCCTGGTGTGCCAGGGCCGTCTCGTACCGATGGTGCCCGTCAGCGATGAAGAGCGTCTGCCGCGACAGGAAGCGCGTCATCCGCTCGTCCGGCTCGACGCCGGCCAGGGTGTGCAGCAGCCCGTCCGGGTCCCGCGCCCGCCACTCGTCGCTCCACGGGCGGCTCATGACGTGGCGGTAGCGCTCGCTGCGGTCCAGGTACGTGACCAGGATCGGCGACAGCTGCGTCCCGGTGGCGCGCAGCAGGCCCAGGCGGTCCGCCTTGGGACCGGGCATCGTGTGCTCGTGCGGCCGGATGCCGGCGCCCCACGGCTCGAGCAGCACGCGCGCCAGGATGCCGTGGACCACCGGCTCATCGGGAGCCGCCGTCCGCGCGTGGCCGTAGTAGTAGAAGCGCGGCTCCGGCTCGCGCGTCAGTGTCCCGTCGGCGATCCACTCCGTCAGCGCCGCGGCGGCCACCGCATGCGGATCCTCGCCGCCCGCCAGCTCGAGGTGCACGGCGTTGTGCGGGTCACGCGCCGCCAGCTGCACCCGCTGCGCCTCGTCGATGACGTCGTAGGGCGGCGCAACGAGCTCGGTCAGGTCGGCGAGGCGTCCGGGATGCGCGTCGCCGTCGTCCGGCATGCGCACGCGCTCGGGGATCGCCGTGCCGCCGTACCGGTCGAGGGCATAGCCTAGCCCGCGGAAGGGGCGCACCAGGGGCATGCGGCCAGTCTACCGAGTGCGGCCGCGACCCTGTCGGTGCGGCCCGAGCACCCCCGTCAGCACCCACTCGTGGAGCACGACGCCCTGCTGACGGCGCGGGGGAGCACCCGGGGGCCACCCGTCCTCGACCGCACGCCGCTCACCGGGCCCCGTGCGTCAAGCGCGGGGAGACCAGCTGCGCGGCGGCGCGCACCTCGGGGCGCCGATCGGCGGCCGCGCGCTCGACGAGGCGTGCCGCCACCGCGGGGAGCGGCCCCTCCCCGTTCCCCAGCGCGGCCAGCGCGTTGCGCAGCAGCCGATGCCGCCCCGCGCGCCGCAGCGGCGAGACGCCCACCGCCCGCTCGAAGGCCCGCGCCCCGAGCGGCAGCAGCCACGCGACCAGCGGGATGAGCGGCACCCGCAGCGGCCCGACATCGACCGCCTCGGCGTTGACCGGGCAGACCGCCTGGCACACGTCGCAGCCGAAGACCCACGAGCCGACGGCGCGCGCCTCCCAGCCGGCGAAGGCGCCCGGGTGCTCGATCGTCAGGTAGCTGATGCAGCGCCGCGCGTCGAGCACCTGCGGGGCGATCAGGGCGCCGGTCGGGCAGCCGTCCAGGCAGCGGGTGCACGCGCCGCAGCTCGACCGGATCGGCTCGTCGGCGGGCAGCGCCTCGTGGACGAGCAGCGCCCCGAGGAGGACCCACGACCCGGCGCGCAGGTGCGTCAGCAGGTTCGTGTTCTTGCCGATCCAGCCGAGCCCGGCGCGGGCCGCGAAGGCGCGCTCGGCGAGCGGCCGGTCGTCGACGTACGCCGTGTCGGCCACGCCCAGCCCGGCTGCCCGCAGCTCGGCGGCCAGCGCGTCGAGCGCCGAGCGCAGCGCGGCGTGGTAATCGGTCCCGACCGCGTAGCGCGCCACCAGCCCCGCGGGATCGGTCGGCGCACCGCTGAGGACCGGCGCCAGCACGCTCGCCAGGTGATCGGGCGCCGGGTCCCACGCAGCGCGCTCGGGTCCGACGTACGGCGCCGCCACCACGACCACCGAGGCGGCGCGGGGGTCGAGACGGCGCGGGTCGGTGGCGGTGACCGCGCGCTCCCCGCCCATCCAGCCCATGGTGGCCATGCGTCCGCCGGCGACCGCCTCCTCCATCCGGGCCCGCGCGTCGGGGAGCGGCTCCGCCGCGGCGATCCCGAGCAGCTCGAGGCCGTGCCGAGCAGCGAGGCGCGCGACGAGCGCGCGCCGCGGGGTCACGTGTCCCGTCCGCCCCGCCGGAGCACGAAGGCGGGCGGCTCGTCCCCGATGGCGGGCAGGGGCGGCGACGCCTGCTCGGGGGCCACCAGCGGCAGCTGGACGCGGAACACCGATCCACGGCCGGCGGCCTCGTTGCGCTCGACCCAGATGCGGCCGCCGTGCGCCTCGACGATGGCGCGGGTGATGTACAGCCCCAGCCCCAGCCCGCCGAAGCGGCGCTTCGACGCGTCGACATCGGCCTGGAAGAAGCGGTCGAACACGAGCTCGCGCTGGTTGGCGGGGATGCCGACCCCGGTGTCGACCACCGCCAGGTGCGCCTGTTCGGCGTCCCGCCAGGCGCGGAGCGTCACCGGCCCGCCGTCCGGCGAGTACTTGACCGCGTTGTCGGCGAGGTTGGTGAGCACCTGCCCGATCCGGTCGCGATCCGCCACCAGCGCCAGCGCATCCGGCACCTCGACGAGCACGTCCCGATCGCGATGCTCCCGGGCGAGGCGCTCCGCCGCCGCCCGCACCTCCTCGGCGAGGTCGATCCGCTCCGGCTCGATGCTGACCCCGCCGCGCCGGTCGATGCGGCTCACGTCCAGCAGATCGTCGACCAGGCGTCGCATGCGCCCGACCTGCGAGCGGATGACGCGCAGCTGGGCCAGCTCCTTGCTCGAGCCCGGCGCGGCCCGCAGCCGCCCCTCGAGCAGCTGCGCGTAGCCCTGGATGCTGGTGAGCGGGGTGCGCAGCTCGTGGCTCACGATGGACAGGAAGTCGTCCTTGATGGCCTGGGCCTGTCGCTCGCGCGCCATCTGGCGCTGGAGGTCGGTCCACAGCGCCGCGTTCTCGAGCGCCGGCCCCGCTCGCTCGGCGATCGACTCGGCCAGGTGGCGCTCGACCTCGCCGATCCCCCGATCGCCCGTTGAGGCGGCGACGAGCACGCCACCCACCCGCCCGCGGGTCACCACCGGGACGGCGAGCACGGTCGTGAGCCCGAGCTCGACGACCCCGTCCGGATCGCCGGGGTACGAGGGGGGTGCCTCTCCGTCCTCGCCGGCCAGGATGGAGGTGGCCGTCGCGGCCGCTCCCCCGGCGATCCCCTCCCCGATCCGCGGCCGCCGCGCCGCGAGATGCTCGGCGAGCCGCTCCGCCAGATCGGGGCGGGTGCCGGAGACCGCCGCGGGGACCAGGCGCGGCGTGTCGGCATCCGGATCCTCGACCCGCAGCAGGGCGACCACGTCGCCGAGCAGTGGCCCGGCACCGTCCACGATCGCCGAGGCGGTGGCGTCGGGGTCGATCGAGGCGCCGAAGTCGCGCGACATCCCCGCCAGCAGCTCGCGCTCGCGCGCCCGCTCGCGCTCGCGCTCCTCCTCGTCGAGCTGGCCGCGGAGCTGGGCGTTCTCCATCGCGCGGGCCAGGATGCCGCGCGCCAGGAGACCGGCCGCCAGCCCCGCGCCGACGAGGTAGGCGATCCGGATGGTCAGCAGCTCGCGGTTCTGGGCTCCCGGCGCGGCCGCCATGAGGGTCACGGCGGCATACGTCGCCGAGCAGACCACCGACGTCCAGACCGATGCGCCGAACCCGTAGCGGAACGCGACGGCCAGCACGATGGGGACGTAGAACAGGTAGGCATCGATCGACTCGGCGGCGGCGTAGACGGCGACCGTGACGGCCACCAGGTCGAGGGCCGTCGCCACGATCCCCACCTCGCGCGCGGGGAAGCGGGATACGGCGAAGGCGAGCAGCCCGTCGTACACGACGACGGCGCCCATGACGCCGAGCAGCACCGGGAATCCGGGCAGCTGCTCCCGGAAGATGAGGATCATGACCGCGGCGGTCAGGACGACCGCGAGGCGCACCCAGATCAGCTGGCGCTCCTGCGCCCGGAGCTGGCGGTCCAGGTGGCGCTCGAGGTCCGGCAGGCGCCTGCCCTCGCGTTCCATCGGGCGCTGACTATAGCATCGGCGGCCGGGACCACCGTACACTCGGAGTTGACGGCGAGCCGCTGCAACCGTGATGACGGCCCGCGCGTCCTACGGCACGATCACCCGCACCGCCGAGGGGAGATGAGGCCCACCACCCGAGCCCTCACCCGCCGCTGGGCCAGCGCCGTCGCGCTGGCCCTCGCCTTCGTGTCGCTCGCCGCCGTCCCGCCGCCGGCGCGTGCCGCGGGCGAGATCAGCATCACGGCGCGCGGGCTGATGGGCGGCCGGTTCACGGTCGGCGAGTGGGCCGCCCTGGCGGTGAGCCTGGCCAACGACGGCGCGCCGGTGACCGGCTCGCTGGTCGCCGCCTCGGGCGCCGGCGAGGTCCGCCGCGCCGTCGAGCTGCCGGCCGGCTCGCGCAAGGAGGTGGTCCTCTACGTGCGACCCGACGCGTTCACGCGCGAGGTGACGGTCAGGTTCGCCACCGAGGAAGAGACGATCTCCGCGGTGGCGGCGGTCACCGGACTCGACGCCAGCGCGCCGGCCGTCGCCCTGGTGGGCGACGACGACGGTGCGCTGCGGACCCAGCTCGCCGAGCGCGACCTGTTCAGCGGCATCACCCCGTTCGACGTCGCGCCGGCCGATCTCCCCGACCGGCCCGAACCGATGTCCGGCGTCGACGTGCTGGTGTGGGCCGGCGACAGCACCGGGCTCCGGGAGGAGCAGCGACGCACCATCGAGCGCTGGGTCGCCGGCGGGGGGCAGCTGGTGGTGCTCGGCGGCCCGGACTGGCAGGCCCGTACCGCGGCCTTCGCCGACCTGCTCCCGGTGACCGGCCTCGCGGCGCGCGACGACGTCGACCTGGCGCCGCTCGCCGAGCTTGCCGGTGAGCTGCCGGCGGGAGTGACGACCGCCACCGTCACCAGCGGGACCCTGATCGATGGCGCGCGGGAGCTCGTCGCCGGGGAGGACGACGCGCCCCTGATCGCCATGCGCCCCCAGGGCGCCGGACGGGTCATCTGGATCGGCGCCGACCTCGCGTCCGCCGGGTTCAGCGCCTGGGAGGCCGGCGGCGCGGTGTGGGGGCGCCTGCTCACCACGAACCGCAGCCCGTTCCGGGGCGAGCCGACCGGCACCGACGAGGCGCTGGGGATGACCGGCGCGCTCGCGCGCCTTCCGGCGCTCGATGTGCCCCCCGCGGAGCTCCTCCTCGCCGTGCTGGCCGGCTACATCCTGCTCATCGGTCCGATCAGCTTCATCGTGCTCCGCCGCGTCGACCGTCGGGAGCTGGCCTGGGTGACCGCGCCGATCCTGGTGCTCCTCTTCTCCGCCTGCTCGTTCGGCATCGGCACCGCGCTCAAGGGGAGCCAGATCATCGTCAACCAGCTCAGCGTGGTCCGCTCGGTGGCCGGTGGGTCGGCCGCGTCGGTCACCACCTGGGCGGGCGTCTTCAGTCCATCGCGCGCGAGCTACGACCTGAGCGTGGCCGGCGACGCGCTGCTCGCCGCGGTATCGACCCGCGGTGACGGGGCGACGCTGCCGCTCCCGACCGAGCAGGGGGATCCCGCCCGCCTGCGCGGGCTGGCGGTCAACGTGCTCGAGATGCAGGCGGTGCGGGCCGATACGCTCATCGCCCATGAGCCGCCGCTGTCGCTCGTCTGGTCCGTCGCCGAAAACCGGATCTCGGGCACCGTCACCAACGTCTCCGACGAGCTTCTCAGCGACGTCGCGGTGGTCACCAGCTCGACCGGCGAGATGATCGGCGACCTGGCGGCCGGCGAGTCGCGCGAGTTCGAGATGGCGACCGGCGACTTCACCGGCGCGCAGCCCTCCGACCAGGTCTACGGGTTCGGGCGCGGGGACGCCACCGACGACGAGTCGCGGACCCGCGACGTGCGCCGCCGCGTGCTGGCCGGGCTGTTCGGGTACGGTGACGGAACGCCGATCACCTCCTTCTCGGCGTCGGCCGACCGCGGCCCGTTCGTCGTCGGGTGGCACTCGGGCACCCCGAACGACGTCCTCGTCGACGGCGAGACGGTCCAGCACTACCGCCAGTCGATCGAGGTCGTCTCGGGCCGTCCGGAGGCGGTGTCGGGCGAGATCCACGTCCACCCGCTCGACATGTCGATCCGCGTGGCGTCGAGCGAGGGGCAGGTCGACCGCCCCGATCGGACCTCGGTCCTGATCGGCAACGGCGGCGTGGCGACCTTCCAGGTCCAGCTGCCGCTGGAGGTTCGCGGCCTCCGACCGTCCCGCATGAACGTCTACGTGGCCGGCGACTCCAGCTCCCCGCTGTCGGAGCAGAACAGCGTCGGATCGTTGCCGCCGGGGTACGTCGCCGAGGTGCAGGACGCGACCGACGGGTCGTGGACCGAGCTGGGCGACCTCGCCCTGGCCAGCCGCTTCACCATCGCCGACCCCGAGCGGATGCTCTCCCCGGACGGCACGATCACGATCCGCGTGAGCGGCACCGAGGTGCCCGCCGAGTTCGGGGCGTACGGGGTCTATGTGGGAGCCAGCGTGTGGGGCACGCTGCCGTGAGCGCGCCGGTCATCGAGACGCGGGGCCTCGTCAAGCGCTACGACGGCGAGCTCGCCGTGGCGGGCATCGACCTCCTCGTGGGGTCGGGCGAGATCTACGGCCTGGTCGGGCCGAATGGCGCGGGCAAGACGACCACCATGCGCATCCTGGCCACGCTCCTCGCGCCCACCGCCGGCGAGGCGCTGGTGTGTGGCATCGGGGTCACCGACGACCCGGTCGAGGTCCGGCGCCGCATCGGGTACATGCCCGACTTCTACGGCGTCTACGACGACCTGCGCGTCTGGGAGTACCTCGACTTCTTCGCGCGCTGCTACCGCGTGCCGGGCCCGCGCCGCACCGCGATGATCGGCGAGCTGCTCGAGATCGTCGGCCTGGTCGAGAAGCGCGACGCGTACGTCGAGGAGCTGTCGCGCGGGATGCGCCAGCGCCTCTGCCTGGCCCACACCCTGGTCCACGACCCGCAGCTGCTCATCCTCGACGAGCCGGCCTCGGGGCTCGACCCCCGCGCGCGGGTGGAGATGCGCGAGATCCTGCGCGAGCTGCGCGGCATGGGCAAGACGATCCTCGTCTCGAGCCACATCCTCCCCGAGCTCGGCGAGCTGTGCACGCGCATCGGCATCATCGACCGCGGGCGCCTGCTGCGCAGCGGCAGCCTGGCCGAGATCGAGCGGTCGCTGCGCGCCACCGCAGTCCTGCGCATCGACCTCCTCGCCGACGAGACCGGGGTCGACGCCGCCTGCGCCGCGCTCGGAACCGATTCGCGGGTCGGCAGCGTCCTGCGGTCGACGGAGCCCGGCGCCGTCCCCGCCACGCTCGAGGTCGCCTTCGACGGCGATCCCGATGCGCAGGCTCGCCTGCTGGCCAGCCTGGTCGCGGCGGGGCACCGGGTCAGTGGCTTCCGGCAGGCGACCAGCGATCTCGAGGAGCTGTTCCTCCAGGTCACCGGCCGGGACGACGGCGAGGAGGCGGCATGACGGCATCGGCGGCCAGCAGACCGCGGCCCGCCTCGGGCGTCTCCGAGTTCGCCTCGTCGGTGGCCACCATCCTCAGCAAGGAGCTGCGGGGCCGCTTCCGTGGGCGGCGCGCGTTCGTGGTGCTGACGATCTACGTGGCCGTGCTGGCCCTCATCGCCTACGGGGCGTACGTCGTGGAGGCGCCGAGCGCGCGCGACGCGGCGAACGGCGGCACGCTCGCGCCCGACGGCGTCAGCACCGTCAACCTGGTCAACGCGTCGTCCTCCATCGGGCAGGCCATCTTCTCGATGCTCTCCGTCTTCCAGCTCCTGCTCGTGGCCTTCATCGCCCCCGCGCTCACCGCCGGCGCCATCAGCCTCGAGCGCGAGAAGCAGACCCTCGACCTGCTGGTCACCACACCGATGCGCCCCGGCGCCATCGTGGTCGGCAAGCTCGTCGCGGCGCTCGCCTTCGTCCTGCTGATGATTGTGGCCGGCATTCCGGTGAGCGCGCTGGTGCTCATGTACGGCGGTGCCAACCAGGCCGACATCGTCCGCCAGCAGGTCGTGCTGGTGACCGCCGCGGTCGGCTTCGGGGTGATCGGCATCTTCTTCAGCGCGCTGGCGCGCCGCACGCAGGCCGCCACCGTCCTCGCCTACTCGGCCATGCTGGTGCTGGCCATCGGGACGATCCTCGCCTGGCGCCTGGGTACCGAGATCCTGACCAACGACGCGTCCAACCGATTCGGGCAGGTCATGCGCGCCCCCGAGGAGATCCTGTGGCTCAACCCCGCGGTGGCGATGATCGAGGTGGTGGCCAACACCGAGTTCACCTACGGGGACTTCACCGAGACGATGCAGTCGATCCGCGGCGACGCGTACGTGCCGCCGGCGCTCGCCCCGCCGGCCGGAGCGTCGGGCGGCGCCGTGGCAGATTGCCCTCCCAACGCGCGGTGCGTCCCTCCGCTCGATACCACCGGCGTGGCGGCCGCGACCCAGACGCCGACCGTCGGGAGCGAGCACTTCCTGTGGCGCTTCGTCGTGTCCATGAGCGCGCTCAGCCTGGTGCTCGCCCTCGCGGCCATGCGCCTCGTCGTCCCCGCCGGGTTGCGCTGGCGACCGGCCCGACGACGGACCGGCCCGGCCGTGGCCGATGCCGGTGAGCCGGCAGTCGTGGAGCCGGAACCATGAGCCGCACACGACGAACCGATGCCCAGGTCCGCGACGCGCTCCGCGCGCGGCTCGGTGACGAGGCCGTGCGCCATCTCGCGGGGCTGCGCCGACGGCTGTGGCTGCGTCGCGCCGTGACGGCGCTGGTGCCGGCCGCGGCCGGTGCCGCCATCGCTGCGGCGCTGCTGCAGCTCGTCGCCCGCACCGTGGCGCTCGAGGCGGCGCCACTGATCCATGCCGGGATCGCCGGCGCGGCACTCATCGGGTGGCTCGCCTGGACCGCATGGCGCCGCCCGTCGCTGGCCGACACCGCGCGGCGCACAGACGAGGAGCTCGCGCTGCGAGAGCGGATCGGCACCGCCATCGAGCTGTCCGAGGCGGATCCGCCGGGCGGTGCGGCCGGAGACCTGGTCGCGCACCAGCTGCGCGACGCACGCACCCGCCTCAACGCCGTCGACCCGCGGCGCGCCTTCCGGCCCCGCCTGGCGCGACGCCCGCTGTCGGTGGGCCTCGGTGCGCTGGCGATGGTGGCGCTGCTGACCGCGTGGCCGAATCCGCAGGACCTGGTGCTCGCCGATCGCCGCGCGGCGCGCGCGGCAGCCCAGCAGGTCGCCGAGCGGATCGAGGAGATCGCGGAGGAGGCGGAGCGGCGCGGCGAGGCGCAGGACCCGCGGCGGCAGGAGCTCATCGACGAGCTCGAGCAGCTCGCCCGTCACCTGCGCGCGCAGGGCGACGATCGGGAGCAGACGCTGGCCCGCATCGGTGCCGTCCAGGAGGCGCTGGCCCGCATGGCCGATCCGCAGGCGGCCCAGAAGGACGCGGCGCTCTCCCGGCTCGCGCAGCAGGTCTCGCAGGCGGCGACCGGCGACGAGGATGCCAACCCCGAGGGTGACACCGAACGGGCGGCGCGCGACCTCGAGGAGCTCGGCGAGCGGGCCGCGACCCTCGACCGCGAGACCGCCGAGGAACGCGCCGCCGCCCTTCGCCAGGCGGCCGCCGAGGCCGCCGCCAGCCACCCCGAGGTGTCGAGCGCCCTCCGCGCCGCGGCCGATGCCCTCAACCGTGCCGCCCAGACGGGGCGCGAGGAGGATGCGCGGGCCGCGCAGGAGGCGCTCGACCGTGCCGCGGAGGCGCTCCGCGGCGCCGAGCGGGACCGGCAGCTCCAGCGCGACGTCGCCCGGGCACAATCGGCGCTGGCCGACGGCTCGCGCCAGGTTGCCCGATCTGGCCAGTCGCAGCCCGGGTCGTCCGCACAGCCGGGTTCCTCCGGGCAGCCCGGGTCCAGCGGGCAGCCCGGATCGTCCGGTCAGCCCGGGTCCTCGGGTCAGCCGGGGTCGTCTGGCCAGCCCGGATCCTCTGGGCAGCCCGGGTCCTCTGGCCAGCCCGGATCCTCGGGTCAGCCGGGGTCCTCGGGTCAGCCGGGGTCCAGCGGGCAGCCCGGATCCTCGGGTCAGCCCGGATCCTCGGGCCAGCCGGGGTCCAGCGGGCAGCCCGGGTCCAGCGGGCAGCCCGGGTCCAGCGGGCAGCCGGGGTCGTCGGGCCAGCCCGGTTCGCAGCCGGGCAACCAGCCCGGCAACCAGCCGGGCAACCAGCCCGGCAACCAGCCGGGTAACCAGCCCGGCAACCAGCCCGGCGGTGGCGGCGGCACGAGCGTGCGACGCATCCCGGGGGGCGGCCTGCGCACCGGCGGCTTCGACGGCCCGACGCAGGGGAACAGGGACTTCACCGAGGGGACCGACGAGTTCTACGCGCCCTTCGATCGCTTCGGGCGCCCCGGCGACCCGAGCTACATCGGCGGGAATGGCGGCAGCGGCGGCGAGGAGCGCCCCGGCAGCCAGACCGGCGAGGGCTTCGACAACGACGCGCTGGTCGAATATCGGTCCGTCTACGACGCCTTCCTGGACTTCGCCAACAACAACCTCGACAACCAGCAGGTGCCGATCACCCTCAAGGACCTCGTGCGCGACTACTTCAGCCGCCTCGAGCCGACCGACTGAGCGCCAGGAGCCACGCGACCGATGACCGAGCAGACCACCACGGCCCCCGAGACCACCGAGCCCATCACGCCCGAGCGGTTCGCCGAGCTGGCGCAGACGATCGAGGCGGAGGTGGGCCGCTTCATCGTCGGCCAGCAGGGGCTCGTGCGCCAGACGCTCATCAGCCTGCTCGCCGGCTCGCACGCCCTGCTGGAGGGCGTGCCCGGGCTGGGCAAGACGATGCTCGTTCGCACGATGTCGGAGGTGCTGGAGCTCAACTTCAGCCGCATCCAGTTCACGCCGGACCTGATGCCGGCCGACATCGTGGGGACCAACATCATCGTCGAGGAGGGCGGCGAGCGACGCTTCCGCTTCCAGGCCGGGCCGATCTTCTCGAACCTCGTCCTGGCCGATGAGATCAACCGCGCCACGCCCAAGACGCAGAGCGCCCTGCTGGAGGCGATGCAGGAGCACCGCGTGACGGTCGCCAAGCAGCAGTACACGCTGAGCGAGCCGTTCTTCGTGCTGGCGACACAGAACCCGCTCGAGATGGAGGGCACCTACCCGCTGCCGGAGGCGCAGCTCGATCGGTTCTTCTTCAAGATCGACGTGCCGTTCCCCACCGAGGACGAGCTGATCCAGATCATGGAACGCACCACCGGGACCGATGTGCCCGCCGTGAGCAAGGTCGCCTCCGGCGCCGACGTGCTGGCCATGCAGCGCCTGGCGCGCGACGTTCCGATCGCCTCGCACGTGATGGCCTACGCGGTCCGGCTGCTGCGCGGCACCCATCCGGACGGCGCCACGGTCCCGGGGATCGTGAAGCAGTACGTCCGCTACGGGGGATCGCCGCGCGGCGCGCAGGCGATCGTGCTGGGGGCCAAGATCAACGCGCTCCTCGACGGCCGCTACAACGTCGCGTTCGCCGACGTCCAGGCGGTCGCCGCGCCGGCGCTCCGCCACCGCATCATCCTCAACTTCGAGGGCGAGGCGGAGGGGATCAGCACCGACGCGATCGTCCGCGCCATCATCGCCGAGACGCCCACCGAGCCGGCCGAGTAGGGCGGCAGTCCCAGTGCGCCGCGTATATACGGCATATACGCCGGCTCTCGTCGACCGATGACCGTCACCGAGCGGGCCACCCTCTTCGACGAGGCGTTCCTGCGCCGCCTCGAGGCCCTGGAGCTCGCCTCGCGGCGCCTCACCGCGGGCCGCATGAAGGGCGAGCGGCGGTCGGTGCGGCGCGGCCAGAGCGTGGAGTTCGCCGACTACCGCAACTACTCGGCCGGTGACGACCTGCGGCAGCTCGACTGGAACGTCTACGCCCGCCTCGAGAAGCTGTTCGTGAAGCTCTTCGTCGAGGAGGAGGACGTCACCGTCCACGTGCTCGTCGACGCCAGCGCCAGCATGGACTTCGGCGAGCCCAACAAGCTCGACTTCGCGCGGCGCGCGGGAGCGGCCCTGGCGTACCTGGGGCTGGCCCACCTCGACCGGGTGAGCGTCGCGTTCCTGGGCGACGGCCGCGCCACCATGCTGCGCCCGCTGCGGGGCAAGTCGCGCGTCTTCGAGGTCTTCGAGTTCCTCGCCGCGCCGCGCCGCGAGCGGCTCACCGGCCTGGCGGCCGCGGCGCGCGAGTATGCCGGCCGGCTTCGCGGCCGGGGGCCGCTGATCCTGGTCAGCGACCTGATGGACCCCGGGTACCTCGACGCCCTGCGTGACCTCGCCGGCACGCGCTGCCAGCTCTCGGTGCTCCACGTCCTGGCGCCGGAGGAGCTGGAGCCCGAGGTGGCGCCCGACGCCCGGCTCGTCGACCGCGAGACGAGCCAGTCGGTCGATGTGAGCGGCGACGACGACCTGGTCGAGCGCTACCGG
>DASSPJ010000145.1:0-3867 GCA_035699665.1 Candidatus Limnocylindria bacterium
TACGCGCGCCCCGGCCGCGACGAGCTGCTCGCCCACTTCGCCGCGCTGGGCCTCACCGGACCGTACTGGCAGCTCTGACCACCGTTCATCCCCGGCTTCGCCAGGACCGATAGCGCGGCGGCCAGTCGCTGGCGGCCTCGCCCTCCCCGAGCAGCGCGTGCTCGATGAGGAGCTCGTACAGCGGCCGCGGCCGCCGTGGCCGTGGCCCAGCGTCCTTGCCGCCAGCGCAAAGAAGTCGCGTGCCACCGGCCGCATCACGCCCGTTCTTGCCCCGGCTGCAAGGAATCGGGGCTGAACGCCACCTTCTTGCGCCGGCTGCAAGAAACAGGGGCTGAATGGACCGTCCGGGCGCGAAACATTGCAGCCCCGGCAAACGGCGCCGCGGCCGGTCAGCCGCCCGGGGCGGTCACGACCTCCACGGGAACGCCGACGGCCGGCCACCCCGCATCGGTGGTGAGCACGCGGTCCGCGCGCAGGTGAAGCGCGGTGGCCAGCACGAGCGCATCGGGCAGTCGCAGTCGCGTGCCGTGTCGCGCGCGAAGGTGCGCCGCCTTCGCGGCGAGCTGGCGCGTGATGGGCTCCACGTCGGCGGCCAGGTCCGCGAGGAACGCGTCGACGGCCTGCGTCGCCTGGCGCCCACGACGGGCCGGTGCGACGAGGCATTCCGCGTAGGCGGACGCAGGGACCGCGAGGATGTCACCCCGGGCCAGCGCGGACTGGACAGCCGCCCGAGCGGCCGCGTGATGGGCATCGGCGTCATCCAGGATGCCGATGATCACGCCCGCATCGAGCAGGGTCAGCGCCATTCGTCGCGCAGCTCGTCGAGCTCGCGAGGCCCGTAGACGCCGCTCAGCCGTCCCGCGTGCCGCTCGACCGGGTCATCCTCGCGTACGAGGAGCACCTGCCCGCGCCCCCGCACCACCGCCCGCAGCCGATCGCCGGCGCGGAAGCCGGACCCGGTCATCGCGGCCTTGGGAATCGTCACCTGGTGCTTCGAGCTGACCGTGGTGGTGCCGCGTGGACCGCGTGAATTCTTTACCTGGCGTGCCATCGGTAAAGCGTACTCACGGCGTCAACGCGTTGCCGAGCCTTCTTGCCGCCAGCGCAAAGAAGTCGCGTACGGCCGCCCGCACCACGCCCGTTCTTGCCCCGGCTGCAAGGAATCGGGGCTGAACGCCCCTTTCTTGCCGGGGCTGCAAGAAACCGGGGCTGAATGGACCGATGCCGACCGTTCGGGCGCGAAACATTGCCGCACCGGCAAAGCGCCGGCTGTGTTCCCCTCCCCAACTCGGCGATTGAACAAATCGGTGCGTTCCCGGACGATGCACGGGTGCCCAGCACTCGAACGCTCTCTGAGCACCGGCTCCGCGCCCGCAACCTGCTGAGTGCGATGCGCATGAGCGAGGCCCTGGCTGCGCTCGAGGTGGCCGCCGCCGAACTGGAGGCCGATGATCCGGCCGGTGCGGCGCGGCTTCGCATCGACGCGGTCCAGATCGGGCTGATGGCCGCCGGTCCGGATCGGGCACTGGCGCTGGCCGAGGCCGCGGTCGACGCGGCGCGCGGCACGGACCCGGCGATCGAGGCGGCCGCGCTGACCCGGCTGGGCGACGCGCTGTCCTGGGCAGGCCGCTACGACGAGGCAGCCGGGCGGTGGCGCGAGGCGGCCACGTTCACCGCCACACCCGACCCGAGCCTGGCGTGCGAGCGTGCCAACGCCGCGCTCCGCGGCGGAGATCTGCGCCTCGCGCGGGACCTCGTCTACGAGGCCGTCGTGCGGGCCCGATCGGCGGAGAGCCACGACGACCTCATCGATGCGCTGACCATCGCCTCGATCGTGGAGATCCACCTGGGTCACCTGCGCGAGGCGTTCGATTCGGCCGAACAGGCGCTCGACCTGACCTCGACCGACGACGTGGCCCTCCACACCGCGGCCCTCGGGCTGGTTGCCTGGGTGGCGGCGCTGCTCGGCGACCGCGACCGATGCTCGGCGGCGATCGCCGAGGCCGGGGCGGACCTCGAGCGGCACCACGTCACGGCGCCCGGCGGCTTCGCGGCCGGCATGCTGGCCCTCAGCGAGGCTCGGTACGACGATGCGGTCCGCGCCTTCGAGGGGAAGACGGTGGAGCTGCCGCTGCATCCGGTGGCGCAGGCGCTCGGCATCCGCCCGTTCGTGCCCTCCCTGGTCGAGGCGTATGCGCGCGCCGGCCGAGGCCCGGAGGCGCAGCGCCTACTCGACCAGTTCTTCGACGCGGCCATGGCAACCGGTCAGCCGCGGCACGTGGCGCCCGCTCTCAGGGCGAAGGGCGTGTCGACCGGCGAGCTCGCCCCACTCGACGCGGCCCTGGCGGCGCATGCGGCATGGGGCAACCGGTTCGAGGAGGCACGGACCCTCCTCGCCCGCGGCGAGCTGCTCAGGCGGGTGCGCCGGCCCGCCGAGGCACGCGTCGACCTCCGTGGCGCGGTTGATCGCTTCGAGCAGGCCGGTGCCCTCCTCTGGCGCGAGCGGGCCGTGACCGAGCTCCGGGCCGCCGGCGATCGCCGCGTCGCGACCATGACGCCCGGCACCGGGCCGGAGCGCCTGACGCAGGCGGAGGCCACGGTGGCGGCACTGGTGATCGAGGGCCTGACGAACCGCGAGATCGCCGACCGCCTGTTCCTGAGCGTGAAGACCGTCGAGGCGCGCCTCACGACCATCTACGGCAAGCTCGGCGTCCGATCGCGGGCGCAGCTGACCGCGACCGGCATCGGTCGGCGACAGGACGGGCACATCTAGGGTTTTCCCCGATTCGGACCCACCCACCCGGGGTCGATGCTGCGAGCCACCTACGCACGCAACGAGGAACCCGAGTCGTGAACCGCATCATCCGCAGCCTGGTCCTGGCCCTCGCCCTCACGGTGGCGGCGGCATCCACGGCACTCGCCCAGCCGATCGACGAGCCGGCCAGCTGCAGCGGCTACCTTGCCGCCTGGGCCAACCCGAACAACGGGTTCATCATCCAGGAGATCGTCCTGCCCGCTGCCCGCGACCTGGGCGTTCCCCCCGGCTCCCTCACGTCGGGGCTGGCCCAGCTGCACCTGGGTGGCCTCGAGGCCTGCATCCCGTAGGGCGCGCCGGCCGACGACCAGCTCGCCGGCCGCCCCCGCCCACCTGGAGGAGACGCTCGTGCGCAACCCGAATGTACCGATCCTGCTCGCGGTGGCCATGGCGCTGACCGCGTGCGGCACCCCGGGCGCCAGCTCCGCTTCATCGGAGGCGGTCGCCACGCCATCGGTCCCGGCTGAGGACCCGGCGCCGTTGGCTGCGGGACCGCTGGAGCCCGGGTGGTATCGGTCCAGCCACCTCGAGCCGACCGTCGCCTTCCGCGTCGAGGCGGATGGCTGGCGCGTGCTGTTCGACGAGAACCCCGATGACACCTCGCCCTCGATTTCAACGGGTCGGACCCGTTCTTCGGCGTGGCCAGCGTGCCGCGCGTGATCGAGCCCGACGGGACCCTCGGCGGCGTGCCCGACGACCTCGTGGCGTGGCTGCTGGCGCACCCGCGGCTCGAGGCGCGCGAGATCGATGATCGAACGAGCCTCGCCGGGCTGCCCGTACGCATCGTCGAGTTCAGGCCCACCGGCGGCGATGTCACGCTGTACTACCACGCCGGCGGCAACTTCCACGTGCCGCCCGATGTCACCGTACGGCAGTACGTCATGTCGCACCCCGAGGGCGACTTCGTCGTCACCGTCGGCCTCGGCCCGGCGCCCGCCGAGACCGAGGGGGCGGTGGAACCGATCCTCGACTCGCTCCAGGTCCTCGAGTAGCCCCCCTCGTGCCGCGGCCGCCGCGGTGGCCCAGCGTTCTTGCCGCCAGCGCAAAGAAGT
>DASSPJ010000146.1:0-4669 GCA_035699665.1 Candidatus Limnocylindria bacterium
CCCGAGGTCGGCCTGTAGCCCATCTCGGCGAGGAACGGCGACGGCCGCGCCGGGTCGAAGGCGAGCACCAGGCGGCGCGTGGCGCGGGTGACCGCCACGTAGGCCAGGCGCCGCTCCTCCTCCATGGCGCGCTGCGGGTCCAGGGCATCCCGCAGCGCGCGGCGATTCGGGAAGCGCTCCGCCTCGAACCCGACGAGGATGACGAGCGGCCACTCGCGACCCTTGGCGCCGTGCGCGGTGAGGAGCTCGATCGGCGCGTGGGGGCGGCGCAGCTCGCGGACCCGCTCGCGCATCGCGGTCGCCGCCGCGAGGAACGCGTCGGCGTCGTCGAAGCCAACCGCCCAGCCGATCAGGGCGTCGAGGGCGGCATGCGCCTCTTCGCCGAGCTCGTCCGCCAGGTCGGCGCGATCCCACCCGCGCTCGTGCCGGAGGCGGCGCAGCGCGGTGAAGGGATGCTCCCGGGCGCCCCGCGACGACTCCAGGCCAGTCAGCAGCTCGCGGACCGGCTCCGCTTCGATCGGGGCGGGGACCGGTGAGTGGTGTGCGTGGCCGCCCAGTGCGAGGGCGACGAGGACGGGCACCAGCTCGCTGCGGGTGCGCGCCAGGAAGCAGGCACGTCCACCGGCCGCCACCTCCCCGGCGGCGAGGGCGACCAGCCGGCGGGGCCAGTCGCTCCCGACGGTCGCGAGCGCGGCGATCTCGTCGCCCGAGCCCTCGCGGCCGGCCCGGATCGGTTTGGCGAAGCGTTCGGCGTTGTGCTCGATGAGCCGGCGCCCGGCCGCCACGATCCCCGGCGGGCAGCGGTAGTTGGTCGCCAGGATCACCTGCCGGGTGCCGGGGTACCAGCCGGCGAAGCCAAGGATGCGACGGACGTCGGCGAGCCGCCAGGCGTAGATCGTCTGGTCGTCGTCACCGACCACGAAGAGGTTGTTCTCGGGAGCGGCGAGCAGGCGGACGAGCCGCAGCTGGGCCGCGTCCACGTCCTGGAACTCGTCGACGCACAGGTGGCTGAAGCGGGCCTGCCAGCGCGTGCGAAGGGCTGGATCGCGCTCGAGGGCCCGCGCGGCGCCGGTCACGAGGTCGTCGAAATCGAGCGCGCCACGGGCGGTGAGCAATGACTGGAGGGCATCAAGCACGGGTCGCGCCTCCTCCGACGGTTCGCGTCCCTCGACCTTCCACGCTGAGAGCTCGGTGTCGAGGCGCTGGACGTCGGGTGTGCTCGAGCCGCCTGCCTCGCGGCGTGCCTGGCGCAGCAGCGGGCCACGATCGGCGACCAGGTCAGGGAGCCGACCGGTGTCGAGCAGCACCTGGCGCGCCATCGCATGCAGCGTGCGGACCTCGATTCGCTCCACCCCCGGCAGCGACCCGAGCCGCACGCCAATTCGGGCACTGAGCTCGCCCGCCGCCTCGCGGTTGAAGGTCACGACACCGATGCGCTCCGGCTCCACCCCGCGGCTCACCAGCACGCCAAGCCGGGCAACCAGCGTGTTCGTCTTGCCGCTGCCGGCCGGCGCGATGATCAGCGCCGGACCGTTCGGTAGCAGTGCCGCCGCGCGCTGCTCGGGGTCGAGCGCAGCGAGGATCGGCTCCGCATCGAGCGTCGGAGCAGCCTGAAGAACCATCGGCTCATGATCGCGACGCCCGCTTACCGGCGGCTCAGCGCTGGCTTACCGCAGTTCGCTCCGCTCATCGCGGCGCCAATCGGGCATCGCTGGTGCTAGCTTTCGCCGAGGTCGACGATGCGACCCTGGATGCGCCCGACGTCCGGGTACTCCTCGCGGTGCTCCAGGCCGATCTGCGCCAGCCCCAGCCCATTGGCGGCCGCATCGGTCAGGAACAGGTACGGTCGGTAGCCGATTCGCGATTGGACCGTGTTCTTCAGGAGCCGGTGCGCGACGTTGACGGCTGGGCCGAGCAGCTCGCTCTGGGAACCGACCGTCTGACGCACCACCCGGCCCCTATGGATGACCATCTTCAGATCGAGGCTGCCGACCGCTGGGCAGGCCGTGCACACGTGATCCTGCGCCTGTCGGGCCTCTACGCGCCGCGCGTGGAAGGACCGATGCACGGTCTGGAGCTGGCTGAGCACCGAGCCGCCGTGCCCGTCGAGGGTGTCGGCGGGTGCGATCGCAAAGACCGCATCACCTTCCAGCTTGACGACCCCGAAGTCAGGCTGCACGCCCTCCACGACGGCATCCAGGAGAGCACCCAGCACGGCGAACCCGGCCGGGATGCCACCGCTGAAGTCCACGCCATGCGCCTGCTCCACACCGGCCATGAAGGCGGTATAGCCGGAAATATCGGCTAACAGAAGATAACCGTCGCCGGCCGAAGAATCTGTCTGCGTCCAGGCACCCATGAGCATTGCAGATGGTACTCGGCTTGGGTCGGCAGGCCCCTCGGGCGAGGTGCATCGGGTCTTACGCGGGCCATGTTGCGACCGACGAGTCTCGTCGAGACGGCGACTCCGATGCCGAGGTCGCGCGATCTGGACGGAGTCGGACTCGTCCAACCAATCTGACTCCTCCCTCCGGGCCGGTGGTGCGGCCCATCGTGCGCGCGGCCGCGACGCCCAGAGGCGCCGCGCCAGGCGTGTCAGTGGCTCGATAATGAGCGACATGGCGACCGAGCCCGACCCACCAAGGAGCACCACGACCACATCCGATCCCGCCGCCCAGCTCGCTGCGGTCCGCGACGTTCTCAGAGTCATCAGCCACTCGCCGTTCGACGTCGATGCGGTCCTCGGCATCGTGGTGGAGCGGGCCGTGCAGCTGTGCCACGCGGACTACGGCTACGTCTTTCTCCCCGGCGACGGGGCCTACCACCTGGCTGCCTGGTACGGCGGCGCCCCCGAGCAGGCAGAGTACGAACGGCAGAACCCGACCCCGATCACGCAGGGAACGGTGGTCGGGCGCGTCGTCCTGTCCGGCGAAGCGAGCCACATCGAGGACGTCCTCGCCGATCCGGAGTACACGTTCCTCGAGGCGCAGCGCATCGGCGCCTACCGGACGCTGCTCGGCGTCCCGATCCACAAGGAAGAGCGGATCATCGGCGTCCTCGGCCTCGCGCGCTTCGCGGTTCGCCGCTTCACACCCGAGGAGATCGAGCTGGTCGGAACCTTCGCCGATCAGGCCGGCGTCGTACTCGACAACGTCCGCCTGCTCCGGACCATCGAGCGCCAGCGGGAGGAGCTGGCGCGCTACCTCCCTTCGACGGTCGCCGAGCTGATCTCCTCACCGGAGGGCGAGCAGCTGCTTGCCGGCCATCGCCGCGAGATCTCAGCGGTCGCCTGCGACCTCCGCGGCTTCACCGCCTTCGCCGAGACCGCCGACCCCGAGGAGGTGGTGGACGTCCTGCGCGAGTACCACCGCGAGATGGGGCGGATCGTGCTCGCCTACCGCGGCACGGTGGAGCACTACGCCGGCGACGGGATGATGGTCTTCCTGAACGACCCGCAGCCGGTTCCCGATCACACCACCGAAGCCGTTCGCATGGCGCTGAAGATGCGTGACCGGTTTGCGGAGCTGACGACGGAATGGGCGAGGAGCGGCTTCGAGCTCGGGCTGGGGATCGGAGTCTCGGTGGGATACGCGACGTTGGGGCGGATCGGGTTCGAGGGGCACTATGGCTATGCGGCCATCGGCAGCGTGGCCAACCTGGCCGCCCGGCTCTGCGCGCTGGCGGAGGCAGGTCAGATCATGCTCAGCGGGCGGGCCTATGCCCAGGTCGAGGCGATGGTGACGGCCGAAGCGCTCGGATCCTTCGAGCTGAAGGGTTTCAGCCGCGCCGTCAAGGCGTTCGGCGTGACGGGCCTGAAGGCGGAGACCCCCGGGTAGCTGACCGGTCGAGCGTGTCGAGCAGGCCGTCGGCGCGCGACGGCGCGATCGTCATCGGTCCGGCACGGCGACCGTCGCTTGCGAGCCGGTGAACGATCGCGTACCGAGCGTGCGGGCGGTCACCGCCGGCCCATCGGCTATCCTGTCGCCGCCCGCCCCCGAGCCCGCACGAGCACCCCAGCCACCGCATGAACCGAGACCGATTCCGCGCGCAGGCCGCCCCGACCCGGCGTGCCCGCCGCATCGCCGAGGCGGCGCGACGCGACGAGGAGCTGCGCCAACGCGGCATCGACCCTGAGGCATACGAGCGCGCGCGGGTGGAGACGCGAGGCCACCGCGTCCCCCGGGAGCGGCGACGGGTCCCCATCGGTCGCATCCTCAAGCTCGCGGTCCTGCTGCTGGCGGTGCTCGCCGTGGTGGGCGGCGTGCTCCTCTTCCAGCGCGTGAGCCGCTTCAACGACGAGGTCTCGACCGCCGGCACCGTCTCCTCCGCCCTCTTCGGCCCGCTCGGCGGCGACGACCGCGTCAACGTGCTGCTGATCGGGTACGGCGGTGACGCCCAGCCCGATGGAGCCGGCTACCTCGCCGACTCGCTGAACATCTACTCGATCGACCCGACCACCGACACCACGACGGTCATCCCGATCCCGCGCGACTTCTGGGTCGAGGGCTTCCCGCACCTGCTGCCGGAGAACGGCAAGATCAACGAGGCGTTCGCGGTCGGGCACGCGCGCGACGGCCTCGAGGAGGGGGCGCGCGCCACCGCCGAGATCCTGTCGGGCGTCACGGGCCTGCGGATCGACCACTGGATGGCGATGGACTTCCGCGGGTTC
>DASSPJ010000147.1:0-8145 GCA_035699665.1 Candidatus Limnocylindria bacterium
ACGAAGCGCTCGATGCGGTTGACGCACGAGGCGCAGGTCATCCCCTCGATGGGGAGCTGGATGATCTCGAGCGCGGGCATGGCAACGTCATTGTGCGACGCTCCCGAGCGCACCGTCAAATACCCCCGGGGAGTATCAGCCGGCGAGCCACTCGAGGGCCGCGGCGAGGTACTCGTCCGGCCGGTCGCGGTGCAGGGTGTGGCCGCCGTCGAGCCGCACGGCCCGCGAGCCTGGTGGCAGGCCGGCGATGGTGGCGTCGTAGACCTCGCCGAGCACCGACTGTTCCGGGGGCGGGACGACGAGAAGGATCGGGATGCGGGCTCGTCGGACGAGCTCGTGGGCGGGATCGTTCATGGCGGCGCCGGCCTCGATGGCCGTGATCAGCGGCTCCAGGCGCGTGGTGGCCACGTCGGCCACCACGGCGGCGACGTCGCGCTCGTCCCAGGTCGGATGGTCGGCGCGCATCTCATCGGCATAGGCACCCGGATCGGTGCGCGCCAGCGCCGCTTCCCGGCGCCAGTTGACGATCTCCTCGCCGCGATTGCCGATGATCCCCGGCGGGTCCTCCAGGATGGCGCGATCGGCGAGACTGGGGTGCCTGACGAGCGCCTGGAGAGCGGTGCGCGCCCCGAGCGAGTGGCCCCACAGGACGTCGACGTGCGGCCGTCCGAGCTCGGCGACGATGGTCTCCACGACGTCGTCGGCGGCGTCCCAGCGGCCGATCGGCCCGTCGCAGTCCGATGCTCCGTGGCACCGCAGGTCCATCGCCAGGACCTGCCAGCCGGCGTCCGCGAGCGCCGGCGCGAAGCGCCACCAGGTGCGGTGCGAGCCGGTGATGCCGTGGAGCAGGACGACCGTCCGGCGGGCTGGATCGATCGGGTCGGGCGTGGGGTGGACGGCGAGACGCATCGGTCCATGGTGGGCCATGCGTGGCAGCGGCGCGCGCCTGGCCCGATGGTCCTGCCGTCTCCTGTGACCTGACCCCCCTCGGGTAACCCCACCTACCGGGACCACCCGGCTACAGACCGGCGGGCGCCGCTGGGTGAGGATGGAAGCCGGTCGCCCGAGCCGGCCGAGACCACGCCTCAGGAGACGCACCGGATGTCCCACCCTCTGCACCGCCACGCTCGCAGCGCGGTCCTCCGCGCCGCATCGCTCGGAACCACTGCCCTGCTGGGCGCGGCCCTCCTCGCCACCTGGCAGGCACCCGCGGTCACCGGCTGGAACCAGTCGAGCGCCGAGGGAACCGTCTGGCAGCTCACCAACGGCGCGCGCGCCAACAACGGGCTGCGGGTGCTCCAGGGCCACTCGACGCTGGTCGGCCTCGCGCGCTGGCGCTCGCAGGACCAGGTGCAGCGCAACTACTTCGACCACACCGTCCTGGGCACCGGCTACCAGGTCTACCACTGGTACGACACCAACGGCCTGTCCTACCGGTACGGCGGCGAGAACATCGGCTGGAACAACGGCATGTCCGATGCGCAGTCGCCGGTCAGCATCCATGAGGGGTTCATGGCCTCGCCCGGGCACCGGGCCAACATCCTCAACGGCGACTGGACCCACGGCGGGATCGGCGCCTATGCCGCGGACAACGTGAGCTTCCTCGGCAAGATCCGCAGCCCGCGCTTCTACACCGAGCTCTTCATGCAGGCTGTCAGCGCTTCGGCGCCGCCGCCTCCGTCGACCTCCACGCCGCCGCCGCCGCAAAGCGGTGGCGGGTCGAGCGGGACGGTCGCGCGCGCCGCCGCCACCACCGCACCCGCGTCGCCGGATCCGACGCCGAAGGTGGTCGCCATGGCCGCCCCGGCCCGCCCGAGCGCATCGGCGCCCTTCGATGGTGCGTCGCCGGTCGAGACGCGTCAGCAGGCGTGGTCGAGCCACCGCGTGCGGGCGCTGCCCTTCGAGGCCGCGTGGCCCCGCGGCCACGCCACCTGGTCGGCGCTGGGCGGCAGCCTGCGCGTCGAGGCGGCGGGCGCGGGCGACGCCGGGTTCGTGCGCGCCCTCCTGGCCGGGGTGACGGGCTCGAGCCTCGACTGACCCCCTCCGACGGGGGAGCCGGCCACGCGCGACGGGGAGGTGAGTAGACTCGGTCGCGCATGAGCTCCCCGATCCTCGAGGCGCGCGACCTCGTCAAGACCTACCCGGCCGGCGCCGGGGCGGTCGAGGCGCTGCGCGGGACCTCTCTGTCGGTGAGCCGTGGCGAGTTCGTGGCGCTCATGGGTCCCTCGGGATCGGGGAAGAGCACCATGCTCCAGCTCCTCGGCGGCCTCGACACCCCGACCAGCGGCACGGTGGTCATCGATGGGGTCGAGCTGGGGGCGCTCGACGAGGAGGGGCGCACGCTCACCCGTCGCGCCAAGACCGGCTTCGTCTTCCAGTTCTTCAACCTCATCCCGCTGCTGAGCGTGGCCGAGAACGTGGCCCTCCCCTTCCTGATCGCCGGCGGCTCGGTGGGGGAGCATCGCCCACGGGTGAACGAGCTGCTCGCCCTGGTGGGACTGGCGCACAAGGCGGACCATCGGCCCGACCAGCTGTCGGCGGGGGAGCAGCAGCGCGTCGCCCTGGCCCGCGCGCTGGCGCCGTCGCCGGCGATCCTGCTCGCCGACGAGCCGACCGGCAACCTCGACTACACCACCGGCGCCGAGATCCTGGACCTGCTGTGGGACTCCAGCGAGCGCCTCGGCCAGACGATCGTGCTGGTGACCCACGACGCGCGCGCCGCCGCGTACGCGGACCGCGTGCTCGTCATCCGCGACGGGATGGTGCGCGACGAGATCCCGCTGGGCCGTCGCGCGGACCACGCGCCGGCGCCGCTCATCCGGCGCCTGGCGTCGTTGGGCCTGTAGGCGCCGCGCGGACCGATGCGGCTCGCCTCCCTCGCCTGGCGCGGCGTGGCCGCGCGACCGCTGCGCAGCGCGCTGACGGTCGCCTCGATCGCGGTCGGCGTGGCGGTGGTGACCGCCACCCTGGTCGCCAACCAGGCCTCGACCGATGCGGTGCGCCGCGCCGCCCAGGAGCTGCTCGGCGAGGCCTCGGTTCGCGTCCGCGCCTTCGACCCGGCCGGCTTCACGCCGCGCGCGGTGACGACCCTGCGAGAGCTTCCTGGAGTGACCGCGGCGGCGCCAGTGGGCGAGCGGCGGCTGACCGTCGCGACCCCGCCGGGTCCCGACGAGCAGGTCTTCACCCTCACCGCGATCGCGGTCGACCCCGTGGTCGAGCCGGACGTGCGCGACCCGCACGTCGTCGCCGGCGTGCCGCTCTCGCCGGACGTGCCGACCGGCGTCCTGCTCAACGCGGCGTGGGCCGCGGAGCATCGCCAGGCGGTCGGCGATCAGCTCCTCATCATCGGGCGCCTCCCGAGCGCGCCGGCGCTGGAGATCGTGGGGCTGGTCGACGATGTCGGCCTCGGCGCGCTCGAGTCGGGGGAGCTGCTGATCATGAGCCGCGACCAGCTCAACGCCGCCCTCCCGGTGAGCGCCCCGGTCGCATCGGTCGACCTGGTGGTCGCGCCGGGACGGCTGCCTGACGTCCAGGCGGCGCTGGACGCCCAGCTTCGCGAGCCGTTCGTGGTCGAGACCGCCGCCGACGCGCAGGTTCGCCTGGCGCGGGCACAGACCGCGTTCGCGCCGATCGCCTTCCTGTTCGGCCTGGTGGCGCTGGTCGTCGGGGGGTTCCTGGTCGCCAACACGCTGGCCATGACCCTCACCGAGCGGACGCGCGAGCTCGGGCTGCTGCGCGCCGCGGGGACGACCGGTCGCCAGGTGCTCGCCCTGTTCGTGCGGCAGGGCCTCATCTTCGGCGTGGCCGGCTCGATCGTCGGGGTGGTCGCCGGGATCGGGCTCGCGGCGCTGATGATCGGCTTCCTGCGCGCGACCCGCGCGGTGCTCGTCGACGGGCTGCCGGTGACGCCTGCCGTGGTCCTCGTCCCGGCGCTGCTGGGGGTGGCGGTGACCGTCGCCGCCGCCGCGCTGCCGGCTCGCCAGGCGTCGCTGGTCACGCCGCTGGAGGCGCTGCGTCCCTCGCGGCGGCCGGGCGCCTCGCTCGGGGATCGGGTGCGCGCGATCGTGCTGATCGAGCTCGCCGTCGTGGCGATCGGGATCGTTGCCTACCCCTTCGAGCGCGGCGCGGCGCCGGTCCCGGCCATCGTGCTGGCGCTGGCCCTGCTCGTCGGCGCAGCCGTGGCCTCCACCTGGCTGCTCCTGCCACTGAGCCGCGTCATCGGTCGCCCCTTCGAGTGGTTCTTCGGCGCCGAGGGGATGCTGGGCCGCGCCAACCTGGGGCGCGACCGGGTGCGAACCGGGCTCACCGTCGGCGCGCTCATGGTCGCGCTGGCGTCGGTCGTGGCCCTCGGCACGGTGGCCGACAGCGCGCGCGCGGCGGCGGAACGCTGGATCGCGTCGGTGCTGCCGGGCGGGACGGCCATCCGGCTCGCGCTGCCCGAGGAGATCGAGGCGTTCCGTGCCACCTTTGCGCAGACCCCCGGGGTCGCCGCCACCAGCCCGATCGCCGAGTTCCCCGCCGTCGTGACGGCTGAGGGCGCGGCCCGCGAGGTGAGCCTGGCCGCCATCGATCCGACCGTCTTCCAGGACGCCGGCACGTTCATCTTCACCTCGGGCACCCGCGCGGCGGCCTTCAACGCGCTGCGCGCCGGTGGCGCGGTGCTCGTCCCGGAGCCGATGGCCGTCCGCGACGGGGTCGGCGTGGGGGACGTGCTCGAACTCGGCCGCCCGGGCGGTGTGGCCGCGCCGTACACCGTGGCGGGCGTGATCGCCTACACCCTCCCGGCGCGCTCGCCGGACGGCGCGATCATCGTCTCCCTGGCCGATGCGGCGGCGCAGTTCGGGGTCACCACCGCCGGCCTGTGGGCCATGGTCCCCGAGCCGGGGATCACGCCCGCCGCCTTCCGCCAGTCGGTCGGCGAGACGGCCCAGGCGCTGGCGGCGGAGCCGATCGACGTCACCCAGCTGGCCGGTGAGCTGGCGCGCTCCTTCGACCGCCTCATCGGCCTGTTCGACGTCCTGGCGCTCGTCGCCGTGGCGGTCGCCGCCGCGGGGATCGTCAACGCGCTCGCGGTGGGCGTGGCCGAACGACGCCGCGAGATCGCCATCCTGCGCTCGCACGGCATGACCGTGGGGCAGGTCCAGGCGATGGTCGTCGCCGAGGCGGCGATCATGGGCGCCATCGGTGGCCTGCTGGCGGCGGGCACCGGGCTGGCGGTGGCGTGGGCCATGATCGTCGCCGGCGCCCCGCGCGACTTCGGGGCCGGCCTCAGCGTGCCGTGGCCACTGCTGGTGGCCACCTTCCTGCTCGGCATCGGCGTGGCGTCGGTGGCCGGCCTCTATCCGGCCCGCGTCGCCGCGCGCCAGCCTATCGTGTCAAGTCTCAGCCACTTCGAATGACAGGAGATTGACCACACCGATGGCACCTCCCACCCGCTTCTGGCAGACCCAGCCCGGGCGCACCCTCGTCGGCCGCCTGAGGACCGGCAGCGACCTCGTCGAGGAGATCGAACGCACCTGCGCCGAGCGGGGCATCCTGGCCGCGCACGTCACGGTCGTGGGCGCGGTCACCCGCGCCGCGTTCGCCTACTACGACCAGGCGAAGCAGGCCTACGACGAGCTGCACTCGGAGGCGCACCACGAGATCGCCGGCTTCATCGGCAACATCTCGCTGCGCGACAACAAGCCGTTCCTGCACGCCCACTGCTCGTTCGGCGACGCGTCCGGCGGAGCCGTGACGGGGCACCTGGTGCGCGGGACGGTCGTCTTCGTCGCCGAGGTCACGATCACCGAGTGGACCGATCTGTCGCTGGTGCGAACGCACGACGAGGCGACCGGCCTGGCCCTATGGTGATGCCGTGCTGAACTGGCTGCGGCGCCGGCTGCGCGCCCTGGAGCGCCGCTGGATCCGCGATCCGGCGGAGCGGTCGCGTCACCAGGAGCGTGTCCGCGAGCGCCTGCCGCGCTTCAGCGAGCCCGCGCCGCGCGCGGAGGAGCCGCTCCCTGCGGAGCCGATTCGGCCGGACCCATAGGCCGCGAACACCATGGGGTACCAGGTCGACCCGCGGGTCGACGCCTACATCGACGCGCTGCCGGCCTGGCAGCAGGCGATCTGCCGCGAGGTGCGCGACCTCGTGCACGCGGTCGACCCGGACGTGGTCGAGACGATCAAGCGCACCGTCCAGCCGTACTTCGTGCTCGAGGGCAACATCTGCGCGCTGCTGGCGGCGAAGGACCACGTCAATGTGTTCCTGTACGACGCGGCCATCGTCCCGGACCCGGAGGGGATCATCACCGCCGGCCACGACAACCAGACCGCGCGCACCGTCGCCTACCGCCAGGGCGAGCGCGTCAACCGGCGCGCCCTGGGCGCGATGTTCCGTCAGATCATCGCCAACAACCGGGCCGGCGGCTGGCGCAAGCTCAAGGGGTCGCGGCGGCCCTGATCCCGGGGAGTGTCATCGGTCCAGCGCCTGGCAGAGCGGGGTGGCGGCCAGGCCCTGGAGGTCGTCACAGCGAGCTCCCAGGACCGCGTCAGGCGACGCGCCGTGGAGGACGGCCGGGTACATGGCGGTCGCCATGCCCCAGTCCTCCAGCGTCGTGCACGAGCGGATGGCGTCGTCGAGGCTGCCGGTGGCGTCCTCGGTGGCGGCCAGCGCGGCGGCCGTCGCCATCGCCGCCCGACAGGCCACTGGGACGCGCTCGGCGCCCGGCACGGCGACCGGGGAGGGGATGGCGAGACTCGCCGGTCCAGCGCGGCAGCCCGCCAGGACCACCACCGTCAGCCCTGCGCCGAACGCGCGGAGACGGTTCGATCGGGCCAGGTGAGGCGCCATCACGCCGATGGTACGACCTGGAGGCGCGCCTACCGGCGCGCGACCAGGAAGCACGCGTCGACGGGGCCCTTGCCCTTGATCTCCACCGTGCCGCGCGGCTCGAAGAGGTAGCCGGCCGCCAGCCGCTCGGCCGTCTCCGACGTGACCTGGATCCTGCCCGGGAGGCCATGGGATTCCAGGCGGCTCGCCGTGTTCACGGTGTCACCCCAGATGTCATAGATGAACTTCTTGAGACCGATGATCCCGGCCACGGCCGGACCGACGTGGAGACCCGCCCGGATCTGGAGCGTGGCGCCGGCAGCGGTGCGGTAGTCGCGCATGGCGTCGATCATCTCGAGCGCCATGTCGGCCACCTGCTCGACGCCTCCGCCCTCCGGGGTGATGCCGCCGGCCACCATGTAGGCGTCACCGATCGTCTTGATCTTCTCCAGGTCGTATCGGTCGGCAAGCCGGTCGAAGATGGTGAAGACCTCGTTGAGCACGCCCACGACCTCGGCGGGAGGTCGCTGGGCCGAGAAGGGTGTGAAGTCCACCACGTCGGCAAACAGGACGGCCATCTCCTCGAAGCGGTCGGCGATCATCGATTCGCCGTGCTGGAGGCGCTGGGCAATCGACGCCGGCAGGATGTTGAGCAGCAGGCGCTCGACCTCGCGAGCCGCCGTGACGTCGCTGCCGTACACGTTGAGCGACTCGAACTGCGACAGCGTGACGACCCGCAGCTCGTAGACCCGTCCGCCCCACTCGGCGTGCAGGGTGTTCGGCGGAGGCCCGGCGGCGATCGCTCGCAGGTGTCGAAGCACGTCCTCGGTCATCGCCTGCCCGACCTCGGCGTCGAGGGCTGCCATCACCGGTTGGCTGGCCGGGTTGGCATAGACCAGGGTCCCGGCTCGGTCGATGCGGAGCACCGGATTCGGGTTCTCGTCGGGGAAGGCCGTCATGGCCTCCGTTGCCGTGATGTCGGTCCCGTAGAGATTGATGAACCGGAATTCCGGAATGAGGACCGGATCGAGCCGGTAGATCCGCCCCTCGCCGGCCACGCGGATCGGCGCCGTGCTGCCGCTGTCGAGGCGATCACGGATCTGGGCGAACAGATCCGCAGGCAGGAGCTCGCCGAGCGCGGTACCCAGCGAACGGGTGAGCACGCTGGCCGCCGCGTTGGCGTAGATGAGCGCGCCATCCGGACTCGCCCGCAGGACGGGATTGGGATTGCGGTCGGGAAACTTCTCGACGACCTTGGCACCGGTGATGTCGGTGCCGTACACGTTCCACGCGTCGAGGTCTGGCTGGTAGACCGCCAGGATCGCGTAGGT
>DASSPJ010000148.1:0-11548 GCA_035699665.1 Candidatus Limnocylindria bacterium
CGCGGCGCGCCGCGACGCCCAGCAGCGCCGCGAGCCCCAGCGCCACGGCCGCCACGAGGAGGTTGAGCGCCAGCTTGTCGGCGGTGCCGACGAGATCCACCACGAGCTGCTTCGCGCCCGGCGGCTGGAGGTCGATCACCAGGGCGCCGATGGCGGTGACCAGCGACGGGGCGCCGTCCACGACCCCGGCCAGCAGCTCGCTGACCGCCAGGCCCACGCCGCCCGCGACCAGCCCGGCGGCAGCGGCGCGGCGACGTGACGGGTGCATGCGTGCAGTGAAGCGCATCGGCGTGACGGGCGTGTGACGCGGACGTGACCACGCGAAGCGACGCGGATGACCGATACTCGGGGTCATGGACGTCGCCGGGCTCTTCGCCACCGAGCAGCAGCGCTTCGTCGCCGCGCATCCGAAATCGGCAGCGCTCTTCGAACGGGCGCGCGCCTCGCTCGTCGGGGGCGTGCCGATGAACTGGATGACCAAGTGGCCGGGGCCGTTTCCGCCCTTCGTCGCGGAGGCCGACGGCGCCCGTTTCACCTGCGTCGACGGCCACGACTATGTCGACCTCTGCCTCGGCGACACAGGTGCGATGACCGGTCACGCGCCGGCGGCCACGGTGGCCGCGATCCGCGCCCAGCTCGAGCGCGGCATCACCTTCATGCTGCCGACCGCCGATGGGCCGGTCGTCGGCGAGGAGCTGACCCGACGCTTCGGCCTCCCGCGCTGGCAGTTCACGCTGACCGCCACCGACGCGAACCGCTTCGCGATCCGCATCGCCCGGCAGGTGACCCGGCGTCCGAGGATCCTCGTCTTCAACTGGTGCTACCACGGCACCGTCGACGAGACGTTCGCCACGCTGGAGGATGGTGCTGCGGTGGTGCCGCGCGCCGGGAACATCGGTCCGCCGGTCGACCCGGCGGTGACGACGCGCGTGGTCGAGTGGAATGACGTCGCGGCCCTGGAGGCGGCACTGGCGCACGGCGACGTCGCGGCTGTCCTCACCGAGCCGGCGCTGACCAACATCGGGATCGTCCATCCCGACCCCGGATTCCACGACGCCCTCCGCGACCTGACGCGCCGGCACGGCACGCTGCTCATCATCGACGAGACCCACACCATCTGCGCCGGGCCGGGCGGCATGACCGCCGCCGATGGGCTCGATCCCGACATGCTGGTCATCGGCAAGCCGATCGCCGGCGGGCTGCCGGCGGGGACGTACGGCATGACCGCCGAGGTCGCGGAGCGGATCGATCGCGAGATCGAGCTCGAGCTGTGCGACGTGGGCGGCATCGGCGGGACGCTGGCCGGCAACGCCCTCAGCCTGGCAGCAATGCGGGCCACCCTCGGGGAGGTGCTCACCGAGGCGGCCTACGCCCGCACCATCCCGCTCGCCGAGCGATGGACCGCCGGCGTCCAGGAAGCGATCGATGCAACGGGGCTGCAGTGGCACGTCACCCGCCTCGGCTGCCGGGCCGAGTACCTGTTCGGGCCCGATCGGCCGCGCAACGGGTCCGAGGCGGCCGCCATGGACGACTTCGCCCTCCAGCGCCTCACCCACCTCTGGGCGCTCAACCGCGGGGTGCTGCTCACGCCGTTCCACAACATGGCGCTCGTGGCGCCACAGGCCACCGAGGCCGACATCGACCGGCATACCGCGCTCTTCGCCGAGATGGCTCGCCGCCTCACCGCCTGACCGCGGCGGCACTCGCCGTACGTCATCCGACGTAGGCGGGTACCGACGCACGTCGCTGGCCGCCATCGCGCCCCGGCACCACCATCGCCGCCATGAACGCACTCGCCCTCGCCGCCGCCGCGCGGCCCGCGCGCCGCGGGATGGCCGCCCGTCGCGCGCTCATCGTCCTGCTCGCCTTCGAGGGTGTGGCCGCCGTCTGCGGCGCCGTCGCCCTGGCGCTCGGCGCTCCCGCGGCCAGCGACCTGCTCGGCGGATCGCTGGGTGCGCAGGCGACGATCGCCGCGTTGCTGCTCGCCGGCCTCTCGGCGGCGCTGGCCGTTGCCAGCTTCACGGCCACGGGCGCCCTCTTGCGTGACCGTCCCGGCGCCGAGCTGAGCGCGGCCGGGGTCCAGGCCACCTACCTCGTGGGCGGCATCGTGGGGCTCGTCAGCGCCGGCCTGGTGCCGGAGCTGGCGGTCGCCGTCGCGCTCGGCGGGGTCGGGCTCCTGCTGGCAGCCCTCAGCTTCCCGTCGCGTCCTCGCTGATCATCTGGCGCTCCCCGGGCCCCGGCTCGGCCACGGCTCGGTCGGGGTCGAGGGCGAGTGCCGCCGAGTTGATGCAGTAACGCAGCCCCGTCGGCTGGTCCGGCGCATCGTCGAAGACGTGGCCGAGGTGGCCGCCACATGTCGCGCACAGCACCTCGGTGCGCCGCATGAAGAAGGTCCGGTCGGATTCGGTGGCCACCGCCCCATCGGCGACCGGTCGATAGAAGGACGGCCAGCCCGAGCCGGACTCGAACTTGGCGTCCGCGTCGAAGAGGGCGCTGCCGCAGGCGGCACATCGGTACGTGCCGTCCGCGTGCTCATTCCAGTAGCGACCGGTGAAGGCGCGCTCGGTCCCCTTCTCGCGGAGGATGTGGTACTGCTCGGGGGTGAGCTCCGCCCGCCATTCGGCGTCGGAGCGGTCGATCTTGTGCCGTGTCATGCAGTGCAGGGTACGACGGTCGTGTGACGGACCGATGACCGCCTCCGAGCACCGGCCCGGTCGAACCGGTCAGCCCCCGGACCGATGGCGCGCGTACGCGCGCACGAATGCCTCCTGCTCGGCTGTCTCGACCGCCTCGGGGTGGCGGACGCGCCTGACCTCGGCGATGGCGTCGGGCGGGCTCACGCCGCGCGCCACGAGCGCGCAGGCGGTGACCGTCCCCGTCCGTCCGACCCCGCCCATGCACGCGACGGCCACGTTGCCAGCCTCACGCGCCCCCTCGATCTCCGCGAGGATGCGATCCATCGTGGTCACGTCGGGCGGGGCGGTCCCGTCCGGCATCGGGAAGCGGATGACGGGCGGGCGCCACGTCTCCGGCGGACGCCCCGGGGTGCCGAACCTCGCCAGCTCACCGTCGTCGACGAGGAGGACGAGCCGCACGACTCCCGCCGCCCGGAGCGCGGCGAGGTCCGCGTCCAGGTCACGGTCGTAGATGCGCCCGGGGTAGCGCGTCGACGCTCCCCGCTTTCCGGGGAGGATGGTCAGGCCCAGGCGGCCGCCGGGACCGATGCGCTCGGCCGGCAGCCAGTCGATGCGCAGCCGATCGTCGCCCACCGCGCGATCAGTTGAGCTCGGGCCGGGTGCGCGCGCAGAGATGCCCGCGCTCGTCGATCGGCTGCCCGCAGAACGGGCAGGTCGGCCGACCCGCCACGACCAGTTCCGCTGCCCGACGCACGAAGTCACGCGCCGGGGCCGGATCGAGGCTGACCCGGAACAGGTCCGGGGCGTCCGGATCGTCGTCGGACGCCTCGACGTAGTCGCCCTCCTCGCTGATCGGCTGCGCCTCGACCACCAGTCGCTCCGCGGACGGGTCCCACGCCAGCGCCAGCACGCCGACGCGGAATGCCTCGACCAGCGGCTCGTCCAGCGGCGCATCGTCGAGATGCGGGCCGCTCGGGTCGACGGGGTCCGCCACCGACGAGAGCACCTCGGCCATGCGTGCCGCGAGCGCGGCGACCTGCTGCTTCTCGACGGCGAGGCTCACCAGCGCGGCACCCTGGCGGGCCTGCAGGTAGAAGCTTCGCGCGCCCGGCGGGCCGATGGTGCCGGCGACGAAGCGATCCGGAGCGGTGAAGCGGAAGAGGCGGCGGGGCATGGCGCCATCCTACCGAGTCACGATCTCCCGGACACGGGACGGGATCGGAGACGTGCCCGATCCCCGATCCCGTTGGCCCGATTACGAGCCGGGCTCGTCGTCCTTGCTCCGACGATGTGCCCGCCCGGCTCGATCACGCGCAGCCTACGCGCCCGCCGGGGCGTATGTCAACGGGTATTTGACCGCCTCGACGGCGCTCAGGAGACGGTGAGCGCCTGGCTGCTCAGCTCGTACGCGCCGCGGTGGTCGCCGGCGGCAGCGCGCATGTCGGCCCACTCGCGCAGCACGTCGCGCAGGCGCCCGGCCAGGTGGGCGTCACGCGCCACCTCGACGGCGCGGGCGTAGCGCGACTCGGCCTCGTCCGCCGCTCCGTCGGCTCGCATCACGCGCGCCTCGGTGAGCAGCGCCGCCAGCTCGGCCAGGTGATTGCCGCTGATGCGCGCCTTGCTCATCGCCTGCGCCGCCAGCTCTCGGGCGCCCGCCGGGTCGCCGGCCTGGAGCGCGACCTGCGCTTCGGTCTCGAGGATCGCTGCCATGACGCGCTCATCGCCGGTGCGCTCCGCCTGGAGATGGGCCTCGGTGGCGTACTCACGGGCGCGCGCGATGTTCCCGGAGGCCAGGTAGGCCAGCGCGAGGTCGTTCTCGATCGATGCGGCCTCGAGATCGGTCCCGGCGGCCCGGAAGAGCCCGAGCGCCTGGGTTCCGGTGCGGATGGCGGCCTCGAGGTCGCCCGTCTCGCGGTAGCTGATGGCCAGGTTGAAGAGGTACGTGGCGCGCCGCCGGTCGTCGAGGTCGCCGGCGAAGCCGCGAGCCTCCTCGAGGTAGCTCAACGCCCGCTCATGCTCACCGGATCGCGACTCCACGGCCGAGAGCGCCATCAGCAGGCGCATCTCGAAGTCAGGCTCGACGCGGAGCCCGTTCCTGATGCGTTCCAGGAGGGCCACGAGCATCGTGCGCGCCTCCGACTCCGCATCGGACAGGTAGAGCCCGTTCGCGAGCCAGTAGCGGCTCAGCGCCGCGTCCCCGGCACGCCCGAGCTCCTCGTAGATGCGGGCCGACTCGGAGGCAGCCGCGATGGCCTCGCGTCCGCGCCCGAGGCGCGCCTCCGACTCGGCGATCCCGCGGAGCAGGTCCGCGCGCGCGGGGTCGTCGGTCGTCAGCTCGAGGAGGTCGCGGTACCCGTCGGCGGCCGCCTGGAAGTCTCCGGCCGCCAGGCGAAGGTCGACCTCGAGGCGCGTCCAGGCCGGATGGTCCTCATCGATGAAGTGGCTGGCCGGCAGGCCGAGCCGCTCGCAGAGGTACCGGAGGGCGACCATGCTCGGCCGGGCGATGCCGGTCTCGAGCGCGCTCACGTATGCCTTGGTGTACCGATCGCCGGCGAGCTGCTGCTGGGTCAGCCCGGCGCGATGCCGCGCCTCACGAATGCGCGCACCGATGCGCTGGGCGAGCGCGACATCCTGCTCGGTGGCACGTGCGACCGTCTTGGTCCTCGGCATGGCCGGAGTGTACACCGCGTGGCAAGTGGTGGTTGACCCCTCGCCCCGCCGAACGTACTACGCGGACCGCGAGCCGGCGGTACTGCTGGGCCATTGTCCGGCCGGACCGATGGCGCGAGCGTAGGCGCAGGTCACCCGCCGTGGGTGACCGACCCACCACGGAGTGCCCATCATGCGCGCAACGCGGATCCTGCGATCCATCCTGCTCGCAGGCACGATCGCCGCGGTGACCCTCGTGTCGATCGCCACCACGGTCCTGGGGGTGACCACCGGAGGCGGCTTCCCGCACTGAGGCCCCGGCGACCTGTCCCTGCACACCGATGAAGCCACGCCGACCGGCGTGGCTTCTTGGCGTCCCTAGAGCGGTGGGAGCCGCTGCTGGAGCGTCAGCGCCTCGGCGAACAGATCCCCCACCGTGGCCAGCCGCTCCGGCAGCGTGCGGATCGTCCATCGGTCGGGGCGAAGGTCGGGATCGTCCAGCTCGTCCCAGCGGATCGGGGCGGAGACCGGGGCGCCGGCCGCGGGGCGCGGCGAGTAGGGCGCAACCAGCGTCCGGTTGACCGCGTTCTGCGTGAAGTCCAGGCGGGCTCGGCCGCGGCGCGCCTGCTTCGCCCACTCCCAGCTCACCAGGTCGGGCACCATCTGGCCGACGGCGCGGCTCACGCCCTCGACCCAGTCGCGCGTCTCGTCGAACGTGTACCGCCGCTCGATCGGTATCCACACCTGGAGCCCGCGCTTGCCGGTGACCTTCGGCAGACCGATGACGCCGAGGTGCTCCAGGGCGGTGCGGTACAGGCGTGCCAGCACGAGCACCTCGTCCCACGTGGTCGCGGACCCGGGATCGATGTCGATGAGGGCGTAGGTCGGCCTGTCGGGCGCATCGGTCCGGCTCGTCCATGGGTGCAGTTCGAGAGCCGCCTCCTGGGCGAGCCAGGCGAGCGTCGCCGGCTCGCTGACCACGATGTAGTCCTTGGGCCCCTCCTCGCGGTGGTGGAACGTCCAGCGCTGGATCCAGTCGGGGGTGTGGCCGGGCAGGTCCTTCTGCCAGAAGCCCTTCGCCTCGACCCCGTTCGGATAGCGCTGCACGGTGGTGCCGCGACCGTCGAGGTACGGGACGAGCGTCGGCCCGACGACGGCCATGTAGCGGAACAGGTCGCGCTTGGTGAGCGGTGGCTCCCCCTCGCGGCCGGGGAAGAGCACCTTCTCGAGGTTGGTGACCCGTACCTCGCGGCCATGGACCTCCCACGACCCCTCCTTCTGGAGGCCGTCGAGGGCCCTGAGCGCATCGGAGGCGCCGGTCGCCGGCGCCGCGCGCCGCGGGCGCGACCCGGGTCGGGCACGTCCCGATCGCTTCGGCGCCGCCGAGGTGGGCACGGCGCGCTCCGCGGCTCGGCGGGCGGCGGCCGTGTCGACCGCATCCTCCCTGCGCACCGAGCGGGCATCCTTCCCGATCTCGAAGCCCTTGAAGGCGGCCTGGCGCAGCAGCCCGTCGGTCGTCCATTCCGCGAACTCGACGCGGATGACGATGCGTGGCTCGACCCAGTGCGCGCCCTTCAGGCGCGGAGTCGAGTCGAGCGGCGAGTCGTCGCGTGCCAGCTCGTCGAGCCGGGCCCGCAGCTCGCGACGCGTCCTCGTGTCGATCCCGGACCCGACCTGGCCGGCATGCCGCAGCCGCTCGCCATCCCGCACCGCCACGATGAGCGATCCCAGGTCGCGGTGGCTCCCCTGCCCCTCGAGCCACCCGGCGACGATGACCTCCTGCTCGCGCCGCAGCTTGATCTTGAGCCACGACTTCGAGCGCCGTCCCGGCTCGTAGTGCGAGCGCCGCAGCTTGGCCACCACCCCCTCCAGCTCCTGCTCCCGCGCCGCGTCGACGAACGCCTCCCCGTCACCGACGACGTGCGACCCGTAGCGCACCATCGGGTGCTCGCGGAGCACGGAGCGCAGCAATCGCTTGCGCTGCTCCAGCGCCACGCCGAGCAGCGACCGGCCGTCGAGATGCAGCAGGTCGAAGGCCTGGTACACGAGCGGGATCGCGGCGCGCTCGTCCTTCGCCGGTCGCGGGCGGTCCCCCGCCGAGCCCTGGCCGTGCAGCCCGCGCAGCCCGGAGACGTCCTGGAGCAGGCTGAAGTCGGGGCGGCCGCGGGCGTCCACCGCGATCACCTCGCCGTCCACGATCGCCTCGTCGGCCTCGATCCAGCCGCGCGCGGCCGCGAGGGTCGGGAAGTAACGCCCCGCATCCTGGCGATTGCGGGTGAAGAGACGCACGTCGGCGCCGCGGACGACCGCCTCCACGCGATAGCCGTCCCACTTCACTTCGTAGAGCCAGTCGGGGTCGCTGAACGGGCCGCTGGCCAGGGTGGCGCGCATGGGCGGGACGAAATCGGGCAGCCCTGCGTCGCGCGCGCCGGTGAGGTCGATCTCCGCCTCTGCGGCGGGCGCAGCGGCGTCCCACTTCGCGGCGCGGCCGGCCTTGACCTCGTCGTTGGTGCGGCCCGACTTGACCGAGGTCGGATGATCCTCCGCGTCCCAGCCCGCGACGGCGGCCTCGTCCTGCTTGTGCATGAGGAGCCACTTCTCGCGGTCGTCCTGGTCGCCGTGGCGGCCGCTGGTGCGGACGATGGTGAACCGCCCGTTGAGCCGCTCGCCGTGGAGACGGAACTTCAGCTCACCCTTGCGCAGCGACGCCGCAGGGTCGCGCGTCTCCTCCGGCTCCCAGGTGCCCCAGTCCCAGACGATGACGTCGCCCGCGCCGTACTGGCCGGCGCCGATGGTGCCCTCGAAGTCGAGGTACTCGATCGGGTGGTCCTCGGTGCGCATGGCCAGGCGCTTCTCACCGGGGTCGAGGGTCGGACCCTTCGGCACCGCCCAGCTGACCAGCACGCCATCGATCTCGAGCCGGAAGTCATAGTGGAGCGCCGTCGCACGGTGACGCTGCACGGTGAAGCGGCGGCCGTCTCCTCCAGGCTCGCCACCGGCCGGTTCGGCGGTCCTGCCGAAGTCGCGCTTGGACCGATAGGCCTCGAGCGGCATCGGTCAGGCGGGCAGGCGATCGGTCAGCTCGTCGAGCGTCTCGAGCACAGCGCGCGCGCCAGCCGCCACGAGGACCTCGCGCTCGACCGCAGCGCCCGCCATGACGGCGATCGGCAGCATGCCCGCCGCGGTGGCCGACTCCATGTCCCATGTGGAGTCACCGACGTACCAGCACCCCGCCGGATCCACGTCGAGCTCCCGCGCCGCGAGCAGCAGCAGGTCCGGCGCCGGCTTGGCCTGCGCCACGTGGCTGCCATCGACGATGGTCGGCTCGCGCTCGAGGTCGAGCGCCGCGACCGATGCGGCGACCTGCTCGCGGCGGCTCGAGGTGGCGATGGCCCACGTGATCGACCGTGCATCGAGGGCCGCCAGCGCCTCCGCCGCGCCGGCGAGCGGTCGCGGGTCGCTGTTCAGCTCGCCGTAGATCTCGCCGCTGCGCTGGTCGAGCCGCTCGGCCGCCTCGTCATCCAGCTCGACGCCGGCCTCACCGGCGACGCGTCGCGCGAGCATCGTGCCGTCCGAGCCGATCAGCGGGCCGAGCTGCGCGGCGCCGGCTGATACGCCCACCTCGTCGAAGGCACGCGCCCACGCCGCGATGCGGGTCGGGACGGTATCGACCAGGGTGCCGTCCAGGTCGAAGAGGACGGCCGCAGGCGGCGGGAATCGGTCCATGCCGCCTACCATAGCGCCGCGCATGCCATCCCCGCGTGAGAGGTCCGAGGCGCTCCCCCGCCACGACGTCGGTACGATCCACGCATGAACCTCGACGAGCTGGGCTCCGATCCGATCGCGCAGCTGACGACCTGGCTCGAGCAGGCGCGCAGCGCCGGGATCGGTCTGCCCGAGGCGTTCGCGCTGGCCACCGCCGGGGAGGACGGCGCGCCGTCGGTGCGCATGCTCCTCGCCCGTGGGCTCGATGCGCGCGGGCTCGCCTTCTACACCAATCGCCAGAGCCGCAAGGGGCGCGATCTGGCGACGAATCCGCGGGCCGCCGCCGTCTTCCATTGGGCACCCCTGGACCGGCAGGTCCGCTTGGCAGGCACGGTGCAGGGGATCCCCGACGTGGAAGCGAGCGCCTACTTCGCCACCCGACCGCGCGGCAGCCGCATCTCGGCGTGGGCGTCGGCGCAGGGTCGGCCGATCGCCGATCGCGCGGCCCTGGAGGCGCAGCGCGACGCTGCGGATGCGCGCTACCCCGGCGACGACGTCCCGTTGCCGCCCTTCTGGGGTGGGTACCGGCTCGTGCCGCAGGTCATCGAGTTCTGGCAGAGCCGGCCCGACCGCCTCCACGACCGCATCGAGTACCGTCGCACCGGGGAGGCGTGGGAACGCAGGAGGCTCCAGCCATGAGCGGACGGGTCGTCGTCCTGGGCTCGCTGAACACCGATTTCGTCGTCACCGCCGAGAAGCTGCCGCGTCCCGGCGAGACGGTGCTCGGCGGGACGCTGGCGATCCACCCTGGCGGCAAGGGTGCCAACCAGGCGGTCGCGGCGGCGCGCGCGGGAGCCGAGGTGGTCTTCATCGGTGCGGTCGGTGCCGATGCGTACGCGGACGTCGCCGTCGACGCCCTGGCGGCCGAGGGGATCGACGTGACCGGCGTGCGACGCCTGGGCGGCGCGACCGGGGCGGCGCTCGTCGTTGTGGGGCCGCGCGGCGAGAACCAGATCGTCGTCGCACCGGGGGCCAACGCGGAGCTCGTCGTCGACGAGGCGGAGCTCGCCGCCGTGCTCGAACCGGATGGCACCGTCCTGCTCACCGTCCTCGAGGTCCCGCTGCCCGCCGTGGTCGCCGCGGTGACCGCCGCGCGCTCTGCCGGCCGCCGCTCCATCGTCAACCCGGCGCCGGCGCGCGCCCTGCCCGCCGAGCTGCTCGCCGCGGCTCCCATCCTCACCCCGAACGAGCACGAGCTCGTGGTGGGGATCGGCAACGACGACCCGGCCGCCGCCCTCGCGGAGCTCGCGGCGCGCGTCGCCGCGCCGATCGTGGTCACCCAGGGGCCGGCCGGGGCGCTCCTCGCCGAGGGGCAGCGGCGCGAGCGGTTCGATGGACACGCCGCGACCCGCCTGGTCGACACCACCGGGGCCGGGGACACGTTCAACGGCGTTCTCGCCGCCTGGCTCGCGGGGGGCGCTGCGCTCACCGAGGCGATCCGGGCCGCCAACGTGGCAGGAGCCCTCTCGGTGGCCGCGGCCGGTGCGCGGGCCGGGATGCCGGTGCGCTCGGCGATCGAGGAGGCGCTCAAGGGCTGACGGAGGCACCGCGCCGCACCCGGCGTGGCCGGCGCGCGGCGGTGCTGGCACCGACCGTGCTTGCCATGGGGACGAGGGTCGGACGCGCTCGGGCGTGCGGCCCTCATTTTCTGCCCGGGACCAAAGGGCCATCGCCCCGCCGCGCCGGTCGCGGCACGCTGCACCGCATGGATACCGAGCTCCTCGGACGCCTCCTCGCCATGGCGAGCCTGCTCGCCGCCACGACCGAGTACGGCGAGATCGTGCGGCGACGCGTGAAGGTCCGCCAGCTCGAGGCCGACCGCCTGGCTGCGCAGGCATCGGGGCTCCGCGGACTGGTGCGCGTCTTTCTGACCGACGCCGACAGCACCCGGCAGGCGGAATTGCCCGCCGAAGGATGACGCTACGCCGCCCGACCCCGGGGCCCTTCGGCGGTGGAGTCCTCGGATCCGGCGTCCGCTCGGCGCGGCTCGCGCTCCAGCAGACGGACCAGGCGGATCGCGGTGGAGAGCAGCGGCTCGCGCGCCCGGTTCATGAGGCGCGAGATCGAGGCGTGGTTGAGGCCGGTGCGCATCGCCACCAGGCGCGTCGTCATGCGCCTGGCCTTCATCGCGTCGCGCAGCCAGCCGGCGAAATCGCCCTCGGTGATCCGTGCCGGCAGGTGCAGCCCACCCTTCATGCTGGTCTCACCTCCGCGGCCGACTAGAGCAGGGCGCCTGCCAGATCGCGCCGTCACGCGCCTCCCGACGCGGAATGTGGCGATGGCCCGCCCGGAGCAACCGGGGCAGTACGAAGGTCCCCTCCCCGGCGGCCGGCGCCGGTGTGACGGTGTCGCCATGCAGATCCTGGCTGGCCTCGCCATCACGCTCGGCTTCGCGGTCGTGGTCTCCGGCGTGCTCATCGTGATCGCCGGTCTGACCGGCGGCCTCGGCGACTCGACCGTCGACGACACACCGACGCGCCACTGAGCTGCGGCACCCC
>DASSPJ010000149.1:0-17879 GCA_035699665.1 Candidatus Limnocylindria bacterium
GTTCACCGGGTTGTCCTCCGCGAGCAGGATGCGCAGCGGGTGTCGCTCCCCCAGGCGGCGGCCGTCCCCGTCCACCGCGGCCGGGGCGACCGGTCGGGCGACCGTGGCGCCGAGCAGCACCGTGGCGATCGCGTCGTGCAGGGCCGAGGGCTTGATCGGTTTGGCCAGCCACCCCGCCACGCGCGCGTCCTCGCGCTCCCGCGCGCCGATCGAGGAGAGGATGACGATCGGCATGGGCGGGCCGCCGGCAGCGGGCAGCGCGGCGACCCGCTCGGCCAGCTCGAGCCCGTCCATCTCGGGCATCAGGAGATCGAACAGCGCGATGTCGAAGCGTTCGCCGCGCGCCAGCCAGGAGAGGGCCTCGCTCGGGGATCCGGTCTCGCGGGGCACCATCCCCCACCGCGCCGTCTGGGCGACCAGGATGCGTCGGTTGGTGGCGTTGTCGTCGACGACGAGCACGGTACGTCCGGCCAGCTCGGCCTCGACGCGCATCGGTCTGGTGGGCGTGACGGCGTCGCGCGGTGCGGCCGGCATGCGCACCACCAGCTGGAAGAGGCTCCCCTCCCCCGCCACTCCGCTGCTCTCGGCGGTGAGCGTGCCGTCCATCAGCTCGGCGAGGCGCCGGCTGATCGCCAGGCCGAGTCCCGTGCCGCCGTAGCGACGCGCGATCGAGGCATCCACCTGGCTGAACGACTGGAAGAGCTTGCTCATCGCCGATGGCGGGATGCCGATGCCGGTGTCGCGCACGTCGATGCGGATCTCCCAGCGGGCCGGGCCGCGCCCGGCCGCCGGCAGGACGGCGCCGCCGACCGACACGACCACCTCGCCCTGCTCGGTGAACTTGACCGCGTTGGAGAGCAGGTTGAGGAGCATCTGCCGCAGGCGGCCGGCGTCGCCGACGAGCGCCACCGGGAGCTCCTCGTCGACCGCGTAGATGAGCTCGATCCCCTTCTTCGCGGCCGTCGGGGCCATGATGTCGAGGGCCGCCTCGATCGCTTCCCGCAGGATGAATGGCGAGGTGTCCAGCTCGACGCGCCCGGCCTCGATCTTCGAGAAGTCGAGCACGTCGTTGATGATCGTCAGCAGCGCATCACCCGACGTGCGGATCGTCTCGGCGAAGTCGCGCTGCTCATCGTCGAGCGGCGTGTCGAGGAGCAGGCCGCTCATGCCGATGACCGCGTTGAGCGGGGTGCGGATCTCGTGGCTCATGGCGGCCAGGAAGCTGCTCTTGGCCTCGTTCGCCTGCTCTGCCGCAGACCGGGACTCCTGGGCCTCGGCGAAGAGGCGCGCGTTGGCCAGCGCCACCGCGGCCTGCTGCGAGAGTCCCTCGAGGAAGTTGAGGTCGGCCTGGGTGAACGGGTCGTCGCCGTGGCTGCGCCACACCGCCAGGATGCCGGCCACCTCGCCCCGGACGGCCAGCGGCGCTGCCATCAGTCGGTCGCCCTCGCTGTCCTCGGTGCCCGCGATGTGGATCGCCCGCGGGTCGTGCCACGGGTCGTTGACCACCTCCGCGCGCCCGGTGGCGGCGATCCCGCCGAGGATCCCCTCCCCGCGCGTCAGGGGGTCGGTCCGCACCTCCTCGGCGATGGTGCCGAGGGCCACCACCGCCTGCAGCGTCTCCGCCTCGGCGTCCGGCAGGTAGACCGCGCTGGTGTCGGCATTGAGCAGGGTCTTGGCCCGCTCGGCGATGAGCTCCAGCACCACCGACAGCTCGAGGGTCGCCGAGATCTCGCGCCCGACCTCCGCGAGGGCTGCCATCTCGTCGGCCCGGCGTCGCGTTTCCGCGTACAGGCGCGCATTCTGGATCGCGACGCCGACATTGGCCGCGATGGTCGACAGGAGGCGGGCGTCGGCCTCCCCGAAGCGACCCTCCTGGGTGGTGCTCTGGATGCTGATGACGCCGAGCGCGCGTTCGCCGACCAGGATCGGGACGCCAAGCCACGATCGCGCCAGCGTTCCACGTCCGCGCTGCCCGATGCGGGCCCAGTCCGCCTCCCGGTTGAGGAGCATCGGTCGACGCGCCTCGAGGACGCGCGAGGTGAGCCCCTCGCCGAGCTGCATCGGCTCCTGCGGGGGATGCTGCCCGTCCTCGACGTAGTACGGGAACGTGATCCTCCCGGTCTCCTCCTCGAGGAGGGCGACGTAGGCGATGTCGGCGTCGAAGGCGTCGCGCGTCTTGTCGCCCACCAGCGCCAGCAGCGGGTCGACCTCCAGGCGGGCGGTGAGGGCCTCGCCGACGCTGTTGATGGTGCCGAGCTCGGCCACGCGCCGGCGCGTCTCGTCGATGAGGCGGCCGGTGCGCAGGGCCACGCTCAGCGACGCCGCGATGCTGGTCAGGAGGGCCACGTCGCCCTCGTCGAAGGCGTACTCGCGGTCGAGGTTCTGGAGCGAGATGACGCCCAGCACCTCCTCGCCCACGATGAGCGGCGCGAAGATCGCCGACCGCGCCGGCTCGCCCTGGAGCTGCGCGGCCTGCCCCACCTCGAGTCCGCGCTGGCGCAGGTCATGGGTGATGAGCAGCGGTTCGCGGGTCTCGATGACGTGCCGCCGGAACCCGGTCACCGGGCGGGTCTCGTCGGGGAATCGGACCCCGCGCTCGATCGTGAAGGGGAACTGCAGCAGTCCGGTGACCGGGTCGACCACCGCGATGTCGACCACCTGGGTGTCGAACACGTCGCTCGCTCGCTCCCCCACCAGCTCGTACATCGCCTGGACGTCGAGCTCCGCGGCGAGCCCCTGCTGGACACTGTTGATGATGGCCAGCTCGGCGGCGCGCTCGTCCGTCTGGGCCAGCAGGCGCCGCGTCTCGTCGAACAGGCGGGCGTTCTCGAGCGCGACCCCGAGGCTCGAGGCGAGGGTGGTGAGCATCCGCACGTCGGACTCGCTGAAGGCGTGCTCGCGATCGAGGTTCTGGAGCGAGATGACGCCGCGCGCCTCGCCTGCGCTGATCAGCGGAGCGAAGAGCGCCGAGCAAGCAGGCTCGCCCTGGATGGCCCCCGGCTGTCCCATCTCGGCTGCCCGCTCGGCCATCTGCTGGTTGACCAGCAGCGGCTCGCGGGTCTCGATCACCACCTTGCGGAAGCCGAGCAGGTCCATCGGCTCGTCGGGGAAGCGCACGCCGCGCTCGATGGTGTACGGGAAGTGGACCCTGCCGTCAGCGCCGTCGATGATCCCGATGTCGACCACGTGGGTGTCGAAGATCTCCTGGATCTTGTCGCCCACCAGCTCGTACATCGACTGCATGTCGAGGTTCTCGGCCAGCCCCTGCTGGACGCTGTTCACCACCGCCAGCTCGGCGGCGCGCTCGTCGGTCTGGGCCAGCAGGCGCTTCGTCTCGTCGAACAGGCGGGCGTTCTCGAGCGCCACCGACAGGCTGGCGGCGAGGGTGGAGAGGAGCCGCCGGTTGCCATCGGTGAAGGCGTTGACACGGTCGAGGTTCTGGAGCGAGATGCGGCCGCGCACCTCCCCCCCGACCATCAGCGGCGCGATCAGCACCGAGAGCGACCGCTCGCCCTGGACGATCGGCACCGTGCCGTGCTCCGCCTCCCAGGCAGGCATGTCGTTGTAGAGCAGCGGCCGCCGCTCCCGCAGCACCTCCAGGGTCAGTGGCGAGGCATCGATGCGCGTCGGCTCGTCCGGGAAGCGCACGCCGCGCTCGATGGTGTACGGGTAGTGGACCAGGCCGGCGTCGAAGTCGTAGATGCCGATGTCGACCACCTGGGCATCGAAGATCTCCTGGATCTTGTCGCCGACCAGGTCGTACATGGCTTGCATCTCGAGGTTAGCCGCCAGTCCCTCCTGGACGCTGGTGATGATGGCCAGCTCGGCGGCCCGCTCATCGGTCTCGATCAGGAGGCGCTTCGTCTCGTCGAACAGGCGAGCGTTCTCCAGCGCCACGCCCATCGACGAGGCGAGGGTCGAGAGGAGCCGCTCGTCGGCCTCGCTGTAGGCGTTCGGCTCCGCGCTCTCGAGGGCGATCGCACCGATGACCGCGTCTCCGGCGGTGATCGGCACGCCCAGCCAGGACCGCGTCCGAGATCCGCCGATGTCGATGGCGCCGTGGGCCGCCAGCGCCGAGTCGCTGAGCAGCCGAAGGGGCCGTCCGGACTCGATCACGCGCGAGGTCAGCCCGGAACCGAGCTCGATCGGCTCGGTGTGGTAGCGCTCGCCCTCGGCCATCTCGTACGGGAAGCGGATGGTGTTGGTGGCGGCGTCGTACAGGCCGATGAACAGGGAGGTCGAGGTGAAGATCTCCCGCACCCGCTCCCCCACCAGCTCGGTGATCGCCTCGAAGTCGAGCTGCTGGGCGAGCGCCGCGCCGATCTCGTTGACCACCGCCAGCTCGGCGTTGCGCTGGGTCGTCTCACCGAACAGGCGCGCGTTCTCGAGCGCCACGCCCATGCTCGATGCCAGCGTCGAGAGGAGCCGCTCGTCCGACTCGCTGAACGCGTGCGGCTCGGGCCGGTCGATGTTGATGACGCCGATCACCCGCTCGCCGGCGACGATCGGAACGCCGAGCCACGACTCGGAGGGCGGGGCCTCGTCGGCCGGACGCCCGGTCAACACCGCACCGCGGGCCATGGCCTCGGCCACCGAGTTCAGGCGCAACGGCCGTTGCGTCTCGATCACCTCCGAGGTGAGCCCCGGGCCGAGCTTCCAGCCCTCCACCGCCACGCGCTGCCCCCGCTCGACGAAGTACGGGAAGCTGATCATCCCGGTCTCGGCGTCGTAGAGCGCGATGGAGGTCGAATCGACCGCGAAGATGGTCGAGATCCGGTCACCGACGAGGTCGATGATGGCGTCGAAGTCGAGCTGCCGGGCCAGGGCCGTGCCGATCTCGTTGACCAGGGCCAGCTCGGCGTTCCGCTGGCGGGTCTCCTCGATGGCCTGCGCGCGCGTCAGGGCGGTGGCGATGTGCTGGGCCACGAAGGCGAGGAGGTCGAGGTCCTCCGGGCGGTGGGCGCGCTCGGGGGTGTAGCTCTGGGTGACGACCGCGCCGATGATCTCGCCGTCGGCCTGCAGCGGGACCCCCAGCCAGTCGACGCCCTCGAGGCCGACGCGCGCGATCTCGCCGCTGTCCACGAGCCGCCGATACTCGTCCATATTGAGCATCAGCGGCCGTCCGGTGCGCAGCAGGTAGGCGGTCAGGCCGGCCGCGTTGCCGATGCCCATCGGCTCCCAGACCTGCGGATCGGGAATGTCGGTATCCACCTCGTCGCGGTAGAACGGGAAGCTGATCAGCCCCCGCGCGGCGTCGTAGCGGGCGATGAAGAAGTTGTCGGCATACATGAGGCTCGCCACGATGCGATGGATCGAGGCGTAGAAGGTCGGCATGTCCCGCGCGGCGCTCGCGGTCTCGGCGATGCGGAACAGGGCCGCCTGAACCGTCGCGGCGCGGTCCGCGTCGGCATCGGGCACCGAGCCACCGGCATCTTCCCCGCGGGCAGCGTGGGAGGACACCTTCCGGGTGCGGGGTCGCCGTGGTTGCTCGGGAACGGGTGATTCCTCCCTGGAGGCCGCCGTCGTGGGCGGTCGCTATTGTGCACCGCACCGTTCGGCGGTGTCGCGGTCCATTACACCCCGATGCGCGCCACCACGGGCACGTGGTCGCTGGCGCGCCATCGGTCACCGATGCCGGCCTCGAGCGACCGCACCGCCGGAGACAGGAAGATGGCATCGAGCCGCAGCAGCGGCCGCATCCACCGGGTCGCCAGTGGGCGCCACGTCGGCAGCGGGTCGGACGCGCACGCGTCGGCCATCCGCGGGAGCGTCGGGTTCCGCGTATTGAAGTCGCCGCCGACGACCAGCCGCTCGCCTCCCGCCGAGAGCGCCTCGCACCAGCCGGCCAGCTCGTCGCGCTGGCCGTCGCGACGGCGGCGGGCCCCGGGGAGCAGTGGAGCCAGGAGGTGCACCGAGGCGGCGGTCAGCGAGCCACGTGCCGTCTGGAAGCGGGCCCAGCAGACCCTCGGCCGATCCCAGGGTGGATCGACCGGGTCGAGGATCCCGGACTCCTCCAGCGGCAGGTGCGAGGCGACCACGATCCCCGGCGGCGTGCCCGCGGTGGGCCACCACAGCCGTGAGCGGAAGGCAGCCGGCAGGATCTCGCCGACCTGGTCGCCATCGGCCTCCTGGAGGAGGAGCAGGTCGGCACGCACGCTCGCCAGGGCGGCTCGGAGCTCGAGGCGCGCGGGACGACGCCCCTGCAGGTTCCAGGCGACGACGACGAGCTCCTGCACCAACCGGCGCGGCTGGTCAGCGCCGCTCGGCGGGGACGCCGAGCGTGATGGCGGCCGCCACGGTGGCGACCACCAGCGCGTAGGCCTGGGTGCCGTCCAGGGCCGCGGGGGAGGCGAAGAGCTGTGCGGCAGGCGCCGGGATGGCGCTCAGCACGGCCGGCACCAGGATCCAGCCCAGCACCAGGACGGTGGGCGCGGTGGCTCCCGGCAGCCGCGCCATGCGGGTGGCGACGGCGGTCAGCACCCCGAGAAAGGCCGCCAGCAGCAGGACGAGGACCACCGCGGGGCCGCTCTCGGCACCGGAGGACTCGACCAGGCGCACCATCCCCTGCTGCGCCACGGTCACCAGCAGGGCGATGAACGCACCGAGCACCGCCTCGCGGAGGCCGGTCACGACGGGTCCATCCCGCGCCGCTCGTCGAGCACGCCGGCCTCCAGGGCGTCGCGCAGGCCGCGGGCAATGCGGTACGACCTGCCGGCGCCCAGCACCAGCACCGCGTCACCTGCGCGCAGGTGCTCGGCCACGTAGCGGGTGGTCGTCTCGACGTCCCCGGTGGCGATCGCCGGCGCGCCGCCGGCCCGCTCGATCGCGTCGGCCAGCACCTCGGCCGACACGGCACGCATCGCCTCGGGCGTGTCGCGGCTGGCGAAGATGTCGGCGACGGCCACCTCGTCGGCCTCGGCGAACGAGGTGGCGAACTCATCGAGCAGGAGCGCCGTGCGCGAGTACATGTGCGGCTCGAAGACCGCCCACAGCCGCCGCCCGCCGACGAGCTGGCGCGCCGCGGCGAGCGCGGCGCGGACCTCGGTGGGATGGTGCCCGTAGTCGTCGTAGACGATCACGCCCGCAGTATCGGCGATCAGCTCCATGCGGCGCCCGGCCCCGCGGAAGGTCGCCAGCGACGCGGTGAGGGCCTCGGGTGCCGCGCCGACCATCCCGGCCAGGGTGAGCGCCGCGGTGGCGTTGAGAACGTTGTGGGCGCCTGCCAGGCGCATGGCGAACCGATGGCCGGACAGGCTGAAGGCCGTCCCCTCGGCGCCGTAGGCCACCCCGTCGGCTGCCACCTCGCCGCCCGGCCCGTAGCGGATCACCCGCCCGTCCCAGTCGCCGAGCCGCGACAGGAGCTCGTCGAGCCCCGGGTCGCCGGCGGCCGCGAGCACGACGCGGCCGCCCACCCGCTCGTCGGGCGCCATGCCCCGCACGAAGCGCTCGAAGCTGTCGAGGACCGCGGCCCGATCGGCGAAGTAGTCGGGGTGGTCCATCTCGAGGTTGGTGAGGATCGCGGCGGCCGGCCGGTAGTGGAGGAAGTTGTCCCCGAACTCGTCGGCCTCGACCACGAACGGCGCGCCGTCTCCCGGCCGGACCGATGCGCCGCCCCAGTCGGCGATCACCGCCCCGACCTCGACGGTCGGGTCCAGTCCCGCCCCGATGAGCAGGTGCCCCAGCAGCGCGGTGGTGGTCGACTTCCCGTGGGTGCCGGCGACCGCCAGGCCGAGGTGCCGCTCGGCGGCCATCAGCTCGCCGAGCAGCGCCTGCCACGGCACGACCGGCAGGCCACGCTCGAGCGCGGCGGCGAGCTCCACGTGGTCGGGCACGGCGCGGATGGCCGGGCTGATGGCCACGCGGTCGATCCCGTCGAGGTGGTCCGCGTGGTGGCCGGTGATCACCCGCACGCCGGCCCCGTCGAGCGGCGGCGTGTACGGCGACGGGCCATCCGCGTCGCAGCCGTCGACGATGGCTCCCGCGCGCGCGCACAGCAGCGCCACCCCGGCGGCGCCCGATCCGGCGACGCCGATGACGTGGATGCGCTCGCCCGACCGGACCACTCCCCTACCCCCCCGTCACGACGTCGTGTGCCAGCTCGAGGGCGAGCAGGGCGCTGGCGCGCTTGTTGCCGTCGCGGTCGTGTGGCCAGACGGCGCGCTCGATGCGCGCCGCCCCGTCGCGGCAGGCGGCCGCCACGTACGTCAGCCCCACCGGCTTCTCGGCCGATCCACCGTCCGGTCCCGCGATGCCGGTGACGGCCACCGCCAGCCGCGCCACCGCGAAGCGGCGCAGCAGCCCGTCGGCCATCGCCTCCGCGACCTCCGGCGCCACCGCGCCGGTGCGCTCGAGGAGGCCAGGGTCGACGCCGAGGAGCTCCTCCTTGAGGGCGTCGGAGTAGCTGATCACCCCGCCCAGGAAGTGGTCGCTGGCCTTCGGCACGCCGGTGATCACGTGCCCCACCAGGCCGCCGGTGCACGACTCGGCGACCGCCATCTGCCAGCCGCGGCGGACCAGCGCGCGACCCAGCCGGCGCGCGGCACGCTCCAGCGCGGCATCGGTCGGCGGCCGGCCGGGCATCGGTCTAGCGGTAGTTGGTGAACTGGAGGGCGACCGGGTAGTCGAGGCCACGGAGGTGCGATATCACCGCCTGCAGCTCGTCGCGTGACTTGCCCGAGACACGCACCGCGTCGCCCTGGATCACCGGCTTGGTCTTCGGGAATCGCTCCCGGATGAGCTTGGCGAGCTCCTTCGCCTGCTCGGTGGTCAGGCCGCGCCGCAGCGCGATCTCCTGGCGCACCGTCCCGCCCGCCGCCGGCTCGAGCTTGCCCCAGTCGAAGATCTTGAGGCTCAGGTTGCGCCGCACCGCCTTCGACTGGATGAGGTCCTTGACCGCATTGGCCCGGTACTCGTCGTCGGCGTGGAGGGTGATGGCCTCCTTGCCGAGCTCGAGCTGGACCTTGCTGCCCTTGAAGTCGAACCGCGTCGCCACCTCGCGGCGCACCTGGTCGAGGGTGTTCACCAGCTCCTGCTGGTCGAAGTCGCTGACGACGTCGAACGTCGAATCTGCCATGTCGCTCCCGTGTCCGTGCGTGTACCGATGAGCCTGACCGATGCGGCAGCCGGTCAGCGGCGCGTGATGCGCCACTCCACGACCGCGCCGGCGTCGCCCATCGGGCCGATGCGAATGCCGTTGATGGTCACGATGACCGCGCCGGCGTTGCCGGCGCGAACCCGCAGCTCCCGCGTGGCGGCGACGGAGACCGTTGCCCCGTCATCGGCGATGGTGCCAGAGATGCCCGCCTTGCCCCGTCCATCCTCGTCGATCTCGAGATAGGAGTCGCCGCCGTCGAGCACCAGCGTCCCTGACAGTCCGGCCGGCACGCCCACCGTGACCTGGCGGGTCACCGGCTGCCCGCCGGTCACCGCCGCGCTGATGGTCCACGAGCCGGGCGCCAGCGCGAGCTGGCCCCCGAAGGCACCCGCCCCGTCCGCGGTCACCGCCAGCGGGACGGGCGCCGCCGGCGGCTGGCTGGCCACCTGCACCGCCTGGCCGGCTGCGTTGACCACGGCGAAGGTGACGGCGGGCGCTGCGGTGGCCGTGGCGGTGATCGTGACGCCGGCGCCCGCCGGTGCCGTGCCGGCGACGGTAACCGAACCGGTCAGCGTGGCTCCCTCGACGGGCGCGGTGATGACGACCGGCGCGACCGCGCCCGGGCTGCCTGACGGCAGCGCGGTGACGACGGTGATCTGCCGCTCGACCGCCGGACTGGTGCGACCGGTGGTGGGGTCGTACGCGCTGAGGGTGATCAGGTTCACGCCGGGGACCAGCGCCACGGTGACCTCGAAGACGCCCTCCTCGTCTGCGGTCACCACCGGGTTCTGGCGCGGACCCTCGACGCTGACGCGGGCGTTCGGGGCGGTGACTCCCTGCAGGGTGTACGCGTCGCCGTCGTACGAGGCAACCGGGCCGGGGGGATTGACCACGCGCAGGTCGGGCGTGCCGGCGAACGCGATCAGCTGGCTCACCAGGTAGGCGCCGATCGCGAGCACGAGGACGGTCAGGAGCGCCGCGACGACCACGTTGGGGGTCAGCACGAAGGCGCGCGACCGCCGCACGGCGATCGGCCGGGGCATCGGTGTCACGCTCGCCCGCTCGGCGGAGACGCTGCCGGACTCCAATCGGTACAGGTCGATGAGGTACTCGGGGTCGAGGCTCAGGTAGAGGCCGTAGTTGCGCAGGAAGCCCTTGGTGTAGACCGCGCCGGGCAGCTCGCGGTACTCGCCGCGCTCGAGGGCCGACAGGTACCGGGCGCGGATCTTGGTGTCGCGCTCGACGCGCGGCAGGTCGACCCCCTTCGCCTCGCGCGCCGTGCGGAGCACCTCACCGAGCTTGTGGACGCTCCCCTCGGTCACGCCTCGTCGTCCTCGTCTGGCGCCACGTCGCCGCCCCATCCGTCACTCGTGACCAGCACCTCGCGGAAGCGGCTCCCGTCCGCCGGGCCCACCACCCCGCGATCCTCCATCTGGTCGAGGATCCGCGCCGCGCGGGCATAGCCGATGCGCAGGCGGCGCTGGAGGAGGCTCGCCGATGCCTTGTCGGAGCGTCGGACGATGTCGATCGCCTGGCTCAGCAGCGCATCCGCGTCGGCATCCTCATCGTCCTCCCCCGGTCGCCCGCCCGCCTTGCCGTCGCGGCGCGGCGCGGTGATCTCGGGGCGGTACTGCGGACCGCCCTGCGCCTTCCAGTGGCGGCTCAGCTCCTCGATCTCCTGGTCGGTGACCAGCACGCCCTGCAGGCGCACCGCGCGCGGGGCGTCGATGGGCTGGTAGAGCATGTCGCCGCGGCCCAGCAGGTCCTCCGCTCCGGTGGTGTCGAGGATCGTTCGCGAGTCGACGCCGCTCGTCATGGCGAACGCGATGCGGGACGGGATGTTGGCCTTGATGAGGCCGGTGATGACCTGCACCGATGGGCGCTGCGTGGCGACCACCAGGTGGATCCCCGTCGCACGCGCCAGCTGGGCGATGCGGGTGATGGTGGCCTCCACCTCGTAGGCGCTGACCATCATCAGGTCGGCCAGCTCGTCGATGACGACCACGATGTACGGCATCCGCGGCTCGCCGGGACGCAGCGCCTCGTTGTAGGCGGCGATGTTCCGGACGCCCCGCTGCGCGAACTCGTGGTAGCGGCTCTCCATCGTGCCGACCGTCCACTTGAGGGCGTTGACCGCCTGCTCCGGCTCGACGATCACTTCGCACAGCAGGTGCGGGATGCCCTTGTACTGGACCATCTCGACGCGCTTGGGGTCGATCATGATGAACTTCACGTCGCGCGGCGTGGCCTTCATCAGCAGCGAGCAGACGAGGGCGTTGACGCAGACGCTCTTGCCGGAGCCGGTGGCGCCGGCGATGAGGACGTGGGGCATCTTGCCCAGGTCGGCGCTGAACGGCTGGCCGGCGACGTCCTGGCCCAGCGCGAAGGCGAGCTTGCTCTTCCCGGCCAGGTCGTCGAAGTTGCGGCTGGCGAGCACCTCCTTGAGGGTCACCAGGTCGAACGCGTTGTTCGGGATCTCGATGCCCACGAACGGCTCGCCGGGGATCGGCGCCTCGATGCGGATCGAGCGCGCGGCGAGTGCCAGCGCGAGGTTGTCCGCGAGCCCCTCGATACGCGACAGCTTGATCCCCGGCTCCACGTCGAGCGCGTACTGCGTGACGACCGGGCCCTCCTGGATGCGTGCCACCTTGACCCCGATGCCGAAGTGGGCCAGCGTCTCGCGGATCCGCTGCCCCTTGGCGGTGAGGTCCATCTGGGCCGCGATCGACGGCGGCGCATCGGCGAGCACGTCGAGCGCCGGCAGGTCCCAGGCACGCTCCGTCGTCTCGAGGGCGGCATCCGCGCCCAGCGGGACCGCCTCGGCCGCCTCGGCCAGGTGGGCGCGCTCCTCGCTCCCCAGCTCCGCGGTCGGGTCCTCCTCGTCCGCGCCCACCGCCAGCGGCGCGGTGGGCGGCACGGCGATCGGCGTCGGACGCGTGGCGGGCCGAGCGCCGCCGTTCGTCTCCGGCCGCTGGCGACGCACGATGAGCGGCTCGTCCTCGTGCGCGTCATTGCCGCCGGCGAGGGCACCGCGCATGCGGTCGATGAGCCCGGGCCGGGCCTCCGGCGCCGGCTCCGGGGGTGGCGCCTTCTGCCGTGCCCTGGCGGCCGACGCCGCCCGTCGCGCGTCGCCGTCGGCCAGCTCGCGCGCCTCGTCCCGCTGCTGGAGCCATGCGGCAACCACGTCGCCGATGGTCATGTTGAAGTAGAGCAGCAGGCCCACCACCACCAGCAGCCCGAGCACGACCCAGGCTCCGGCTCCGCCGAGCGCGCCGACCAGTGCGCCGCTCACGGCGAAGCCGATCAGGCCGCCCCCGTGTCCGGTCTCGATCTGCTCGGCCGTCCCGCCACTGCCGAGGTGGAACATCCCCAGCAGCGCCAGGGCGACGACCGCTGCCCCGGTGGCCGCCATCCAGCGCTCGGCGGGCATCGTCTTCATCCAGAGCATGAGGGCAAACCCGGCCAGCAGCGGCGGCGCGAGGGCCACGCCCCAGCCGAGCAGGTAGGAGAGGAAGCCATGCCAGGGCGCCACGATCGCCCCGGCATCCGGTGCGAACAGCCCGATGACGCTGATGATCGCCAGGAACAGAAGCGCCAGCGCGATGGCCTCGCGCAGGAAGCGCGGGCTCAGCGTCGGGTTGCTGCTCCGCCGCCGGCGCGTCGTCCGGCGACGGCTCGAGCGTCGGGTGCTCACGCTCAGACCTCCAGCACGATCGGCAGGATCATCGGCCGGCGCTTCGTCTGCTGGAAGAAGTAGCGCGACAGGACGTCGCGGATCTTGGTCTTCAGGTAGCCGGCCTCGGCGGCATGGTCGTCCGCCGGCGGCTGGCGCAGCGCGTCGGCCAGGTGGTCGCGGGCGGCGGCCATGATGGGGTCGTCAGGGTCCGACAGGAAGCCGCGGCTCACCAGGTCCGGCCCCGAGACCGCCTGCCCGGTGGCCGCATCGACGGTGAGCGCGACCATCACCACGCCGTCGCTGGCGAGCATGCGCCGGTCGCGCAGGATGACCCCGTCGAGGCCGTCGACCGCCGCGATGCCGTCGACCAGTACCGCGCCGGCCGTCACGCTGCCGTCGAGCCTCGCGCGCTCACCGTCGTAGGACACCACCTGGCCGTTCTCGAGCACGAAGATGCGGTCGATCTCCACCCCCGCCCCCTCGGCCAGGAGGGCGTGCTGCACCAGCATCCGGTACTCGCCATGCACCGGGATGAAGTGCGTGGGCTGCACCAGGCCCAGCATCAGCTTGAGCTCCTCCCGGGACCCGTGCCCCGACACGTGGCAGTGCTTGAGGGGCTCGTAGTGGACCATCGCCCCCTCCTTGAAGAGGTTGTCGATCGTCTTGGCGACCGCCTCCTCGTTACCGGGGATCGGCGAGGCCGACACGATCACCGTGTCGCCGGGCTCGATGTTCACGTTGCGGTGGTCGCGGTTGCTCATGCGGGTCAGGCCCGACATCGGCTCGCCCTGCGAGCCGGTGGTCATGATGACCAGCTGCTCCCTGGGGATCCGCTGGAGCTGCTCCTTCTTGACGAGCGTGCCGTCGCGGGCGTCGAGGACGCCGAGCTCCACCGCGATCGCCGAGTTCTGCTCCATGCTGCGGCCGAGGCAGACGACCTTGCGACCGTGATCGGCGGCCGCATCGATCACCTGCTGCACGCGCCCGATGTTGCTGGCGAAGGTGGCCACGATCACGCGCCCGCCGGCCTCCCCGATCAGCTGGTGGAGCGACTCGCCGACCGTCATCTCGGAGAGCGTGTAGCCTTCCTTCTCGGCGCGCGTCGAGTCGGACAGGAGGAAGTCGACACCCTCGCTCCCGATCTCGGCGATGAGGCCCAGGTCGGCACGCCGCCCGTCGGGCGGGGTCATGTCGAACTTGAAGTCGCCGGTGTGCACGACCGTCCCGGCCGGCGTGCGGATCGCGTAGCCCACCCCGTCGGGGATCGAGTGGTTGACCCGGAAGGCGGTGATGGTGAACGTGCCGACCGAGAAGTCACGACCCGGCTCCACGGGGCGCAGCTCGGTCATCTTGGTGAGCTTGTGCTCGCGCAGCTTGACCTCGACCAGCCCCCGCGTCAGGCGCGTGGCGTAGATCGGCGTGCCCGGGATCTTGGGCAGGACGTAGGGCAGCGCCCCGGTGTGGTCCTCGTGGCCGTGGGTCAGCAGGATTGCCCGCACCCGGTCGCGGTGCTCCTCGAGGTACGTGACATCGGGGATGACGAGGTCGATGCCCAGCATCTCCGGCTCGGGAAAGGCGAGTCCGCAGTCGACGACCACGATGTCGTCCCCCGCCTCGATGACGGTGATGTTCTTCCCGACCTCGCCCACCCCGCCGAGCGGGATGATCCTGAGGGTGTCTGGCATGAAGGCTCCTAGAAGAGGGTGAGCTGCCCATCGTCCGGTTCGGGCGCCTCGCTGGGCGCCACCGGTGGGAGCGGCTGTGATTCGTCGTTGCTGCGCGGCGATTGGACCTGGACCGATGCGGCCCGTTCGGCGTCGAGCGCCTCGCGGGCCTGGAGGAGCGCCGCCGGGAGCCCGCGGATGTCCCGGAAGAGGGTTTCGCGCAGGGACGCCTGGTGCAGCGCCGCAGCAGGATGGTACATCGGGAAGACCCATCGGCCGCGCCCTCGCCGGAGCGTGCCGTGCACCGCCCCGATCCGCGCGCCGGGGAGATAGCGCTGCAGCGAGTGGCGGCCGAGGGTCACCACCACCGTCGGGTCGAGCGCGGCCTCCTGGCGATCGAGGTAGTCGGCACAGGCGGCGATCTCGTCGGGCTCCGGATCCCGATTGCCCGGCGGACGGCACTTGACCACGTTGGCGATGAAGACGTCGCCACGCTCCCAGCCGATGCTGCGGACCAGCTCGTCGAGGAGCTGGCCGGCGGGGCCGACGAACGGGCGACCGGTGGCGTCCTCGCGGGCTCCCGGACCCTCGCCGACCAGCAGGACGTCGGTCAGCGGGCTCCCCTCGCCGGGGACCGCCAGCGTGCGACCGCGCGACAGCGGGCAGCGCACGCAGCCACGCACCTCATCGGCGATGGCGGCGAGCTCGGCCTCGGTGCCCATGGCCTCCCCTGTGGGCGTGGCGGAGATGGAACGGGCGGACCGCCCTGCGGCCCGCCCGTCACCGTGGTGCGTCGCGCTCCCTACCGCCGGCGCGGCGGCCGGTCGCGGTTGCGGTCGCCGAACCGGGGACGGTCGCCGCGGTCACGACGCGGCGCGGTCTCGAACCGCTCCGCATTCTCCAGGTCGGGCTGCCCGTTCCCGGACGATCCCCCGCCCTCGCCGCCGTTGCGCGCCATGTGGCGCTCCATGGCGGCCTTGCGCGACAGGTTCACGCGACCCATGCGGTCGATCTCGGTCACGACCACGATCAGCTCGTCTCCGATGCTGACCACGTCCTCGACGCGGCCGACACGCTGGTCGGACAGCTCGCTGATGTGCACCAGCCCGTCCTTGCCCGGCAGGATCTCCACGAAGGCGCCGAAGTTCATGATGCGAACGACCTTGCCCAGGTACTCCTTGCCGACCTCGACGTCCTTGGTGAGGCCCTCGATCCACTTGATCGCCTTCTGGGCGGCCTCGCCGCTCGTCGCCGCGATCTGGATCGTGCCGTCGTCCTCGATGTTGATCTCGGTACCGGTCTCGGCCGTGATCTGGCGGATGATCTTGCCACCCGCACCGATGACATCGCGGATCTTGTCGACCGGGATCTTGATGGTGGTGATGCGCGGGGCGAAGGGCGAGAGCTCCTCGCGGCTGGCGCTGATCACCTCGGTCATCTTGTCGAGGATGAAGAGACGGGCCACGCGGGCCTGCTCCAGCGCGTCGCGCATGATCTCGACGGTGATGCCGGCCACCTTGATGTCCATCTGCAGGGCGGTGACGCCCTCGGCGGTGCCGGTGACCTTGAAGTCCATGTCGCCGTAGGCGTCTTCCTTGCCGGTGATGTCGGTCAGGACGGCGTAGCGCCCGGTCTCCTTGTCGGAGATCAGCCCCATCGCCGCGCCGGCCACCGGGGCGGTGATCGGCACGCCCGCGTCCATCAGGGCGAGGGTCGAGCCGCAGGTCGAGGCCATGCTGGTCGAGCCGTTGGAGCTGACCACCTCGCTCACCACCCGGATGACGTACGGGAAGTCCGCCTCGCTCGGCAGGACCGGCAGCAGGGCGCGCTCGGCAAGGGCGCCATGGCCGATCTCGCGACGCCCCGGGCCCCGCATGAACTTGGCCTCGCCGACCGAGTAGGGCGGCATGTTGTAGTGGTGGAGGTAGCGCTTCTCGGTCTCCGGGGAGATGGTGTCGAGGCGCTGCTTGTTGCTCGAAGGACCCAGCGTGGCGATGCTCAGTGCCTGGGTCTGTCCGCGTTGGAAGAGGCCCGTGCCGTGGGCACGCGGCAGGACGCCGACCTCCACGTTGATCGGGCGGATGGTGGTCGTGTCGCGCCCGTCGATGCGGACGTTCTCCGACAGGACCAGCTCGCGGACGGTCGCCTTGGTCAGGACGTCCATCAGCGCCGAGCCGATGCCGTGGCGGCGACGGATGTCCTCCATGCGCTCGCCCTGCTCGCTGCGGCTGTAGCTGTCACGGGCGCGGCGCACCTCATCGGCGATGTCGGTGCGGATCGCGTCGATGCGCTGGGCCAGGCCATCGGTGAGGTTGATGAACAGCTCGGCGGTGGCCTCCGCGTCGGGCATCGCGCGGTGCGCGGCGCCGTGGTCGCGGCCGAAGACGAAGCGCACCAGGTCGGCGAGCTTGTAGCTGCCGGCATCGGGATACAGCTGGTAGGCGAGCTCCAGCGTGTCGAACACCGCGGCCGGCTCCCACCTCGTGTCGATCGGCAGGTGCCGCGTCACGAACGGCAGGTCGAACGCCACGTTGTGGGCGACCACCGGCGCGGAGCCGATGAACTCGACCAGCTTCGGCAGGACCTCGGCTGCGGTCGGGGCGTTCGCCACGTCCTGGTCGCTGATGCCGTGGATCTGGTGCCCGACGATCGAGCGGCCCGGGTTGACGAGCGACTCGAAGCGGTCGACCACCTGGCCGTCCCGCACGCGCAGCGCCGCGACGTCGACGATGTAGCCGGCGTCGGGCTTCATCGAGGTGGTCTCGAGGTCCAGGACCACGAACTCCGACTCGCCCCTGGCCAGGCGCGCGGCCAGCTTGGCGACGCTGTCTGCCTTGGGACCGATGAACGGCTGCTTCTTGGGCTTGCCGACGGTCTCCACCAGCTTGAGCTGCAGGTCGATGCTCTTCTGCGCCTCGGCGTGGCCGTAGGCGATCGCATCGGCCATCACCGACTCGGGGACGATGTTGGCGCCGGCCTCGACCATCATCACCGCCTCGCGAGTCCCGGCCACGACGAGGTCGAGGTCGCTCTCCGCGAGCTGCGAGGTGGTCGGGTTGGTGATGAACTCACCGCCGATCCGCCCGACCCGCACCGCGCCGACCGGCCCGAGGAACGGGATCTGGCTGATGGCGAGGGCGGCGGACGCACCATTCAGGGCGAGGATGTCGGGGTCGTTCTCCTGGTCGGCGCTCAGCACCGTCAGGACCACCTGGACGTCGTTGTAGTAGCCCTTCGGGAAGAGGGGCCGGATCGGCCGGTCGGTGAGGCGCATCGCCAGGATGGCGGCCTCCGACGGGCGCGACTCACGCTTGATGAAGCCGCCCGGGATCTTGCCCGCGGCGTACATGCGCTCCTCGAAGTCCACCGTGAGCGGGAAGAAGTCCAGCCCGGGTCGAGGGTCGGAGCGGTTGGCGGTGCCGAGCACCATGGTGTCGCCGTAGCG
>DASSPJ010000150.1:0-4128 GCA_035699665.1 Candidatus Limnocylindria bacterium
CGGTCCTCGGACAGGTAGAAGGTCGGCGGGGTCTCGGGCATGACGACGCCCAGCTCATCGGGCTCGCGCGCGTGGTAGAGGTCCTGGTTGGCGTCGCCGAACACGTAGACGATGCCGTGCCGGCGATCGCGCAGCAGGTCCAGCAGCGGCAGCCACCAGACGCTGTCGAGATCCTGTCCCTCGTCGACCACGATGGCGTCGTACCGATGCTCCGGCAGCATCTCCAGCGCGCGGTCGAGGACGTCGGGAAGGCTGTCGAAGTAGGGCGTGTCGTGCGCCGGCGACGGACCGATGAGCCCCGCGGCCTGCCCGAGCGTCTCCGCCAGCCGATGGAAGGTCGAGACCGTCACCCCGGGGAGCTGCCCGACGGTCGCGGCAAGGTGCTCGGCGAGCGGTCGGTTGAAGCAGGTGAGCAGCACCTCGTGGCCCTGGGCGGCGAGGCGCCGCGCCTTCTCGGCGGCCAGCAGCGTCTTCCCCGAGCCCGCGACCCCCAGCACCAGGGCGCGGCGCTGCGCGGCGAGCATGTCCAGCGCCCCGAACTGCTGCCCCGAGAGCGCGATGCGCTCCTCGTCCGCGGCCACTCCCACGGAGAGCGGCGACGGGATCTCGAGCGGGCGCGCCAGTAGCACGTCGAGCGCCTCCATCCCGGCCGCGGTGAGCGGCCCGCCGTCCGCCGACGCGTCGCCGGACGCGCTCCACCAGTCCCAGATGTCCCGAATCCGCTCTCCCGCGTGCCCGAGCTGCCCCTCGTCCAGCACGATCGCCCGCGGTCCGTCCGCCGGCGGCGGATGCGGGTCGTAGCGCGCGTCCGGGAACGCCACCGCGCGCGTGAAGCGCACGTCGTGCGCGGGCCACGCGGGCACCTTCGCGCAGGTGCGCTTCAGCCCGTGCATGGCGCGCGTGGCCTGCGCGAACGGGTCCTTGATGGCATGCGTGGCGCCGTTGCGGTCGGTGGACTCCCACTGGCCCGGCCCGATGCGCCGCACGCCGCCACCCTTGACCTCGACCACCATGACGCCGCGCTCCGGGTGCGCCACCACGAGGTCCGCCTCGCCGTCCTGCGGCTCGCCGCCAGGCCGCTTCTCGAGCCAGGCCACGTTGCGGTAGATGCGCCACGGCGGCTTGAGGTCGCGCTCCAGCGCCGATGCCAGACGGTCCTCCCCCGCACTCATGCCGTGGAGCGTAGCGGGTATGGGCCGCCGGGCGCGGCGGGCGCTCGCCCTTGAAAGTTGCTCCCCAGCGGTCCTAACGACCAACTTCGGCCCGAATCGGCCCCCAACTTGGTCGGCCGGACCGCCTCAGAGCAACTTCCGGCCAGGCAGTGGCGCCAACGTGTCCGTTAGGACCGCTCCGGAACAACCGCGAGGCCGGGCCGGGTCGGGCTGGGGCCCGCCCTGGACATATCGGTGCCGGATCGGCCCATGGCCCCGCTTCCGGGGCCGGTTCTGCACAGATTTGGTCAGTCGGGGAGCGTGACGGCGGATGCGGATCGGGGTTCACGGTCCGCGGCGGAACATATCTGTCCCGTATCCCGTGTGAACCGGGCCCCGCGTGGGAAAACGGCACATATGTGGTCAGAGGCGCAGCAGAGCCGCCCTGCCCGGCCGCCGAACCGCCCTGCTACCCTCCGCACCGTGACAGGCGTGGACGGCAGCTCCCTCCTCGAGGCCATCCCCGACGCCGTGGTGGTGGCGGACATGGAGGCGCGGATCGTGTACGCCAACGCCGCGGTCGAGCGGCTGCTCGGCTGGAAGGCCGGCGAGCTGGTCGGGCAGTCGCTCCACGTCATCCAGCCGCAACGTTTGCACGCCGCGCACGACGCCGGCTTCTCCCGCTATGCCGCGACCGGCACGCACACCCTCTTCGGCACGCCGGTCCGCGTGCCCGCGCGCAGGGCGGACGGCACCGAGGTCGACATCGAGCTCAACCTGTCCGAGATCCGCGAGCCGTCGGGGCGCCGCCTGGCGGTCGGCGTCCTCCGCGACCTGACCGAGCGCGTCGAGCTGGAGCGGCAGCTGTCCATCCTCCGCTACCTGCGGGCCACCAGCGCGGCAACCGCCCGCCTGCGGACCGGCCTCGACCCGGTGCTGGTGCTCCAGACCCTGACCGATGTGCTGGTCGACGACTTCGATGCCGCCCTCGCCCGCACCTGGCTCCACGACGCGGCCGGCGGCACGCTCCAGCTCCAGACCAGCGGCGGCCTGTCGACCAGGGTGAGGGGCAGCTCCCGGGAGGTGATCGACCTGGAGAGCTACCCGTACAAGGTCGGCGAGGTGGCGCGGTCGCGGCGGCCGTTCATCCGCAACGGGCTGGTCGGCGATCCGAGCTTCGACCAGGAGTGGGTCGCCAGCGAGGGCCTCGAGAGCGTGGCGTGCCATCCGCTCCTCTCCGGCGGGGAGCTGCTGGGGGTGATGGTCGCCTTCTTCCGCCAGCCGATCTTCGACGAGGTTGCCGAGACGATCGGCCATCTCGCCGCCCTGGCCGCGGCGGCGGTGCGCGACGCGAACCTCGTCACGCAGGAGCGCGAGGCGCGGTCGCTGGCCGACCGGGCGCGGCGCCACTTCCAGCTCGTCGCCCAGGTGAGCGAGCGCCTGGCCGGCTCGCTGGACGAGGACGTCACGGTGCAGAACGTGGCCGAGGCGCTCGTGCCCGCCTTCGCCGACTGGTGCGTCATCGACCTGCTCTCCGAGGGCAACGAGCTGTATCCCGTGGCCGCCCTCCATGGCGACCCGGCGCGGTCGGACCTGATCCGCGAGCTGCGGACGCTCTACCCGCCGGCCCGCGGGTCGGCGGCGCCGCACCCGATCCACCGCGCCATCGACGACGCGACCACGGTCTGGGAGCGGGTGGACGACGAGGCGCTGCGGGCGCGCGCGGTGGACGAGCGCCACCTGGACCTGCTCCACGGGCTGGAGATCGGCTCGCACGTGGTCGTGCCGCTGGCCGCGCGCGGCCGGGTCATCGGCGCACTCTCCCTGGTCCGCGGTGCGAATCGGCCTGCCTTCGACGCCGATGACGTCGCGACCGCGGAGGACGTCGCGCGCGGGACCGCCCTCGCGACCGACAACGCGCGGCTCTATCGGTCCGTCCAGCAGGCGGTCGCCGTCCGCGATCGGTTCCTGGCGGTGGCATCCCACGAGCTCCGCACGCCGCTCTCGGTGGTGGACGGCCACCGGCAGCTGCTCGCCCGGCGGCTGGAGCGAACCCCGGAGCTGACGCCGGCGAACCGCGAGCGGATCGACACCTCGCTCCGCCGGCTCGGGCAGGGGCTGGACCAGCTGCGGCGGCTGGTGGCCGACCTGCTCGACATCGACCGCATGGGCGCCTCCTCCCGCGAGCTGCGGCCCACCGAGCTGGATCTCGTGGCGCTGGTCTCGGACGTCGTCGCGGGCCTCCAGGAGACCGATGCGCCGCGCATCCACCTCGAGCTGCCGGATGCCCCGGTGATGGGCTCGTGGGACCAGGACCGGCTGGCGCAGGTGATCGGCAACCTGGTCGGCAACGCGCTGAAGTACTCGCCCGATGACCGGCCGGTGGAGGTGTCGCTGACCCAGGGCCCCGCCCGCGTGCGCCTGCGCGTGACCGATGCTGGCATCGGGATTGCGGCAGACGAGCTCGATGCCATCTTCGAGCCGTTCGCCCGTGCCCCGAACGCCTCCGCGCAGCACTTCCCCGGCATGGGGCTGGGGCTGGCGGTGAGCCGCGACTTCGTGGTCCAGATGGGTGGCCGGATCTGGGCCGAGAGCCCGGGCGAGGGGCAGGGCAGCTCGTTCATCGTGGAGCTGCCGCGGAGCGTGGAGCCGGTGGTGGACGCATGATCCTGGTGGTGGACGACGAGCCCGCGATCGCGGAGGTCGTCGGATCGGTGCTCGAGGACGAGGGCTACGAGGTGGCCACCGCCGCCGACGGCGAGGCCGCGCTCGAGCTGCTGCATGCCGGCCCGCCGCCGTGCCTGGCGATCGTCGACCTGATGATGCCGCGCATGAACGGATGGCAGCTGCGCGGCGCGATGCTCGCCGAGCCGGAGCTGGCCGAGATCCCGGTCGTGATCCTCTCCGCGCACGCCGGCGGCGGCGGTGACGTGGCCGAGCTGCGGCCGGCGGCGGTCATCGAGAAGCCCTTCCAGCT
>DASSPJ010000151.1:0-15789 GCA_035699665.1 Candidatus Limnocylindria bacterium
GCCGACCACCCGCAGGCCGCCGAGCTGCTCGACTTCTGCCGTGCCGAGAACGAGCGGATCGAGGCGTTCACCAGCGAGCGCGACCTGATCGGGCTGGCCGATGAGCCGATGCAGATCATCTGGACCCCGCCGTTCCTGCGCGCCTTCGGCGGGGCGATGCTCATTCCGCCGGGGCCGCTCGACAAGGGGCTCGACAGCTTCTTCGCCATCACGCCGCCGCCGGACGACTGGACCGATGAGCAGGTCGAATCGATGCTGCGCGAGTACAACAGCCGCATGCTGCGACTGCTCACCATCCACGAGGCGGTGCCGGGCCACTACCTCCAGCTCGCCTACTCCAACCGCACCGCCTCGCTGGTGCGTGCCATCTTCCAGTCCGGGGTCTTCGCCGAGGGCTGGGCGGTGTACGTCACGCAGGTCATGATGGACGTCGGCTACGGGGCCGACGACCCCGCGCTGATGCTCGTCCACTGGAAGTTCTACCTGCGCGCCATCACCAACACGATGATGGACATCGGGATCCACGCCGGCGCCATGGACGAGGAGGACGCGATGCGCCTGATGGTCGAGGGCGGCTGGCAGGAGCGCTCCGAGGCGACCGAGAAGTGGTCACGCGCCCGCCTCTCGAGCACGCAGCTGTGCGAGTACTTCCTGGGCAGCGTCGAGATGCACGACCTGGAGGCGGAGGCTCGGCGGCGCGCAGCGGCCGACGGGCGCGAGTTCGTCTACCGGCCGTTCCTCGAATCGGTGCTGGCGCACGGCACGCCGTCGACCCCGGTGATCCGGGAGATCCTGTTCGGCTGACCGCCGACGTCAGGGCACCGCGGGCGAGGGCGAGGGGCTGGCCGATGGGGCGGCCAGGTCTGCGCCGGGGCCCAGGGCCAGCTCGAGGATCGACGGTCGGCCGCGATCCTCGGCGACCAGCGCGGCGGGCAGGTCGACCTCGGCCCGATTGGCGATGGCAGCCACGCTGACCCGCTGCTCGGGGAAGTAGAGGAGGATGCTGGTCGTGGTGCCGAGCAGGCCGGAGTGGCCGATCGCCTCCTCGCTGCCGAACGGGAAGCGGCGCGTCCCGAGCCCGTAGTCGTCGTCGTTGAAGGTGGTCATCGCCGCCAGGTCATCGCCGCTGACGATGTGGCCGCCGTACAGTGCGGCGCCCCAGCGTGCCAGGTCGGCGACCGTGGAGCGCATGGCGCCCGAGGTCCAGAACGAGGTGGCCCACGACGGCGGGAGGAGGGCCGGCTCGGCGTGTGACCCGGCCAGGAGCCAGGTGGACCGCAGTCCGGCGGGGGCGATGAGCTCGCGCGACAGCACGTCCTCGGCGGGCCGACCGGTGACCTTCTCCAGCAGCATCCCGGCGATGACGAAGTTCGTGTTCGAGTAGCCCCACGCGGTTCCCGGCGCGAACCACGCCGCACCGAGCTGGCCGAGCACCTCCTCGTGGGTGAAGACGTGCTCCGGCTCGCCGAAGAGCGTGGCCTTGAGGGGTGGATACAGGTCGGCGATGCCGCTGGTGTGCGCGAGCAGATCGCGGACGGTGACCCCCCTGGCCACCGCGACGCTGGGCAGCCAGTCGGTGACCTGGTCGTCGAGCGACAGGCTGCCGCGATGGACGAGGCGCAGGAGCGCGGCGGTGACGAAGGTCTTGGTCACGCTGCCGATGACGAACGGCTCGTCGGTCCCAAGGGGCGTGGTGGCGTCTCGCTCGACGCCGGTCGCGCCGGCCCACTGCACCCCGTCGTCGCGCACGATGGCCACCGTCAGGCCGTAGCACCCGGCCACCGTGCGCGCGTGATCGAGGGCCGCCTGCAGGGAGCTCTGCTCGGTCGCGGCCGGCAGGACCGGCCGCGCCGCGACACGCGCCGCCACCCGCGCGGGGATCAGCCAGAAGGTCGGGATCGGGTCGTCGTCGAGGCCACGCGCCCCCGGGCCGGAGGCCAGCGCAGGCGGCACCAGGGTGGTGAACGAGATCAACCCCCCGAGGAGCAGCCGGGTGACGAGGAGCGTGGTGCGTCGGGCCATGGAACCGCCGCGATTCTGGCCCACCGGCCGCCACCGCGCAAGGTGCGAGGGGTTGGCAGGCGGCGGCACGTTTGTTAGCATTGCTAACAATGACCATCGCCACGCTGCCCCGACTGCTGCGCGCCGCGGCCGGGCCACCGCTGCGCGTCCTCCCCCGAGCCGAGGGCTCGGGCTCGGGCTCCGCCGCACCCGGCGGCGGGTTCCGGGGTGGGTTCGCCGCCCTCGCCCATCGCAACTACCGGCGCTACTGGTTCGGGCAGGTGGGGAGCCTGATCGGGACGTGGATGCAGTCGGTGAGCCAGCCGTGGCTGGTGCTGCTGCTCGGCGGGTCGCCGCTCGAGCTCGGCACGGTCCTCGCGCTCCAGTTCGCGCCGGCGATGGTGCTCGCGCCGCTCGGCGGCGTCCTGGCCGACCGCATCGACAAGCGGCGCACCCTGGTGGTCACGCAGGTCGCGGCCATGGCCCAGGCCGTGGTCCTGTTCGGGCTCACCTTCGCCGGCGTCGTCGAGATCTGGCACGTCATGATCCTCGCCGCGGTGCTCGGCATGGTCAGCGCCGTGGAGATGCCCGTGCGCCAGGCATTTGCCGCCGACCTGGTGCCCCGCGAGGACCTCGTCAACGCGATCGCCCTCAACTCGGCGTCGTTCAACGCGGCGCGCGTGATCGGGCCGGCCATCGCCGGCCTGGCGCTCGCGATGTTCGGGCCGGCCTTCAACTTCGGGCTCAACGCGCTGAGCTACCTGGCCGTGCTGGTCGCGCTGTGGCGCATCGACCCGGCGGGGCTGCGGCAGGTGGTGCGTCCGGAGCGCTACGCATCGGTCCGGTCGAGCCTGGCGGAGGGATTCCGCTACGCGGTGCGGACGCCGAACGTGCTCTGGCCGCTGGTGCTGCTGGGCGGCATGGCCACCTTCGCCATGAACTTCCAGACGCTGCTGCCCCTGTATGCCCGCGACACGCTCGGCCTCGACGCCGACGGCTACGGCGCCCTGTTCGCCTGCATGGGCGCCGGGTCGCTGGTCGGGTCGCTGGCGCTGGCGTTCACCGGCGGCCGGCGCGCCCTGCGGCGGGTGATCCTGTTGGGCGGCCTCGCGTTCCTGGTCCTCGAGCTGGCGCTCGGCCTGGTCCGCAGCCCGGTCGCCGCGTTCGTGCTGGTGGCCGCCATCGGCCTGGCGTCGATGCTGATGGTCAACACCATCAACGTCACCATCCAGAACACCGTCTCCAACGAGCTGCGCGGGCGGGTGATGAGCCTGTACGTCACCGTCTTCGCCGGCTCGGCGCCGATCGGCGGCTTCTTCGCCGGGGCCGTCGCCGAGCTGTGGGACGCGCCCGCCGCGTTCGTCGCCGGCTCGATCGTCGCCAGCGGGGTGCTGCTCTTCGTGGCGTGGCGCCTGGCCGGCAGCCTGGAGCCGCGACCCGCCGCGGCGGGCGCACCGACCCTCGTGCCGGCCGATGTCGCCGACCGGCCCGCGACCGCCCGGGGCGCGTGACCGCTCGGCGATGAGCGGCGGGGAGCCTAGCGAGGACGCCCGTTGACGCTGCCTGACGGGAGCAGGACCTGCAGCTCGTCGAGCGCCGCGCCGATCGCCGCGCGCCGATCGTCGGCCAGCGGGGCGAGCAGCTCGGTCGCCGCCTCGAGCAGGTCGCGCCGCATGGCGCGCACCTTGCGCCGCCCCTTCGGCGTGAGGGAGAGCCGCACCGCGCGGCGGTCCTCCGGATCGGTCCCGCGCTCGACGTACCCGCTGTCGACCAGGCTCGCCGCCAGGCGCGTCACCACCGGCGCCGACACGAGGAGGCGGCGCGCGATCTCGGCCTGCGGCATCGCCGCCTCCCCGTCGATGATGCGCAGCACGTTGTACTGCTGGTACGTGAGCGACTTCCAACCCGGGCGCCGGCGCGCGTGAGCAAGGAGATGGCGGAAGACGGGCGCGATGGTCGCGATGAGGCGACTCTCGAGCCCATCCCCGGCGCGTGGCGGCATCGGGCTGATGCTAGCAAACCGGCGACCCCGCACCCCGGCCTGACCCTCGCCCTGCTGGCGACCGGGCACGCGGTGATCCATGCCCTGTCGGCGCTCATGCCGCTCGTCTACCCGATCGTGATCGTCGAGTTCGCCCTGCGCCCGGCGGACGTGGGCACCTTCATCGCCATCACCACCGCCGTCGGCGGCACGATGCAGCTGGCCTATGGCGTCCTGACCCGCTTCGTCGCCCGGCCGCTCCTGCTCGCCGGCGGGCAGATCGTCTTCGGGGCGAGCCTCCTGTTCGCGGGCACCTCGACCTCGGTGGCGCAGCTGCTGGCCGGGATCAGCGCGTCGCGGATCGGTGCCAGCCCGCAGCACCCGGTCGGCAACGCGCTGCTCTCCGACGCGTATCCGGCGGAGCGGCGCGGGTTCGCCATCAGCGCCCACATCGCCGGCGGCAACATCGGCACCCTCGCCGTGCCGATCGTGGCCGGCAGCGGGATCCTCGGCGCCGGCCTGCTCGCCACCCTCGGCTGGCAGCGCACGATCGGGCTGCTCGGCATCCCGGCGCTGGTGATCGGCCTGCTCATCGCGCTCGTCGTCCGCGAGGACCACGCGGCGTACCGAGAGGCCGCGCGACGCAGCGGCTCGGTGCGCGACCAGGTGCGCCTGGTGCTCGGGCGGCGCGACCTGCGCGCCATCCTGCTGGCCTCGCTGGTCGCCGCCGGCGGTCGCGGCCTCGACATCGTCGCGCCGTTCATGATCCTCTACCTGAGCGGGCCGCTGGGCCTCGACGCCGGGACGACGAGCCTGCTCTACCTGGTGCTGCTCGTCGGCGCGGTCATCGGTCCGCTGCTGGCGGGCTGGCTCTCGGACCGCTACGGGCGCCAGCGCGTGCTGGTGGCCTACTACCTGGTCAGCGCGGTGGGGATCGTCGCCTTCCTGCTCGCCGGCTCGAACCTGGCCGTGCTGGTGCCGCTGCTGCTCCCGTTCGGGACGGCCGTCTTCAGCGAGTCGCCCGTGCTCCAGGCGTACCTCGCCGATCGCGCCGACGGACCGATCCGCGACGTGGCCTTCAGCGTCTACTTCACCGCCGCGTTCGGGATCGGGGCGGCCTGGGCCTTCGTCATCGGCCAGGTCGCCGACCGCTTCGACTACCCCGCGGCGTTCGCGGTCATGGCGGCGTCCTACGTGGCGGCGGCGCTGTTCGTCAGGTCGGTGCCACGCCAGCCGGTCGCCGGGTAGGTCAGCACAGCTCGATCGGCGCGTTGCGGCAGATGTCGTCCACGCGCTGCGACAGTGCCGCCAGGTCGTCGCGGATCTCGGTCATCCGTTCGAGGATCAGTCCCGACGAGTCGGTCGGCACCACGCCATCGCGCGGCAGGGCGGCCAGCTCGTCGTTGAGGCGATCGACCGCCGCGCGCACCTCGCCGAGCTCCTCGCGGACCGATGCGGCCCCGGAGGCGGCGGTGGCGGCGTCATCGCGCGCGGCGTCGAGCTCGCCGCGCAGCGCTCCGACCTGGAGCAGCAGCACGATCAGCAGGAGCACGGAAGCCGCGGCCGCGACCGCGGTGGCGAGAGTGCGCATGCCCCCCACCCCTGCGAGGATCGTGCCGTGGCGTCAGCTGCGCAGCGCGCCGCGCAGCTCGACCAGTGCCTCGCGTGCCTCTTCCACCGACCCCTCGTCCTCGATGGTCGTGATGTCGCCGGGGTCCGTGCCGAGCACCACCGCCCGGAGGACGCGGCGCATGATCTTGCCGGACCGCGTCTTGGGGAGCATCGAGACGAACGTCAGCTCCCCGATGACGGCGACCGGGCCGAGGTCGTCCCGCACGGCGGCGAGCAGCTCCGCGCGGAGCGCGTCGGACGGGGCGTGGCCGGCCTTGAGCACCACGAAGGCCGCGATCACCTCTCCGCGCAGCTCGTCCGGCCGTCCGGTGACACCGGCCTCGGCGACGGCGGGGTGGCGCAGCAGCGCGGTCTCCACCTCGATCGTGCCGATCCGGTGGGCCGCGATCTTGATGATCTCGTCGGCACGCCCCGCGAACCAGACGTAGCCGTCCTCGTCGACGTGGGCCGCGTCCCCCACGTAGTAGACCGACTGCCCCGGCACGCGGCTCCAGTAGTCATCCACGTAGCGCTGCGGCTCGCCCCACAGGGTGGCGATGAGGCCGGGGAACGGGCGACGGATGGTCATGATGCCCTTCGTCCCCGGCGGCACCGGGTGGCCGTCGCGGTCGACCACCGCCGCATCCACGCCGGCCAGGGCCACCCCCGCCGAGCCCGGCTTGATCGGGAGGCGCGCCACCCCCAGCGGGTTGCCGAAGATCGGTCCGCCGGTCTCGGTCTGCCACATGTGGTCGATCACCGGGATCCGGTCGCCGAAGACGTCGCGGCTGAGCCATTCCCAGGCCGGCGCATTGAGCACCTCGCCGGCGCTCACCGCCCGCGTGACGGTCGACAGGTCGTGCTGCGCCGGCGGCTCGTTGCCATGGCGCATGAGGGACCGGATCGCCGTCGGCGACGAGAAGAGGCCGGTCACCCGCTCCTCCTCGACCAGGCGCCACGGCGCCTCGGCATCGGGATGGTCGAGGGCGCCCTCGTAGGCGATGGTCGTCGCTCCCACGATGAGCGGGACGTGGACCATGTAGGCGTGCCCCACGATCCAGCCGATGTCGGACGTGCACCACCAGCGGTCCTCGGGCCGCAGATCGAAGATCCAGCGCCCCATGGCCGTGGCGTAGACCTGGTAGCCACCATGGCCGTGGACCGCCAGCTTCGGGCGCGCCGTGGTGCCCGAGGTGGCGATCACGAACGCCGGCTCGTCGGCGCCCATCGCCTCGGGAGCGGCGGGCTCGCCGCCGGCCTCGAGGAACGCGTCCCACGCCGTCCAGCTGGACGGCGCCTCAATGTGCGGGTCGCGCCGCAGGATCACGACCCGCTCGACCGGCGTCTCGCCCTCGAGGGCGGCCGCCACGATGGGGGTCAGCGCCACGTCGCGGCCCTTGCGGTAGGTCACATCGGCGGTGAGCAGCAGGCGCGAGCCGGAGGCCACGATGCGGTCGCGCAGCGCCCCCGCCCCGAAGCCGGCGAAGACGACCGAATGGATGGCGCCGATGCGGACCACCGCCAGCATGGCCGCGATCGACTCGACGCAGGTCGGCATGTAGATGGTGACGCGGTCGCCCCGCTGCACCCCGGACGCGCGCAGCGCGGCGGCGATGCGGTCGACCTCGGCGAGCAGCTCGGCGTAGGTCAGCTGCCGGCGCTCGCCGCGCTCGTTGCGGGCGATGAGCGCCGGGTGGTCGCCGCGCCCGGCCGACACGTGCCGGTCGAGCGCGTTGTGGGCGATGTTGGTGGTGCCACCACCGAACCAGCGGAAGGACGGCGGGTCGGGCTGCTCGAAGACGTGCTCCGGCGGCGTGAACCACGCGACGCCGGCCGCGGCCTCACGCCAGAACCGCTCCGGGTCCTCCAGCGCGCGGCGCTGCCACGCCTCGACCTGGGCGCGCGGTGAGTCGGTCATGCGTCCTCCTCGATGACGGAGCGCCGGGAACCGAGCGACCCCGGGCGCCGCTGACGGGCCCGGGGTCGCGTGAGCGAGATGGCTCGCCGATCAGCCGGCCAGCGCGCCGCCGGTGGCTGCATCGTCCGAGCTGGTCGTGGTGCCCCGGGGATTCGTCGGGGTCTGGGCGTCACGGCCACCGACCTCGTCCCAGATGCGCACGTCCTTGGTCTCGTGGATCCAGATGCCGCCGATGATCAGCGACATGATCGCCACCACGATCGGATACCAGAGCCCGACGAAGGTGGCGCCGCCCGGCGTGACCGATGCCAGTCCGGCGAAGATGCCGCCGGACGCCGCCGAGGCGACCATGAAGCTGGCGATGAACGGCAGCCAGCCGCCGAACTCGCCGTTCCCCAGGTGATAGGGGAGCGAGAGCGACGTGTAGCGGATCTTGGCCGGGAAGTACTCGACCAGGAAGGCGGCGATCGGTCCGTAGACCATCGTCACCAGCACGATCATCAGGAACACCATCGCGGTGAGGCCGAGGATGTTGGGATCCTGCGAGATCATGGTGGCCGGCGTGGCCGGATCGGTCTCCGGGATCGGGTTGGCGAAGCCCTTCATGGCATTGAAGATCGGGAAGTAGGCGATCGCTGCCAGGAGGCACCCGCCCAGGATGATCGGCTTGCGCCCGATCTTGTCGGACAGCCAGCCGAAGAAGATGAAGAACGGCGTTGCCAGCGCGATCGCGATGAGCATGACGGTATAGGCGTCCACGAAGCCGACGCCCAGGGGTCCCGACATGAACTGGAGGGCGTAGAACTGGCCCGTGTACCAGACCACCGCCTGGCCGGCCGTCATGCCGAACAGGGCGAGGAAGATCAACCGCCAGTTGCGCCGGTTGCCGAAGCTGTCGCGCAGGGGGGCGTCGGAGGTCTTGCCCTGCTCCTTGGCGCGGGTGTAGAGCGGCGTCTCCTGGAGCTTCAGCCGGATGTAGAGGGCGACGACGACCAGGACCGCGCCCAGCAGGAACGGGATGCGCCAGCCCCACGCGGCGAACACCTCGTTGCCGAGGGACAGGCGGAAGAGGAGGATCACCGCCAGCGCCAGGAAGAGGCCCACCGTGGCGGTCGTCTGGATGTAGGAGGTGAACAGGCCGCGCTTGTGATCGGGTGCGTGCTCGGCCACGTAGATCGCGGCGCCGCCGTACTCGCCACCCAGCGCCAGGCCCTGGAGCATGCGCAGCGTGACCAGGATGATCGGCGCCAGGATGCCGATCTGCGCGTAGCCGGGCAGCAGGCCGACCAGGACGGTCGCGCCGCCCATGATGCTGACGGTCAGCAGGAAGGCGACCTTGCGGCCGGTCTTGTCGCCGATGCGCCCGAACACGATGGCGCCGAACGGACGCACGGCGAAGCCGGCGCCGAAGGTGGCGAGCGCGCTCAGGACCTGCGCCGTCGGGTCACCGGGGAAGAAGATGGGTGCCAGGAAGGTCGCCAGGACGGCGTACAGGTAGAAGTCGTACCACTCGATGACCGTCCCGATCGCGGACGCGCCGATGACGAACGGGAGCTTGTAGTCGTACGTGCGGGCAGGTGTGGTGGTAGCAGCCATGCGGGTACCTCCGGGTTGACGGAGTGGACGCGACGGTGCCGAGGCTCGGGTCTGCGGTCGTCGACCGACGTGGATCGAAGCCTCGATCACCTCATGGCGCTGTACCTGCCTTTCCCCACGGCTCCCCGCTGGCGGTGCGCGAATTGCACCGGTGAAGATACACCCCGGTGCAAGTGGCACGGCTCGCAAACCGGGCCGTCGCGCGGGGCGTCGAGGCTAGAATCGGCACCCACCAACCGAAGAAGGGAGCGGTTCCGCAATGAGCGACGAGCAGAACGCCACGGCCGAGGCGATCGAGAACCTCCTGCGCGAGGACCGCACCTTCCCGCCGCCGCCCGCGTTCACCGCCGACGCGCTCCTCAGCGACCCGGGCATCTACGAGCGGACCGCCACCGAGGAGGGGTTCCGCGACTTCTGGACGCAGGAGGGGAACCGGCTCGACTGGATCGAGCCGTGGTCCGAGCTCTACACCTGGGACGCGCCGTACGCGAAGTGGTACCTCGGTGGCAAGCTCAACGTCAGCGCCAACTGTCTCGACCGCCACGTCGCCAACGGCCTGGGCGACCGCGTCGCCTACTTCTGGGAGGGGGAGCCGGGCGACACGCGCACCATCACCTACCGTGAGCTGCTCGACGAGGTGTGCCGCCTCACCAACGCGCTGCGCGGCCTCGGCGTGAAGAAGGGCGACCGGGTCGCCATCTACATGCCGATGATCCCCGAGCTGCCGGTCGCGATGCTGGCCTGCACGCGCATCGGCGCGGCCCATTCGGTCGTCTTCGGCGGCTTCTCCGCCGATGCGCTCGCCGACCGGATCGACGACGCGTCATGCACGGTGGTGATCACCGCCGACGGCGGCTACCGCAAGGGCGCCACGGTGCCCCTCAAGGCGAGCGCCGACGAGGCGATCGGCCGGACGACGTCGGTCGAGCATTGCGTGGTGGTGAAGCGCACCGGCGACGATGTGGCGTGGGACGCGTCGCGCGATCACTGGTACCACGACCTGGTGGCCGACCAGCCGTCGACGGCCGACCCGGAGCCGATGGACTCCGAGGACCTCCTGTACCTGCTCTACACCTCGGGCACGACGGCCAAGCCGAAGGGGATCATGCACACCACCGGCGGCTACCTGGCCGGGGTGAGCGCCACCCATCGGTACATCTTCGACCTGCACCCGGAGACCGACGTGTACTGGTGCATGGCCGACATCGGCTGGGTGACGGGTCACTCGTACATCGTCTACGGGCCGCTTGCCAACGCGACCACCGGCGTCATCTACGAGGGCGCCATCGACTTCCCGGACAAGGACCGCTGGGCCCAGATCGCCGCGAAGTACGGCGTCACCATCCTCTACACCGCCCCGACCGCCATCCGGGCACTGATGAAGTACGGCGCCGATGCGTTCGCCGGGGACGACCTCTCGTCCCTGCGCCTCCTCGGCAGCGTCGGTGAGCCGATCAACCCGGAGGCCTGGGCCTGGTACTGGAAGGAGATCGGCGGCGGCCGCTGCCCGGTGGTCGACACGTGGTGGCAGACCGAGACGGGGATGATCATGATCACGCCGCTCCCCGGCATCACGACCCTCAAGCCGGGGAGCGCCACCTTCCCCTTCCCGGGGGTCAAGGCGGACGTGGTCGACGAGGCCGGCACCTCGATGCCGCTGGGGAAGGGCGGGTACCTGGTCCTCGAGCGCCCGTGGCCGGCCATGCTGCGGGGCATCTACGGCGACCCTGAGCGCTACGAGCAGACGTACTGGTCGCGCTACCCCGGCCGCTACTTCCCCGGCGACGGGTGCAAGCGCGACGACGAGGGCTACTACTGGCTGCTCGGCCGCGTCGACGACGTGATGAACGTCTCGGGCCACCGCATCAGCACCACCGAGGTCGAGTCGGCGCTGGTCTCGCACCCGTCGGTCGCCGAGGCCGCGGTGGTGGGGCGCAGCGACCCGCTCACCGGCCAGGCCATCTTCAGCTACGTCATCCTGCGCTCCGGCAACGAGCCCGGCGACGAGCTGGCGGCGGAGCTGCGCGAGCACGTGGCGCACATGATCGGCAAGTTCGCGCGGCCGAAGCAGCTGATGTTCACCCCCGACCTGCCCAAGACGCGCTCCGGCAAGATCATGCGGCGCCTGCTGCGCGACATCGCCGAGCAGCGCAACCTGGGAGACGTGACCACCCTCGCCGACGCCAACGTGGTGAACACCATCCGCGAGCAGTCCGGCAAGGGCGAGGACTGATCGTCCCCGGGGGGATCGATGGGTTGCCGGCGGGTGTAGATTGAGGGGGCTGCCGCACCGAGCACCGCGAACGGAGGGAACCGGTCCCATGGCGCGCCGCCTCTTCATCTCCCTGCTGCTGGCTGCCCTGCTGGCCACGGCGCTGCCGAGCCTCGCGGCCGCCGCCGATCCGCCGCTCCCCGACTCGATGGCGGCGGTGGGCGACTCCATCACCCAGGCGGCCAGCTCGGCCGGGTCCCTCGGCGCCGACGCTCCCCAGAACTCGTGGTCCACGGGGACCTCGTCCACGGTCAACAGCCACTACCTGCGGCTGCTCGCCGCGGGCGCGACCATCTCCGGCCAGAACCACAACCGGTCGGTGAGCGGGGCGAAGATGGGCGACCTGGTGGGGCAGGTCCAGACGGTGCTGCCGCTGGCGCCCGACTACCTCACCGTCCTCATGGGCGGCAACGACCTGTGCACCGACACCGTCGCGGAGATGACCGATCCGACGGTCTTCCGCGACCAGTTCGACGCCGCCATGGCGACCCTCACCGCGGGCTCGCCCAACACGCGCGTCTACGTGGTCAGCATCCCCGACGTCTGGCAGCTGTGGAACCTGTTCAAGGGCAACTGGTGGGCCCGCGTCGTCTGGGCGTCGGCCGACATCTGCCAGTCCCTGCTCGCCAACCCGACCTCCACCCAGCAGGCCGATGTCGATCGCCGCGAGGCGGTCCGCCAGCGGAACATCGCCTACAACGCGGCGCTGGCCAGCGTCTGCTCGGCGTACGCCAGCTGTCGCTTCGACGGCAACGCGGTGTTCAACACGACGTTCACCAGCGGCGACGTCTCGGGCGACTACTTCCATCCGTCGGTCGCCGGCCAGGCCAAGCTGGCCGCCGTCAGCTGGGCGGCGGGCTACACGTGGGCGCCCGCGCCACCGTCGCCGATGTGGCTGTCCGGCTTCGCCGGCAGCGGGACCGCGTCCAAGGGCTCGTGGACCGCGTCGGCGACCGCGACCGTCTCGAGCGCCGCGGGTCCGGTGAGTGGCGCCACCGTGACGGTGCTGTGGTCGACCGGCACCACGGTCAGCTGCGTGACCGCGACGAGCGGGTCGTGCTCCGTCTCCAGCGGCTCGCTGGGGAAGCGGACCACGAGCATCAACGCCTCGGTGACGGCCATATCGCGCACCGGGTACGAGTACGCCAGCGCCAGCAACACGACCGCGAGCAGCATCACCATCGCGAAGCCCTGACCCTCGACGCTGCCGGCCGGGTCGAGCTGCGGGCGGAGGGCGGCCGCTAGAATCGGGCCATGGCGACCATCCCCCGCGAGCTGACCGAGGCGGCGGCCGAGTACCTGATGACCATCCGCTACATGCACGGCGAGGGGCAGCCGGTCATCGCCGCGCGCCTCGCCGAGCGGCTCGGGGTCAGCGCGGCGACCGTCTCCGAGATGGTCACCCGGCTGGTGCGCGAGGGCCTGCTGAGCGTGGACGAGCCGTCACGCCAGCTCAAGCTGACCGATGCCGGCCGCACGGCCGCCGAGCGCACCTTTCGCCGCCACGCCCTTGCCGAATGGCTGCTCACCGAGGTCATCGGGCTCGGCTGGGCCGAGGCGGACGAGGAGGCGCACCACCTCCAGCACGCGCTGTCCGAGCGCGTGACCGACAAGATCGACGAGCTGCTCGGCACCCCGCCGACGTGCCCGCACGGCAACCCGATCCCGCGCGACGGCGTGACCCCCACGCGGCCGGCCGGGAGCCGCATGAGCGAGGCGCGGCCCGGCAGCGAGATCACCGTCCTGCGCGTCACCGAGGAGGCGGAGGAGGACGCCCGGCTGCTCACCTTCCTCCAGGAGAACGCGGTGCGCCCGGGGAGCACCTTCGCGGTGGTCGACGTGGCGGACCACGTCGGCACCATGACCCTGCGCCCGCTGGGCGGGACCGGCGGTGACGTGACGCTCGGCCTCCCGGCCGCGGCCAAGCTGCGCGTGCTCGACGGGCGTGCCGACGCCGGCCTCTTCCACCGGGTGCCGGAGCGGGCCCGGCTGGCCGCCGGCATCGCCACGGGCCGATGACGCCATTTGCTACGATGCGCCGCGATGATTCGTGATCGCGGACGCCGCGGGATGATCGCGGCCATCGCGACCATCCTGTGGCTCGGCTACATGGTGATCGGGCTGGCCGTCATCAATGCCGTGGCGCCGACCCAGCACGGCGAGGGCCCGGATGGCGCCGCGGCCTTCATCGGCCTGGTGACCGGCGTGATCACCATCGGCCTCATCATGTGGGCCGCCTCCGACTGAACGTCCGACCGCTCGCTCGGCGAGCTCGGTGACTCAGTCCTCGGTGTCGGTGATGATGCCCGGCACCGGGGTGGCGAGGCGATCGACGCCCGGTTCGGCGAGTCGTGCGTAGAGGCCGGGGCGCCGGTCCGCGATGGTGTCCCACTCGTGCTCGCCGGGACGGCGGCGCACGTGCGTCGCGCGCGCGGCGTCGACATCCACCTCCCCGAGCAGGACCTCCTCATCGGTGTCCGATGCCACGCCCACGCGCACCCCGTCCGGGTCGACGAACACCGAGCGTCCCAGGAACGTGGTGCCACGCTCGGTGCCGACCCGGTCGGCGGCGAGCAGGTAGCAATGGTTCTCGGCGGCGCGCGCCGGGGCGAACAGGTCGGGGTGGAACTCGACCCCCACCGGCCAGTTGGTGGGCAGGCAGATCAGGTCCGCGCCCTCCAGCCCGCAGATGCGCGCCGCCTCGGGGAACCGCAGGTCGTAGCAGATCAGGACGCCGACCCGCATCCCGGCCGCCTCGACCACGAATGGCGGCTCCGGCCCGGGCGTGGCGAAGCGATCGATCCCCAGGAACGGAAGGTGCATCTTGCGGTAGACGTGGTGGTCGCCATCGGGCGTCACGAGGTGCGCCGCGTTGAAGATCTCGTCGCCGACCGCCTCGAGCGTGCCGCACACGATGGCCACGCCGTGCTCTGCCGCCAGCGCCCGCAGGCGCGCGCCGCTCAGCGTCGTGGCGCGGCGGGCCGCCGGGCGCGCCTCGTCGAGGGAATCGAATGCGTAGCCGGTCGTCGCCGCCTCGGGGAGCACCGCCAGCCGGGCCCCCGCGGCCGCCGCATCGGCCACCGCGCGCTCGATGCGCTCCAGGTTGGCCGGCACGTCGCCGAGCTGCGGGTCGATCTGGCAGGCAGCCACGCGCACCGTCATGTCCCCGATCTTAGCCCGATGCGGTTCGGGCGCGCCGGTCCGGCCATTGCTATCCTCCCGCGGTGATCTCCCGCGCCCGCTGGCTGACGCCCGCCGTCTTCGTCCTGCTGGGCGCGATCTGGGGCTCGTCGTTCCTGTGGATCAAGATCGCCCTCGACGAGATCGGGCCGGCGACGCTGGTCGCGCAGCGCATGACCCTGGGCGCGATCGGGATGCTTGCCTTCCTGCCGTTCATCGATGAGCGCCTGCCGCGCACGGGGCGCGAGCTCGCGCCGCTGGCCGTGCTCGGGCTCGTCAACACCGGCCTGCCGATCTTCCTGATCAGCTGGGGGGAGCTGCACGTCGACTCGGGGACCGCGGCGGTGCTCAACTCGCTGGTCCCGGTGTTCAGCCTGGTCATCGCCGGGCTGTGGCTGCGCACCGAGCCGGTCACCGCGCTGCGCGTCGCCGGCCTGGTCCTCGGGTTTGCCGGAGCCGCCGTGCTGGCCTCTCGCGAGCTCGCCATCACGAGCGATCCGCTGGCCCTCGTCGGCGCGCTGGCGGTGGTCGCCGCAGCCGGGTCGTACGCGCTGGGCGCGAGCTACGCCAAGCACCGCATCGGGCGGACACATCGGTATGTGGTGGCCGGAGGATCGCTCGTCTTCGCGGCGATCTACCTGTGGATCTTCGCCGCGTTCACCGAGTGGCCGCTGCGCATCCCGGTCCAGGGCGACACGATCCTGGCGGTGGCGTGGCTGGGTCTCCTGGGCAGCTTCATCGCCTACCTGTGCTTCTTCTACCTGATCCACCACCTCGGCGCGACAGTGGCCACGATGGTCACCTACCTGTTCCCGGTGGTCGGGGTGGCGCTCGGCACGATCGTCCTGCACGAGCAGCTCGACACGCGCATGGTGATCGGCACGGCGCTGGTGCTGGCCGGCATCGTGGTCGTGGGCCTTCGCTATGATTCCCGCGTGAGCCGCGAATCTCGCGGGGCGCTCGAGTGACGGACGAACGCGATCGCGACGACCGGCTCGACCGCGAGCAGCCTGCCGCCGACTGGCCCGCCGCCGACCTCCCCGCCTCGTCCCCGGACGCCGATGCCGGCACCCGATCGGGCACCGATGCCGGAGCTGCCGACGCGGGTTCGGCCGATGCCGTCCGCTGGCCATGGCAGGACCGACGCCCGTTCTGGGAGACCGAATCCGGCGAGCCCGATCCCACCCCCTACCTGACGACGCGTCCGTTCTGGGAGACCGAATCCGGCGA
>DASSPJ010000152.1:0-8979 GCA_035699665.1 Candidatus Limnocylindria bacterium
GTCGCGGTCGTCGTCGACCACCAGGACGATGTGCCGATGCGCCGCCGTGTCGTGGTTCCCCATGCCCCCCTCGCCTGCACGACGCGTGCCGTGAGGCCTCAGATCGTGTACTCGCGTCCACCGATAAAGGTGCGGAGCGGCGCGAGCCGGCCGAGCCGCAGCCAGAAGGCGCCCTCGTGGTACGCGTCCCACGCCACGAGGTCCGTCCGACCGCCGGGGCGCAGGGTGCCCGCCGTGCCGGCCAGGTCCAGCGCCGCCGCGCCGCCGGAGGTCGCGGCGGCGAGCGCCTCGAGGTCGCTCATCCGGAGCAGCGCGGCGCCGAGGCCGACGACCAGCGGCATCGCCCCCCAGCCGCCGAAGGTGCCGGCGTTGGCGTCGCTCGCCAGGGCCACCGTGGCGCCGGCATCCAGCAGGGCGCGGGCGGGCGGCAGGCGGTCGCGCAGCACGATGGCCGGGGCGGGGAGCAGGGTCGCGACGGTGGGGGAGCCGGCGATCGCGGTGATCCCGGCCGCGCCGAGCTGCTCGAGGTGGTCCACGCTCGTCGCCCCGAGGCGCACGCCAGCCTCCGCGGCGCCGGTGGCGGCCAGCTGGTCGGCGTGGAGCCGGAGCGCCAGCCCGTGGTCACGAGCGGCGGCCGCGATGCGCTCGACGTGGGCGACGGTGAAGAAGCCACGGTCGCAGAAGACGTCGACGTACGCCGCCAGTCGCTCGGCGGCCACCGCGGGGATCATGGCGCCGCACACCGCCTCGACGTGCGCGTCGATCGAGGCGGCCTCCGGTGGCACCGCATGGGCGCCGAGCAGGGTGCGGACCACCCGCAGGGGGAGGCGCTCGGCGACCCGCCCGATGATGCGCAGCGCACGCAGCTCCTCGTCGACCGACAGCCCGTACCCGGACTTGCACTCGATGGTGGTGGTGCCGGCCGCCAGGGCGGCGCGCAGGCGCCGCTCCACCAGCGCCTCCAGCTCCTCGTCCCCCGCGTCCCGGGTGGCGCGCATGGTGCGCAGGATCCCGCCCCCGCTGTACGGGGTGCCCAGGTGACGGGCGTGCATCTCGTCGGACCGATCGCCGGCGAAGACGGGGTGGGTATGGCTGTCGACCAGCCCCGGGGTGACGAGCGCGTCGCCGAGGTCGACGCGGGCGGCACCGCTCGCCGGGGCGACATCGGGGCGGCTGCCGAACCAGGCCACGCGCCCATCGGCGTCGGTCAGGAGGGCCCATGGCTGATGGATCCGTTGCCCGTCGAAGCATCGGCCGCTGCCGTGGAGGAGGAGCGGGGCGGTCGACATCGGTCCGGCCATGCTACCGCTCAGCCGATCTCGGGCTCGGCGATGCGCTCGGGGTCGCGGCGGCGCAGGGTGGCGATCGCCAGCCCGGCCAGGATGCACAGCGTGCCGAGCAGCTGGAGCGCGGACGGCGCCTCGGACAGCAGCAGCATCGCCAGCAGCACCGAGCCGAGCGGCTGGATGGTCAGTACCACGCTCGTCAGCGCTGCCGGCAGGCGCGGCATGGCGACGCTGATGACCAGCCACCCGACGACCTGCACGCCGAGGGCGAGGAGGAGCAGCCAGGCGTGGGCCGGCAGGGACGGCACGAGATCCACCTCGCCGAGCGGGATGCCGATGAGCAGGCTGAACGCGGTCGCGCTCAGCGTGGCGTCGAAGAGCGGTCCGGCGGGGCGCCGGTGGTCCGCGTTGCCACCGCGCAGCACGAGCAGGAAGCCGGCGTAGGCGAAGCCGGTCAGGACGCCCAGGATCACCCCGAGCAGGGGGTCGGCGCCGTACGCCCCGGTGCCGATGATGCCGCTGATCAGCACCACCCCCAGCAGCACCACCGGGAGCGCGGCCGCGACCCGTCCGCTGGGCCGCTCCCGGAGGACGAGCCAGGCGATGAGCGGCACGATGACCACCTGCGTGTTGCCGAGCACGGTGGCCAGGCCCGCGCCCACGGCGTTGATGGCGTGGTGCCACAGGACGAGGTCGGCGGCGAAGAAGAAGCCGGCGATCAGGGCCAGACGCCGCTGCCCCGGGGCCCGCGGACCGTAGCGACGCCGCTCCCAGGCCGCCAGCAGGGCGAGTGGCGGAAGGGCGTAGGCGCAGCGGAAGACGGCCGCCGTGGCCGGCTCGACGTCCGCCAGGCGGACGAGGATCGCGGAGACCGCGATGATCACCGCGCCGATGACGGCCGCCAGGAGCGGCCGGTCGGCGAGCGGGGAGAACCACGGGCGGTCGTCGGTAACGCCTGGCGCGGGGGGCATCGGCCGAGGGTAGCGCACCCGTGCGGAGTGGGGCTTGTGCCGGGCGGCGCGCGGACCCACACTGCGCCCTCAAGCGATGCAGCAGCTACCGACCGGCACGGTCACCTTCCTGTTCACCGATATCGAGGGCTCGACGCGCCTCCTCCAGGCGACCGGCGAGCGCTGGCCCGCACTCCTGGCGCGGCACGCCGAGATCATGCGCGCGGCCATCGCCGCCGGTGGTGGCACCGAGATCGGCACCGAGGGCGACTCGTTCTTCGCCGTCTTCCCGTCGAGCACCGGTGCGCTCGAGGCCGCCATCGGCGCGCAGCGGGCGCTCGGCGCCGAGCCGTGGCCCGCCGATGGCGTGGTGGCGGTCCGCATGGGCCTCCATGCCGGCACGGCCCAGCTCGGCACGGACACGTACGTGGGGCTCGACGTCCACCGCGCGGCGCGCATCGCGGCGGCCGCCCACGGCGGCCAGGTCCTCGTCTCCGACACGGTGCGCTCGCTGGTCGAGCACGACCTGCCCGAGGGCGTGTCGCTCCAGGACCTCGGCGAGCATCGGCTCAAGGACCTCGCCGAGCGCGAGCGCCTGTACCAGGTCGCCGCACCGGGGCTGGAACGCTCCTTCCCGGCCCTCTCCACCGTCGACGGGGTGCTGAACAACCTCCCGCGCCGCCTGACGCGGTTCGTCGGGCGCGAGCGCGAGATCGAGGAGCTGCTCGAGATGCTGGCCGCCACGCGGCTGCTGTCGCTCACCGGCCCGGGCGGCACCGGGAAGACCCGGCTCTCGCTGGAGGTCGCGGCGCGCTCGCTCGAGACGTTCGGCGACGGCGTCTTCTTCGTCGAGCTCTCACCGGTCGGCGAGGCGGAGATGGTGGCCGCCACGATCGCCCAGACGCTGGGCCTTCCCGATCGCGGCGGCCGCTCGGCGCGCGACCGGGTGGTCGATCACCTCGGCCGCCGCCACGTCCTGCTGGTGCTCGACAACTTCGAGCAGGTGATCGACGCCGCGCCGCTCGTCGCCGACCTGCTCGCCGCGGCGCCGAACCTGTCGGTGATCACCACCACCCGCGCGGCGCTGCACGTCTATGGCGAGCGCGAGTACCCGGTGCCACCCCTGGCGCTGCCCGATCTCGGCCATCTGCCCGAGGCGGCCGCGCTGGGCCAGTACGAGGCGGTCGCGCTGTTCGTCGAGCGGGCGACGGCGGTGAAGCCCGACTTCACGGTCACCAACGAGAACGCCCCGGCGGTGGCGGAGATCTGCGTCCGGCTCGACGGGCTGCCGCTGGCGATCGAGCTCGCCGCGGCGCGCATCCGGATCCTGAGTCCGCAGGCCATGCTGACGCGCATCGAGCACCGGATGGCGCTGCTCTCGTCCGGCGCGCGCGACCTGCCGGCCCGGCAGCAGACGCTGCGCGGCGCGATCGCGTGGAGCCACGACATGCTCGACGAGGGGGACCGGACCCTCTTCGCCTGTCTCTCCGTCTTCGTCGGCAGCGCCGGCCTCGAGGCGATCGAGCGAGTCTGCGGCGAGGCGGTCGGCGGTGACGTCCTCGATGCGCTGTCCAGCCTCGTCGACAAGAGCCTGCTCCGCCAGCGCGAGGGTGTCGGCGGTGAGCCGCGCTTCAGCATGCTGGAGACCATTCGCGAGTTCGCCATCGAGCAGGCGGCGGCGCGTGGCGCACTGGAGGACCTGCGTGCGCGCCATGCCGCCTTCTTCGCCGATCTGGCCCGGCAGGCATCGGGGCTGATCATGGGTCCCGAGCGTCGCGAGTGGCTCGACCGCCTCGAGGAGGAGCACGACAACCTGCGGGCGGCGCTGGCGTGGCTCGTGGCGACCGACCGGGCGGAGGCTGCGCTCCGGATGTCAGCGGCGCTGTGGCGCTTCTGGCAGATGCGCGGCCATCTGGCCGAGGGTCTCGAGCGCGTCGAGGCGGCGCTGGCCACGCCGCACGCCGCCGAGCATCCAGCGGCGCGAGCCGACGCGCTGTCGGCCGGGGCCGGCCTGGCGTACTGGCTCGCCGACACCGACCGCTCGCGCGCCCTGTACCGGGAGGAGATCGCGCTCCGGGAGGAGCTGGGCGACCGATCCGGCCTGGGCGAGGCGCACTACGGCATCTCCTTCACCTGGGCGATCATCGACCTGCTCGTCGAGGAGAACGCCCGCCAGTCCCAGGAGCACGTGAGCGCTGCGCTCGCCATCTTCACCGAGCTCGGCGACGAGCCCGGGATCGCGCGCTGCGAATGGGCGCTGTCGAACCTCCTGTGGGGCACCGGCCAGACCGAGGGAGCGCGCGAGCATGCGCTGCACGCGCTGGCGCTGTTCGAGTCGATCGGTGACAGCTTCATGGTCGGCTGGGCGAGCTACACGGCGGGGCTGGCGTCCCTGAGCGAGTACACCGCGGACGGCGCCACGGCCGAGGCGCGGGCCGGGGCGCGTGCCGAGGCGCGTGAGCGCTTCACTCGCTCGCTGCAGATCTTCAGCGAGGCCGAGGACCTGACCGGCTACGCGCTGGTGCTCGACGCCTTCGCCGTGATCGCGCTGCATGACGGGGATCGCGACCGCGCGGCGCGCCTGTCGGGCGCGGTGGCGGCGCTGGAGCGACAGAGCGGGACGGGCCTGAACCTGTGGAACCGCAGCGTGCTGGGCTTCGACCCGGCAGAGCTGGCCGCGGACCCGGAGGTGTCGGACGCGTACCGATCCGGCGCGGAGATGAGCCCCGCCGAGGCGGTGGCCTACGCGCTCGGCGGGTAGCTACGCCGCGAGCGCGGCGGGCCGCGCCGTTTGCCGTGGGCGGGCGTAACGGCCACTGACTGTCCGAACGTGCACGGAGCAGCAGGGAAAGCGACGCTCACGGCGCCCCGCTTCGCGACAGCAATCGTGGGACACAAGAAGGGCGACTGGTTCTCCGTTGCGCTCGCGGGGTGGCAATGCGCAACGGCGCGCGGATGCCTCAGGCCGGGGCGGCCAGGTCGCGACGCGGGAACCGGACGAGGGCGTAGGCCAGCGGCAGCGCGACCGCCAGGCCGCAGATCGCCAGGTCGAGCGGATCGGCGTTGCCGTCGAGGATCTCGGCGACCTGGAAGTGGTGGAAGAGCGAGTACTCCTGCGACCAGGCGGCATCGGTCCACAGCGAGCCCAGGATCTCCAGGAAGTAGTTCAGCAGGAGGTAGCCGAGCGACAGGCCGATGGCCGGGCCGGCCCGGTCGAAGCTCGCCGAGGCCGCCAGGCTGAAGGAGGCGAAGGCCACCCACAGGAGCACGCCGTTGAGCCATACCAGCGGCAGCTGGCCGGCCGGCAGCTCGTCGAGCAGCGACTGCGATGCGGCTCCGACGTACATGCCGACCAGCAGCAGGGCGATCAGCACACCGATGATGACCGCCACCGCCATGAACAGCGTGAGATACACCGTGCGGCGCGGGATCGGTCGGGCCAGCAGCACCTCCAGGGTGCCCCGCTGGCGCTCGCCGGCGATGGCCGTGGCGGCGGTGCCGACGGCGAAGACCCCGAGCATGGCGATCACCAGCGGGTGCTGGGTGCCGAGCGTGAGCGTGCCACCGAGCGTGAACAGGTTGCCCGAGCCGAAGCTGCTCATCTGCTCGAACACCGGGTTGGTGGTGACCATGTCGCGGATGACGTCGCTGAACTGCCCGTACAGGAACGGCATCAGCCAGCCCCACGCGACCAGCGCGACGCCGATCACCGCGGCCCGCAGGGAGAGCCAGCTCCAAGTGCGGAAGAGGAGGGCGCGGTTCACCGATCGAGCCCCTCGACGCCATCCGGCTCGCCGCCGGCGTAGTACTCCAGGAACGCCTCCTCGAGCGAGGCCGGCTCGATCGTCAGGTCCTCCAGGTTCGGTGAGGCGATGGCGCGCACGAACGGCGCAACCTCGCCGGCCAGCGTGGCGGTGACGCGGCCGCCATCGGTGCGGACGTCCTCCAGGCCCGGCAGGTCGGTCAGATCGGGGACGCTCCCGCGCCAGGTGATCGAGACCTTGCGGCGGCGGCGGCGCAGCAGGTCGGCCACCTCGTGGACCGCCATGAGGCGCCCGGCCCGCACGATCCCCACCCGGTCGCAGACGCGCTCCACCTCGGACAGCACGTGCGAGGAGAAGAAGACGGTGCGGCCCTCGGCACGCAGGTCGTCGAGGATCGCGTAGAACGACTGCTGCATCAGCGGGTCGAGCCCCTCGGTGGGCTCGTCCAGGATGGCGAGCTCGGGGTCGTGCTGGAGCGCCTGGACCACGCCGATCTTCTGGCGCATGCCGCGCGAGTAATCGCGCACGCGGCGCTTGAGCACCGCGTCGGAGAGCTGGAGGCGCTCGCACAGCTCGGCACGCCGGTGCGGCGCACGGCCCTGGAGGTCGGCGAGGTAGTCGAGCGCGTCGCTCCCCGACAGCGAGTCGTAGACGGCGATCCCGCCGGGCAGGTACCCGGTGAGGCGGCGGATCTCGACGTTCTGCGTGGCGATGTCCATCCCGAGCACCGTCGCGCCGCCGCTCGTGGCGTGCAGGTAGCCGAGCAGGGTGCGGATGGTGGTCGACTTGCCCGCGCCGTTGGGCCCCAGGAAGCCGAAGATCTCGCCCGGCCTGACGTCGAGCGTCAGGTCGGTGAGCGCCGCGACGCGGCCGTAGTGCTTGGTCAGCGAACGGGTGCTGATCACCGGCACCGCGCCGGTGGCGGTCGTCGCGGGATCGCCGGGATCGGAGGGCATCGGCTCCATGACGCCGATCCTAGCGCGCGGGCGCGGTCGGTGCGTGGCGACTGCCGGAGAGGGGCCCTCGGTCAGCCGACCCGGGCGCCCGGTCCGCGGCGGCTGCGGCTCGTCCAGCGCCGCGGCGCACGCCCGATCGAGGCGCCGCCACGCGGCCCCCCGCCGGGCCGGCCCTGGCCGCGCGGTCCAGGGCGATGGCCCTGGCTGCGCATGCGGATCGGCTCGGGACGGATGGTGCGATCGGGCTCGAAGCCGTCGACCACGACCTGCGGGATCGGGCTGCCCAGCAGGCGCTCGATGTCGCGCAGCATCGGTCCCTCGTCGACGCAGACGAGGCTGACCGCGATGCCGGTCGAGCCGGCGCGGCCGGTGCGACCGATGCGATGCACGTAGTCGGACGGCACCATCGGCAGCTCGAAGTTCACGACGTGCGGCAGCTGCTCGATGTCGAGCCCGCGTGCCGCCACCTCGGTGGCCACCAGGAGCAGGATCCGCCCGGCGCGGAAGTCGGCCAGGGCGCGGATGCGCTGCGGCTGGCTCTTGTTGCCGTGGATGGCGGCCGCGGCGATGCCGTCGCGGTTGAGCTGCTCGACGAGCTTGTTGGCGCCGTGCTTGGTGCGGGTGAAGACCAGGGCCTGGTCGATCTCGCGGCTGCGCACCAGGTGGACGAGCAGCTCACGCTTGCGCTCGCGGTCGACCGGGTGGACGACCTGCTCGACGAGGTCGGTCGGCGTGTTGCGCGGCGTGACCTGCACCGATGCGGGGCGATCCATCATCCCCTCCGCCAGCGACCGGATCTCGTTCGAGAAGGTGGCGCTGAAGAGGAGGTTCTGGCGCTGCGCCGGGAGCAGGCTGATCACCTGGCGAATGTCCCGGATGAAGCCCATGTCGAGCATCCGATCGGCCTCGTCCAGGACGAGGATCTCGACGTGGCGCAGGTCGATGGTGCCCTGGCGGGTGTGGTCGAGCAGCCGGCCGGGGGTGGCGACCACGACCTCCACGCCGCGACGGAGGGCGGCGAACTGGCCATGGAAGCCGACGCCGCCGTAGATGGCGGTCGAGCGGGTCTGGCCCGAGCCGTAGACGCGGACCGACTCCTCGACCTGGATCGCCAGCTCACGGGTCGGCGCGAGCACCAGGGCTCGGATGGTGGGGCGCTGGCCGGGCCGGCCGCCGCGCGGGGCGCTGGCGGCGAGCCGCTGGAGGAGGGGCAGGACGAAGGCGGCGGTCTTGCCGGTCCCGGTCTGGGCACCGGCGAGCAGGTCGCGGCCGGCGAGGACGAGCGGAATCGCCTCGCGCTGAACGGGGGTCGGATCGGTGTAGCCCTGCTGCGCGACAGCGCGGAGCAGGTCGGGCGTCAGCCCGAGGGCAGAGAAGGTCAAGGGGAAGTGCTCCTGAGAGGGCCCTCCCGCTGGCATGCGGGGCCCGGTCAGGGCAGAGGGTGGTCGGATCGGGGCGGGGAAGTCCCGCGGCGCGGACCGGAGCGCCAATCGAACGCGTTTGGCGGCATGGTACCACAGCGCCCCTTCTCCCAGGCGCCCGGCGTATATACCGTATATACGATCGTCGCCGCGTCGCGACCCTACCGACCTCCGAGCGCGGCAGCGAACACCTCGAAGGTGTCATCGGAGAAGAGGACGAAGCGCACCAGCCGCACGGCAGTTCCGGAGGCCAGGTGAGAGCGCACGGCATCGAGCGCCACCGCGGCTCCCTGTTCCGGCGGGTACCCGTAGATGCCCATGCTGATCGCCGGGAACGCCACCGTGCCAGCCCCGAGCTCGTCGGCGAGCTTCAGGCTTGACCGATACGTTCCGTTCAGCAGCTCCGCCTCCCCGTGGCCGCCACCTCGCCAGATGGGCCCGACGGCGTGAATGATCCAGCGCGCCGGAAGCCTGTGGCCGCCCGTCGCCACCGCGGTCCCGGTGGGCGTGCCATCGGGGTAGCGCCGCGTGAGCTCCTCGAGCAGGCCCGGTCCTGCCGCTCGGTGGATGGCCCCGTCCACGCCACCGCCACCGCGCAGGGC
>DASSPJ010000153.1:0-17191 GCA_035699665.1 Candidatus Limnocylindria bacterium
CCGCGGATCGTGTCCCACGCATGGCGGCGGGCGGCGGGGTCGAAGCCGGTGGTCGGCTCGTCGAGGAACAGCAGCTCGGGGTCGCCGGCCAGGGCGACCGCCAGGTCGACCCGGCGGCGCTGCCCGCCGGAGAGCTGCCGCACCCGGCGGTCGGCGTCGTCGGTCAGCCCGACCAACTCGATCACCTCGTCGGTCGGCCGGCGTCGCGGGTAGTAGCCGCCGAACAGGTCGACGGTCTCCCGGACGGTGAGATACGGATCGACGCCGGTCGACTGGAGCACGATCCCGATGCGCGCCCGGAAGGCGCGCTCGCCACGCCCCGGATCGTGGCCCAGGACGGTCACCTCGCCCGCGTCGCGGGTCCGATGCCCCTCGCAGATCTCGACGACGGTCGTCTTGCCCGCCCCGTTCGGGCCGAGCAGCGCGAAGACCTCGCCCCGCCGCACGTCGAGGTCGATGCCCCGCACCGCCTCGACGCTGCCGTAGCTGCGCCGCAGGCCCCGGATGCGGATCGCCGCCTCGGCGCTCACCCGCGCGCCGCGATCAGGCGGCGGCCAGGAAGGTCCACGCGGCCGCGACGAAGACGAGCACGGCGAAGACGACCAGGGCGAGCGGCAGGAGCGCCACGGCCACGTTCTGCTGCACGACCTGGTGCTGCGGGTCGTGATGATCGGCGTGGAGGTCGTGCACCGTGTCGACGACGAGCGCCCCCTCCTCGCGCGGCGCCGGAACGTTGCTGGTCATGAGCCCTCCTCAAGGATGGTGGACAGCTGCTGCTGGAGATCCGATGCGCTGAGCTGCCCGATCTGGTGGCTCGCCACGACGCCGTCGCGACCGATGAAGAACGTCTCGGGCGGCCCGTAGATCCCGTAGCGGCGGGCCACCGCGCCGTCGGGATCGACCAGGCCGGTCCAGCTCGCCCCATGGGCGGCCATGAAGGCCGCCGCGGCGGCGGGCTCGTCGCGGTACACGATGCCCACCACCACCAGGCCGTCGGCCGCGTGCGCCGCCCGCGCCTCCTCGAGCAGGGGGAACTCCTCCACGCATGGGTCGCACCAGCTCGCCCAGAAGTTGACGACCACCGGCCGCCCGGCCAGCTCGGCCAGCGTCACGCTCCCGCCGTCGAGCGTCGCCAGCTGGAAGTCGGGCGCCGGGTCGCCGATCCGCACCACCGGCGCGTCGAACAGGCCGGCCCGGACCGCGAGCCAGCCGCCGAGGGCGGCGAGCAGGAGGATCGGCAGGAGGACCGCGCTGAGCTGCCAGGTGCGGGGCAGGTTCGCGATGCGCCGCGCGCTGGGGACGAGCCGCCCCGGCGCGCGCGGTGCGGAGTACGCGGACATCAGTGCCCCGGCGCGTCGTGGTGCGAGCCGTGCTCCGTATCGGTCCATTCGCGGTTCGCCGCGCGCACCCACCCGACGATCGCGGCGACGAACAGGAGCAGGCCGGGCACGAAGAGGAAGAGGTTGGCCAGCTGGTCATCCGGCTTGAAGGCCAGCCCGGCGAAGATGAGGGCGCCGGCGAGGGGCATCAGCGACGGGAGCCAGGACCCGGGCGGCAGGTGCACGCCGGGCGGTGGCGGGCGGTGCACGACCGCCGGCCGGGCCGCGCGCGAGGTGACCGCGAACACGAGACCCAGCACGAACAGCAGGCCGATCCCCAGGAGGAGGAAGCCGAAGGCGGTATCGGTCACGACGTCGCTCCGCTGCTCACTTGAGGAAGTAGAGGATGCTGAACAGGGCGATCCAGACCACGTCGACGAAGTGCCAGTACATGCTGATCGCCTCGACCGCGATGTGGTTCCGCGCGCTGAACTGGCCGGCGTTGGCGCGCGCGAAGAGGATCGTCAGGCCCACCGCGCCGCCGAACACGTGCGCGCCGTGGAAGCCGGTGAGGGTGTAGAAGGTCGTCCCGAAGATCCCGTCCCCGATCCCGAACCCGAGCGTGCTGTAGTCGTAGAGCTGGCCGGCCAGGAAGAGGATGCCGAGCAGCAGGGTCACCCCGACCCACATCCGCAGGCGTCGCTGGTCGCCGCGCCGGATGGCCCACACGCCGAACTGCATGGTGAAGCTCGACGCGACGAGGATGATCGTCAGGATCGCGGCCAGCGGCCACGCCTCGAGCTCGTGCGCGCCCTCCGGCGGACCCCAGTGCCCACCCACCGCCTGGGCGCGGGCGTTGAAGTAGGCCGCGAAGAGGCCGCCGAAGAACATCACCTCGCTGGCGATGAAGAGGAGCATCCCGACCAGCGGGATGGGCAGCCCGCGATTGAGCTCGGGGTGCGCGGCCTCGAGGCGCGGCCCGAGGTCGGCGGTCTGGCTGGTCGGGGCGTCGACGGTCATGCGTGGCTCCCGGGGGCCTCGACGATCGACGCGTCGGCGGCGAGGTGCTCGGCGTCGTGCTTGTGGCGCAGGTCGAAGACCGGACGCTCACTGCGGATCGGCGGCAGCGTGTCGAAGTTGTAGGGCGGCGGGGGCGAGGTGGTCGCCCACTCGAGCGTGTTCGCCTCCCACGGGTCGTCGCCGACCCGCTCGCCGTTGATCAGCGTGGCGACCACGTTGATCAGGAACGGGATGATGCTCACCGCGATCATGAACGCCCCGACCGTGGAGACCAGGTTGTAGATCGTCCAGCCGGCATCGGGCGAGTAGTCGGCGACGCGGCGCGGCATGCCCAGGATGCCCAGCGAGTGCATCGGGAAGAAGGCCAGGTTGAAGCCGATGAAGTGGATCCAGAAATGGATCTTGCCGAGCCGCTCGTTCAGGCGCCGCCCGAACATCTTGGGGAACCAGAAGTAGCTCGCCGCGAAGATGCCGAACACCGAGCCGCCGAAGAAGACGTAGTGCAGGTGGGCGACCACGAAGTAGGTGTCCTGCATGTGGAAGTCGATCGCCGGCGAGGCGAGCATGACGCCGCTGATGCCGCCGATCAGGAACATGGTGATGAAGCCGATGGCGAACAGCATCGGCGTCGTGAAGCTGATCGACCCGCGCCACATGGTCGCCATCCAGTTGAACATCTTCACCCCGGTCGGGATGCCGATCAGGGTGGTCATGAAGGCGAAGAACGGCAGGAACACCTTGCCGGTGGTGAACATGTGGTGCGCCCAGACGCTGAAGCTGAGCAGACCGATGCCGACCGTGGCGTACACGAAGGCGCGGTACCCGAACAGCGGCTTGCGGCTGAAGACCGGCAGGATCTCGCTGACCACGCCCATCGCCGGCAGGATGACGATGTACACCTCGGGGTGGCCGAAGAACCAGAAGATGTGCTGCCACAGGATCGGGTTGCCGCCCGCCGCGGGATCGAAGAAGCTGCCGCCATAGTTGCGGTCGATGAACAGCGCGATGAGCCCGGCGGTGAGGACCGGGGTGGCGAGCAGGATCAGCACCGCGGTGACGAGCACGGTCCACACGAAGATCGGCATCCGGAAGAGGGTCATCCCCGGCGCGCGCATCTTGAAGATGGTGGTGATGAAGTTCACCGAGCCCAGGATCGAGCTGGTGCCCACGAACACGAGGCCCAGGATCCACAGGTCGGTGCCGACGCTGGCCGAGAAGCGCTCCGCGTCGGAGGTGAGCGGCGCGTAGCCGGTCCAGCCCTCCGCCGCGGCACCCCCGAACAGGTAGCCGCTGAAGATGAGCCCACCGCCGAGCGGCAGCATCCAGAAGCTGAGCGCGTTGATGCGCGGGAAGGCCATGTCCGGCGCGCCGAGCATCAGCGGCACGATGTAGTTCGCGAAGCCGGAGAGGATCGGCACCACGAACAGGAAGATCATGATCGTCCCGTGCATGGTGAAGGCCTGGTTGTAGGTCGGCTCGTCGAGGAACTGGAGCCCGGGAACCATCAGCTCGGTGCGGATGACGAGCGCCAGGATGCCCGCGGCGAAGAAGAACAGGAACGAGTTGACGATGTACAGGATCCCGATCTTCTTGTGGTCGACGGTCGTCAACCAGTCGAGGACCCAGGAGCGGCGGTAGCTCTCGGCCTGCGGGGTGAGGGTGGTGGTGGCCATGCTCTCTCTCGTTCCGATCAGCTACTGCGCGACGAGCGTGCCGTTCATGTTGGGGTGGATGGTGCAGAGGAAGTCGTACTCCCCCGCCTCGAGCGCCGAGACCTGGTAGTCGATCGAGCCACCGGCGGGGATGTCCTCGCCGTTGAAGAGCTCGTCGGCCCCCGCGTAGATGCCCACGTCGTGCGGCACGGTGTCGTTGTTGACGAGGCGGATCACGAACGGCTCGCCGGCCGGGACCTCGATCTGATCGGTGTCGAAGGCCAGCTGGTCCGCGGTGAGCTCGATGACCGTGCCGCCTGGCGCCGCCGACGGCGGAGGCGGTGGCGCACCGGAGCGCGCGGCCTCGATCCACGTGGCGTAGTCGGCCGGCTCGCGCGCGTCGATGGTGAACGTCATGGCCGCGTGCTGGTTGCCGCAGAACTCGGCGCACTGCCCCGCGTAGATGCCGACCCGGTCGATGGTGAACTCGAGCTCGTTGAGCTGCTGCCCCTCGGGCAGCGGGATGAGGTCGCGCTTGATGAGGAAGTTCGGGACGAAGAACGAATGGATCACGTCGGCCGAACGCAGGCGTACCACCACCGGCTCACCCACCGGCAGCACCATGACCGGCGGCTGCGCGGCCGAGCCGGTCACGGTGTAGTCGTTGTTCGGGTCGCTGTCGTCGTCGGTGTAGCGGAAGGTCCACTGCCACTGGAAGCCGTCGACCTCGACGACCACCGCCGGGTCGTCGCTGCGCGCCTCGACCACGCCGAGCGTGCCGATGCTGAAGAAGAAGATGACGAACACGATCACCGTCGGAATGGCGGTCCAGATGATCTCGACGGTGTTGTTGCCGTGAAGCTGGTCCGGCAGCCGATCGTCGCGGCGACGGTAACGGATCACCGAGTAGAGGATGAACCCCTCGACGCCGACGAAGACGAGGACGGCCAGGGCGAAGACGAAGATGTACAGGCCGTACGTCGCATCGGCCTGGGTCGTGGCCGGCTCGGGCGGCAGCATGCAGCCACCGAGCACCACGGCCAGCGCCAGCAGGAGACCCCCGCGGATCGCCGTCCGCCGGCGGGTGGCTGCCACCTGTCCTCGCATCAGCTCGCTCTGGGCTCCTCAACCGAAGGTTCGCGGTGTGCCGACCGCGCGCGCATCGTACCGGGGGCACGCACGATCAGCCGAGGGCTGACGGCGGCACGGGTGGCATTGTACCGATGCGTCCGCGGCGGCGCAGCCGACCTGCGCCGCCGCCCCGGAGCCGTGAATGGCGGGTCAGCCGGCAGGCTGACCCACGACGCAGGTGGCCGGCTCGCCCGGCAGGACCGGTCGCACGGTGACCTGGTAGCGATGCTCCCCGGCGGTGAAGCGGGTCAGCTGGTTCGCCTGGCCGAGGGTCTCGTACCAGGTGGACGCCTCCTCCCCGGTGACGACGCCGCAGCGCGCGCCCTCGAGCGCCGGGTACGGCTCGCCAAAGGTCGCCGGGTCGCCGTCGACCGGCCACGGAACGTCCTGCGCCGGCATGGCCGGGTCCGCCGGCTCGCCGTCCCGGTTGCTGACCAGCAGGCGGAGCGACTCGGCGACATGGGCGTGCCACTCGGTCTCTTCCCACGCCGAGGCGGGGATCATCTGGTCGATCACCGTCAGCTCGTCCATGAGCGGCGCGAGGGCGAGGTGCGCCTGCTTCTCGCGCGCGGTCATGTTGGGCGGCATCTCGGCCTCGGTGCGGTACATGCCCAGGGCGCCGATCTTGACCACCACCTCACGACCATCGGCGTGCAGCGTGAAGACGGTCAGCGGCGCGTCGATGGCGAGCGACTCCTCGGTGAAGGTGGCGCTCTCGGCGAAGAAGCCGGTCGAGGCGAGGCGCTCGAGGAGCAGCTGCACGCCGGTCTCGCTCATGCGTCGCGTCTGGACCGAGGGCAGGGCGGGCCCCGGATAGATCTCGATCTGCGCCCCGGGGGCGATCACCCGCCCGTCGCCGGCGACCGTGAGCATCGGCACCTGGCTGAAGACCGCCTCGACGGGCAGCAGCCCACCTTCGTAGGAAATGCTGAACACGAGTTCGGTGGCGCCGGTGGGATGCGCGATGCCGCCGCCGCCCGACGGTCCGGGGGTTCCGCCACTCCCGCCGGGCCCGGAGCCCGTGCAGGCGGCAAGGAGGAGGGTCGTCGTGCCGGCCAGGACGAGCGCCGTGCGGGCTCGGGTGCTGCTTCTCATGGCGCGTTGGACGCGGCCGCCACGGCATCGGTTCCGCCGGTCCCGGCCGTCGATTCGCCGTCGGTCGCGGCGCGCGCCAGAATGGCGCCCATGCGTCGCCTCGGCCGCCTCCTGCCGTCCCTGGTGGCGCTCGGCGTGCCCGGCGTGGCGCTCGCTCACGGTGCGGTCACCGCAGCTCCCTCGTTCCCGGGCGTCCTGCTCGAGTGGCGGCTCGATCCGCTGCCGATCGGCGGGATCCTGCTCGCCGCGCTCGGCTATCGGCTCCTGGCACGGTCCGTCGCGGCGCGCCACCCGGCCAATCCCCCGCGGGCATGGCGCGAAGCGGCGTTCATGCTGGGGCTGACCGCGATCGCGCTGGCGCTCGTCTCCCCGGTCGAGGCCTACGAGGGCCAACTGTTCAGCGTCCACATGGTCCAGCACCTCCTCCTCGAGATGGTGGCGGCACCGCTGCTCCTCGCCGGCGCGCCGATCACGCTCCTGCTGCGCGCCGCCCGCTCCCGCCAGCGCCGGGCGCTGCTCGGGATGCTGCATTCGTTGCCCCTGAAGGTGCTCGCCTTCCCGCTGGTGGCCTGGCTCCTTTTCGCGGCCGTGAACTGGGGCTGGCACTTCTCGACCCTCTACGACCAGGCCCTGGAGAACGAGGCGCTCCACTACCTCCAGCACGCCACCTTCCTGGGCGCCGCGCTGCTGTTCTGGTGGCCGGTCGTGGGAGCCGATCCGTCTCCGTGGCGCCTCCCCCACCCGGTGCGCCTCTTCTACCTCTTCCTGGCCATGCCACAGAACTCGTTCCTGGGGGTGGCGATCATGGGCGCGGGCTCGGTCCTCTACCCGCACTACCTGAGCAGTCAGCGCGCGTGGGGCCCCTCGCCGATCGACGACCAGGCGCTGGGCGGAATCCTGATGTGGGTCGTCGGTGACATCGCCTTCCTGCTCGGCATGGCGGTGGTGGTCGCGATGTGGGTCCGCCACGAGGACCGACGGACGGCGCGCCTCGACGCCCGCCTCGACGCCCAGGGCCGCTGAGGGTCGAACCGTCCGGGCCGCGGTTCGCGCCGTGGGCGTCGGACGCACGAATGGAAGGAGCGGGAGCCCGCCCGTGCGTGGGGCGCACGAATGGGAGAGGCGGGACCCCGTCCTCCGCTGAACGGTGCGTCAGACGCACGGGGTGACGGAGGAAGACGCGGCCCGGCGCCGCCGTTCGCCGGTTCGTGCGTGTGGCGCACGGCGTGGTGCCGCCGATCTGCTGGCGTGCGTCGGGCGCACGAACGGGAGGAGCGGGAGCCCGTCCATGCGTGGGGCACACGAGTGGGAGAGGCGGGAGCCCGTCCTCCGCTGAACGGTGCGTCGGACGCACGGGGTGGCTGAGGAAGACGCGGTCCGGCGCCGCCGATCGCCGGTTCGTGCGTGTGGCGCACGGCGTGGTGCCGCCGATGCCGGTCCCTAGGAGATCGGCAACCGGATGAGCGTATCCGCCGCGACCGCGGCGAAGAGGAGGGTCAGGTAGCTGATGCTGAAGCGGAACAGGGTGATCGCCGCGCGGCCGCTGCCCGCGTCGCGCCGGATGCGGAGGGCATGCACCACGAACAGCGTTCCCAGCCCGACGGCGGCGACGAGGTAGATCCAGCCCATCCCGGCCACCGGCAGGAGCAGCAGGCTGGCGGCGACCAGCAGCAGCGTGTAGAGGACGATCTGGCGTGCCGTCTCCGCCTCCCCGCGCACGACCGGCAGCATCGGCACGTTGGCGGCCGCGTAGTCGCCGCGGTAGCGCAGCGCGAGCGCCCAGAAGTGCGGCGGGGTCCAGTAGAAGACGATGGCGAACAGGATCAGCGCCGGCACCTCGACGCGCCCCGTCACCGCGGCCCACGCCACCAGCACCGGCACACAGCCCGCGGCCCCGCCGATCACGATGTTCTGTGGCGTGCTGCGCTTGAGCCACAGCGTATAGACGAACACGTAGAAGGCGATCGCCGAGAGGGCCAGCAGCGCGGCGAGCACGTTCACCGTCAGCGCCAGGAACGCGAACGAGGCGGCGCTCAGGGCGATGCCGAAGCCGAGCGCGGCGCGGGGGCTGATGGCGTGCCGCGGCAGGGGTCGGTGTCGCGTGCGGCGCATGACGTCGTCGATGTCGCGGTCGATGACCTGGTTGATGGCGTTGGCGCCGCCGGCCGCCATCGTCCCGCCCAGCACGACCGCCAGCATCAGCCAGACCGATGGGAGCCCACCCTGAGCCAGCACCATGGTCGGGATGGTGGTCACCAGGAGCAGCTCGATGATGCGCGGCTTGGTGAGCGCCACGTAGGCGCGCAGCGTGTCGGCCGCGGTCGCCGGTCCGTCGGCGGCGCGCCGCGCGGCGGTGGCGCGCAGCTCGGAGGACCGCACCCGCCGCAGGGCGAGGTACAGCCACGTCGAGATCCCCCACAGGGCCGCCCCGACCGCGAGGTGCGGCACCACGAACCACGCCGACAGCTGCGACCAGACGTTCGCCGCGCCGAGCGCGACCTGGACGACGATGAGCAGCGCCGCGATCCACGCGAGCCGGCGCGGCAGCGCCGAGGCGACCTCGCGACGGACGCGCCACCACGTGACGAGGACGAGGATCAGGACGATCGCCGCCAGCACGCGATGCGCGAACTGGACCGCCTGCTCGCTGACCACCAGCTGAGGCACGAGCTGCCCGTTCATGAGCGGAAAGTCGGCGAACGCGAGCCCGGCATGGTGGCCGGTGACCCACGAGCCCAGGAGCATCTGGGCCAGCACCGCCGCTGCCGCGACGCCCGCCAGCCGCAGCAGGGACCGATCGGCGACGCCGGCGGGCATCGGCCCGTGGGCGGCACGCTCGGCGATGAAGATGGTGGCGGCGAAGACGGTGAGCGCCATGCCCAGGTGCAGCGTGACCAGCTCGGCGCGCAGGCCCTCCATGACCACCATCCGGCCGAGGATCGACTGGACGATCACCAGCACGCCGGCGACGACCGCGGCGGCGAGGAGCGGCCGGTCGCGCCGCCGCTCGGGGGCGACCAGGGTCCAGATGCCGACGATCCCGACCAGCGGTCCCACGGCGAGCGCCGCGATGAGCCGATGCGTGTGCTCGATCCACGGCTGCAGCTCGGCGGCCGGGATCCAGTCGTTGAAGGCGAAGCAGCCCGGCCAATCGGGACAGGCGAGCCCGGAGTCCGTCGCGCGCACGAGCCCGCCGGCACTGATGAGCACGAACGTGGCGACGGCGGCGGCAAGGGCCAGGGTCGCGTATCGGGTCAAGCAATCCTCCGTCGCGCTCGTCCCCGAGGGGGGCGCGACCTGGTGCACGGGGCTGGGCGGTCGGGGCGCGGTGATGATAGCGCGCCCGATGGTCAGCGGCCGAGCCGGCGCTCCGCGGCACGTGCCTGGGGGAGGTGGCGCAGCGGCCCGGGCACCAGGGGCAGCAGGCGGCACGATACGGCCGCGATGCGACGCATCCCCGCCTCGCGGCTCGCCGACCACGGAATGCCGTACTGACGCCGCAGCTCCGGATGCATGACCGAGTCGCTCGCCAGGTGGGCGATGTCCCAGACGAAGCGCGGCGGGACGCGCGTCGGGTAGCGGACCGCCTCGCGCAGCCGCATGGCGGTCGGCGAGACGCGCACCTCGCCGCTGGCCACCATGCCGGCCATGAACGCCCGCAGCTCGGGCAGCGTCGCGGGCACGACCCCCTCCGGCACCCCGAGGCGGACCGCGATTCGGCGGGCCTCGGCGTGGTACGTCTGCGCCGCCGCGGCGTCGAGCGGCGCCACGAAGCGGTCGTAGATGCGCAGCGCGGTGTCGACCAGCGTGGCGTGGACCCACAGCAGCAGCCGCGGGTCGCGCGCCTCGTACGGCTCGCCGCTCTCCGGCACCGTGCCACGGACAGCGCCGTGGATGGCGTCGATGCGCGTCAGCGCCCGCTCGGCGCGTGGCGTGGTGCCGAAGACGACGGCCAACGTGGCGGCCAGCGTGCGCCGCAGGCGGGCGAACGGCTCGTCACGGAAGGTCGAGTGCTGCGCAACCCCGGCCGCGACCGCCGGATGCGCCAGCTGAAGCAGCAGGGCGCACGTCCCGCCGCCCAGGACCAGCACCTCGCGGTCGACCCGCCAGGCCATGCTTCCCGGCCCGAACAGGCCGCCGTCCGGCTGCCCCCGATCGCGAGCCGCCACGGCGCCGCTCACCCGAAGGCCGAGCGCGCCTCCCCGTCGCGCCGCGAGGGACCCCCGCCGCCCATCGTCCGGAACAGGAAGCCAGCCGCGAGCCCGGCCACGAAGCCGCCGATGTGCGCCATGTAGGCCACGCCGCCAGCCGTCTCCTCGGTCACCGCGAAGGCGCCGATGCCGTTGATGAACTGGAACGCCGCCCACAGGCCGATGGCCACCAGCGCCGGGACCTGGGTCACGATGCGGAACAGGAAGACGGTGACCCGGTTCCCCGGGAACATGACCAGGTAGGCGCCCAGGACCCCCGAGATGGCGCCCGATGCGCCGAGCGTGGGGATCGGCGAATCGGTGTTGATCGCGATCTGCGCCAGCGAGCCGATGACGCCCGCCACGAGATAGAAGATGACGTAGCGGATGGCACCCACGCGGTGCTCGACGTTGTCGCCGAAGACCCACAGGAAGAGCATGTTGCCCGCGAGGTGCAGCCAGCCGCCGTGCATGAACATGCTGGTGATGAGGGTCAGCCAGATCGGGTCGGGGCCCGGCTCCTGCGGCACGCCGTAGGTCTGGCCGTCGATCTCGATCGGCTGCGGGGTCGTCAGGTCCTGCCCGGTGGTGATCTCCAGCGGCACCGCGCTGTAGCCGTAGGTGAACTCCTCGCCGGCCGCGCTCCCCGCGCCCTGGAGCACCAGGAAGACGAGCACGTTGATCGCGATGAAGGCCAGCGTCACGATCGCCGGTCCGTGGCCGGGCTCGTTCTCGTCACCGATCGGGAACATGGGTGGCGCTCCTCAGTGCGGCGGGCGGTTGGGGGCGGCCGCATGATAGCGCCGCGCTCGCGCCCCGCATCGGTCCTGGCGGCCTGAGCCGGCACGGCGCCCTCGACCTGTCGCAGGTTCGACGCCCGGGAGCCGCCGCCGGGCGTCGTATCGCCGATTCATCGGTGCCTGCGTGGCCTGGCGGCCCTGAATCAGGCCTTCGGGGCTACAGGGATACCGATGAATCGAAGAGGCGTGGCCCGGGAGCCACCGTCGGGCGTCAACCCAGCGATTCATCGCCGGCGTGAAGCCGCGAACCCTCGTCTCGGGGATTGCGGATGCCGGCCGCGTTCACCGCCGCGCCGGCGACGCACAGGAGCGCAGCGAGCAGCATCGCCACGCGGAACGCTTCGACCGAGCCGATGCGCGCGGCAGCGGCCTCCTCCGCGGTGGCGCCGGGGCCCGGTGGGTTGAGCGGCGTCAGCGTGCGGCGCACGGCCGGATCGGTCACGTCGGTGCCGGGAACCCGGTCACCGACGACGCCGTAGAAGGTGCCGGTCACCGCGACGAAGATCAGGGCGCCGGCGACCAGCGGCCCGATGCGGCTGACGGCGTTGTTGATCGCCGAGGCGAGCCCGGCGTTGCGCTCGGGAATGGAGCTCATGAGGGCCGTCGTCAGGGGAGCCACGAGCAGGGCGATGCCGATCCCGAAGAGCAGGTTCGCCGGCAGCACGTCGACCAGGTAGCCGGGCGGCGGGAGGAGCGTGCCGGGCTCGGTGAGCGCCGCCGGCCAGGCTGCCGATTCGACCGGCAGGCGCAGGTACCAGGCGAGGCCGAGCGCCATGACGGCCGGTCCGACAGCCATGAACCAGCGCGGACCCGCCCGGCCGGCCCACGCGCCGATGGAGGTCGAGAAGAGGGTCAGCAGCAGGAACGTCGGCAGGCCTGCCAGGCCCGCGGCCAGGGCCGAGTAGCCGAGCGTGCCCTGGAGAAAGATCGCCTGGATGAACAGCTGGACATACAGCGCGCCGTACACGAGCAGCGTGCTCACGTTGGTGACCGTGAAGTTGCGCGACGCGAAGAGCGACGGCGGCACCAGCGGATCGCGCCGCATCCGCATCAGTGGCACCAGGGCGACGGTGGCCACGATGCCGGCGCCGAGGGAGGCCCAGGCCAGCGCATCGGCCCAGGATCGTTCCTGCCCGCGGGTGAGGCCGAAGGAGAGGCCTCCCACCGCCACGGCCACGACGAACGCACCCACCCAGTCGAGGCGGCGCGCGTCCGGGTCACGGCTCTCGGCGATGAAGCGGCCTCCGATGACCAGCCCGGCCACGACGAGCGGCGCGTTCATCAGGAAGGCGACGCGCCAGGAGACGGTGTCGACCAGGAAGCCCCCGACGAGCGGGCCGACCAGCGTCGTCGCGCTCGACGCGGCCGCCCAGACCCCGAACGCGCGGCCACGCTCGGGACCGGAGAAGGCAGCGGTGATGAGGGCCAGTGAGGTCGGCACCAGCAGGGCACCGAAGGCGCCCTGGACCAGCCGCGCGAGGACGAGCACCTCCATGCTCGGTGCCAGGCCGCACGCCACCGACGCGACCCCGAAGCCGGCCAGACCGATGAGGAACAGGCGGCGTCGCCCGAAGGTGTCGGCCAGCGACCCTGCCAGGATGAGCAGCGCCGAGAGGGTCAGCAGGTAGCCGTTGGTGACGTAGGACTGCCCCTCGTAGCGGCCGACGAGGGTCGAGGGCAGCTCGCGTCCCATCCGCTCCAGCGCGACGTTCACCACCGTCGAGTCGAGGAACACGATGCCCGAGGCGAGCACCACCGCCACGAGCGTCCACGCGCGGGAGGTCACTGGGCGGCGAGCATCCGCTCGGCGGGCTCGATGAGCTGACGCCGGTACGCGTCGGCGATGCGCGGCATCCCCCGCGACTCCGCGTCGGCGACCAGAACTGCACCGATGTCGCGAGCGCCGGCCGCGTCGCCCTCCCGCAGCCGGATCAGCCCGTCGACGCGGTCGAGCTGGCTGGTGACCGGCCACATGACGATGCCGGCGGCAATCCTCCTCGCCTCCACGACCGCGGCCCTCGCGGCAGACCCGTCGCCGAGCACCGCCCGGGCCATCCCCTCCCCGAGCTCGATGACGATGCGGTCGGCAAGATCCTCCTCGCGGACGATCTCGCGCGCCTGCGCCACTCGCACGAGGGCCTGCTGCGCATCGCCGAGGCGCGCCAGCGTGACCGCCCAATCTCCCAGCACGTTCGCCAACACTCGGCGGTCGCCGATCGCACCCAGTCCCTCCGCCCGCAGACGGCACAGGCGCTCCGTCTCGTCGAGACGCCCCTCCAGGTCGGCGGCGAACGCGAGGAACCCGAAGGCGGTCCAGTATCCGACCTCGGAACCGGTCTGTCGCTGCAGGGTCGCGTGGCGCAGCGAGGCGGACTCGACATCGGCGTACCCGGCCTGGCCACCCAGGAAGGCGATCCGCACCGCGGTCAGCTCGGCTGCCGCGCGGAGGAGCGGCCCGGCGTCGCGGCGCATCCGCGCCACCAGCTGCTCGTGGAGCTCACGCTGCTGGTCGACCGAGTTCCCCGCGAAGGCGCCGCTGGCAATGATCATCTCGAACAGCTCGTCCTGCAGCGCGGTGTACCCGATCGCCTCGAACTCGTCCCACGCGCGTCGGTAGGCAGCGTGACTGAGATCGCCGCGGCAGGCCACCCAGGCCAGGACGGCCCGTCCCCGTTCGACGCGGGCCAGGCCCAACCGATCGTTCGCCTCGCGGAACACCCGCTCCGCCTCGTCCAGTCGCGCCATCAGGACGCTCATCGACCCGCTGGCCAGTGGATCAAGGTCGATGCGCGCCACCGCCGCGGCCGCACGGTCCACCTCGCTCCCCAGCTCCAGCTCCCGCACCAGCACCTCTGCCTCGGCGGCGCGAGCCAGCCGGTCGAGGGCGGCAATCAGCTCCGGAAGGACGGCACGCCGTTCGGGCCCGGCGCGGAACAGGGCATGGGCCCGGCCGAGCAGGTTGCTCGTTGCGTTGAGGTCGCCCCGCGCGAAGGCGGCGTGTCCCGCCCGCGCGAGCCGCGCGGCCGCCGCCGTCGCGTTGCGCAGGGCCGCGGCATCGGTCTCGTCGAGCTCGAGCCGGTAGCGCGCGGCCTGCTCCAGGTGATAGCCGACCAGCTCGTCCTGCTCGACGAGGTCACCGTGGGTGTCGAGCCACCCCGCGAACTGCTCGTGAAGCTCCGCGCGCACCGCCTTGGGGAGCGAGTCATAGGCCGTGTCGCGGATGAGCAGATGGCGGAAGCGGAACGCGTCGTCGCCGGCGAACTGCGTGCGGTCCGGCCGGACGATCTCCTTGCGCACCAGTCCCAGCAGCTGCCCGGCGATCGTCTCGCGCTGCGGCGCCGGCGAGAGCGCTGTCACGGCGCCGCGGTGGAAGACCTTGCCCTCCACCGCGCCGCGCTCCACCACCGTGCGCTCGGCGTCACTGAGCGTGTCGAGGCGCGCCTGGAGCAGGGCCCGGATGGTGGGCGGCACGCTGACCGTGCCGTCAGCCTCGCGGGCCAGGGCCGCCATCTCCTCCAGGAAGAGCGGGTTCCCCTCCGCGATGGCCAGCATGCGGGCGCGCGTCTCGGCGTCCAGCTCGAGGTCGCCGAGCAGCGTGCCGGCGAGCTCGGCCGACTCGGCCTCACCCAGGGGCTCGAGGACGATCGAGGTGGCGTTCGTCTTCCCGCCGCCCCAGCCGGGGCGCACGTCCAGCAGCTCGGGGCGGCCGATGCACAGGACGAAGATCGGTGCGTCGCGCGACCAGTCGACGATGTGCTCGACCAGGTCGAACATCGGGGGCTCGGCCCACTGCAGGTCGTCGAGGACCAGGACCAGCGGCTGCGCCTCCGCCACCGCCTCGAACAGCGCCCGGGTGGCGAGCTGCGTGTCGGCCGGCGAGGAGCGGATCGCTTCCGCCGGCTCGATCCCCAGCTGGATCAGCATCTCCACCAGCGGCCAGTAGGTGATCCCCTCGCCGTACGAGAGGGCGCGCCCGCGCGCCACGCGCGCCGCATCGGCGACCCCCTCGAGGAAGTCGGCGACCAGGCGGGACTTGCCCACCCCCGCCGGACCGATGAGCGTGAACAGCCGGCTGGACCGTGACGCCACGGCATCCTCGAAATCGGCGCGCAGCCGGTCGCGCTCACGCTGGCGGCCGACCATCGGTCGATCCAGGCGCCTGGTCAGGCCCGCCGCGGCCGGGTCGAGCGCGACGAGCCGATGCGCGGTGATCGGCTCCGGCTTCCCCTTGAGGGTCAGGCTCACCGGCTCGCTGGTGACCGCGTCGCGGACCAGGCCGAGCGTCTCATCGCCGAGCAGCACCTCGCCGGCGCCGGCTGCCTGCTCGAGTCGGGCGGCCACGTTGACCGCGTCGCCGGTGACCAGCGTGTCGCCCTCGCCGGCCACCACGTCGCCGGTGTTGACCCCGATGCGCGCCTCCAGCCCCAGCTCGTGCACCGTGTCGCGGAGCTCGACCGCTGCGCGCACCGCGCGCAGTGCGTCGTCCTCGGTGGCGACCGGGATGCCGAACACCGCCATCACCGCGTCGCCGACGAACTTCTCGACGGTGCCGCCATGCCGCTCCAGGACGACTCGCGCCGTCTCGTAGTAGCGGCGCATCAGCGCACGGAGCGCTTCGGGATCGGTCCGGTCGCCGATCTCGGTCGAGCCGGTCAGGTCGCAGAACAGGACCGTGACGACCTTGCGCACCTCGCGTCCGGCCGGCGTCCCCGCGAGTGGCGCGCCGCAGCCGGGACAGAAGCCGAAGTCCTCGGGGCTCTCCCGCCCGCACTGTCCGCAGATGGCCACGTCGCGAGTCTATGCCCCCGTCAACCGTTCGAGGCGGTCAGGACCACGACATCACCGCCCGATCGGCCCAGTACGCGGCGCGCGGCTGCGCCAGTTCCTGCAGCGCCGATGCTGCCTCCTCGTCGAGCTCCACGTCGAGCGCCGCCACGTTCGACCGCAGCTGCTCGACGGTCGCGGGGCCGAGCAGCACGACATCGGCCCACGGTTGGGCGAGCGCGTGGGCCAGGGCGAGCGCGTCGGCCGTCGTTCCGAGGCGCCGCGCGTGCTCGGCCACGACGGCAGCCTCCGGTCCACGCACCAGGCGCCCGTTGGCGAGCGCCTCCTTGACGATGACCCCCAGCCCGGCGTCGTGCACCTCGCCGAGCAGCGGCCCGATCGACGGCTCGAGCGCGTTCCAGGTGGCCTGGACCGCGTCGAAGAGCGGTCGCCCGTCGCGCTCGATGCGGACGGCGCGGCGCAGCGTGGCCGCCTGGCCCGCGCCCGACAGGCTGAGCCCCAGCGCGCGCACCTCCCCGGCGGCCCGCAGCGCGGCAAGCGCATCGTGGACCGCGACGTCCTCGAGGATCCCCGACTCGAGGGTGGCGGAGTGGACATGGAGCAGGTCGACCCGGCCGTCCAGCAGCGCGCGGGTCTCGCTCCACTGGCGGCGGAGCGTGGCGATGGAGTGATCCTTCACCTCGTGCTGCTCGGCGTCGACGCGCCAGCCGGCGGTATACGTGTAGCCCCATTTGGTGCCGATGGCGACCGCACCCGGACCGATGTCCCGCGTCGCGAGCCACGAGGCCAGGAATGCCTCCGCGCGCCCGTACGAGCGTGCGGCGTCGAGGTATCGGATGCCGGATTCGAAGGCCGCGTCCAGGACCGCGTGGGTGCGCGCCTCGAGCGCGTCGACATCGGTCACGCCGGCGAGGTCGGCCCCGTGGCCCACCGTGACGTAGCCGGGTCGGCCCAGCGCCGCGAGGCCGAGACCCAGTCGCGTGACGCGCAGCCCGCTGCGGCCGAGGTGGCGCTCATCCATGGGATCGGAGCATAGCCATGGGGACGCGGGTTGCGGACGCCCTGCCGGCAGGCTCGCGGGTCCTGATATTGCCAATTACCCCGTGGCGGCATGCTTGGCGGGCTCGCGGGCCCTGATATTGCCAATTACCCAGTGGCGGCATGCGCCGGAGCGTGGGTGACCGATTCGCCGACATCCC